>NZ_MPBM01000034.1:0-182940 GCF_001907715.1 Pseudomonas sp. BTN1 | reverse complement strand
ACCCTAAGTGGCCGTTACCGCAGGAATGGATATGTACACAATCCAGCTACGTTGACTGTGAGGCCGTCTTCGCAGGCAAGCCAGCTCCCACAGGTCCACGTTAGCGCAACACCGTGGCCCCCTGGCACGCCTGCCCCGCCCGCTCACAGACCTCCCACCCACCACCCAGCGCCTTATAGATCCCCACCACCGCCAAGCGCTGTTCCGTGCGCGCCGCCGTCAACGCCCGGCGGCTGGTGAAGTCCGCGCGTTCGGCCTCAAGCACATCCAGGTACACCCCTTCACCTTGCGCAAACCGCTCACGCGCAAAGCTGGCTGCCTCACGATTGGCCGCCGCTTCCAGCAGCCGCAGGCCCAGGGCATTACCGGCCGTACGGTTGGCCTGGAACGCATCATCGGTTTCCTGCAGGGCTCGCAACACGGTCTGGTCATAAGCGATCAAGGCAGCTTGGGTGCGCGCTTCGCTGGCGGCAATCCGCGCTCGTACGCGCCCGGTGTCCAGCAACGACCAGCGAATCACCGGCGCGATAAAGTTCGACTGCATGCCCGCATCGCCCAGGGCGCTGAGACTTCCGGCCAGTAAACCGATAGAGCCCTGCACCTGGATGTCCGGATACAAGCCAGCGGTTTCCACGCCAATCTGCGCGGTCGCAGCCGCCAGCGTGCGTTCGGCCGTGGCAATATCGGCGCGGCGCGCCAGCAAGCCGGCCGGGTCTCCCACCTGCAACGTGCGCAGGTTCAAGGTTTCACGCCCAGGCCGGGCCAGCGGTGGCTTGAACCCCTGGGGCGCTTGCCCCAGCAGCACCGCCAGCGCGTTGGTTGACTTGGCGCGACGTCGCTCCAGGTCAGGCGCTACCGCCTCGACATTGCGCAACAAGGCCTCGGCCCGCAGCCGGTCGAATTCGGTGGCGGCGCCGACGCTGACCATCTGCCCCACCAGGCCCAGGCTGTCGCGCTGACTCTGGCTGATATCCGCGACCACCGCCTGTTCGGCTTCGATCCCTTGTAACTCGAACCAGGTTGCCGCGACCGTCGCCGCGACGCTCGCTTGCACGCTGCGCAGCAATGCCTGACGCGACCCCGCCTGGGCCTGGGCCGCCTCCACCGAGCGACGCACGCGCCCAAACAAGTCGATTTCCCAGGCTGCATCCACCTCCGCGCGGGTGGTTTCAATAGAGCGCTGCTCGCCGAAGGGAGTCTCGACCTCGCTACGCTGGCGGTGCTCGTAGCCCAGGGCAGCGCCGCCGCTGGGCAGGAAGCCTTGGCGGCTTTCGCGCAGCAACGCCTTGGCTTCGTCCAGTCGCGCGGCAGCGATGCCGATGTCGTGGTTGGCCGCCAGTGCCCGTTGGATCAATTGGCTCAGTGCCGGCTCGTCGAACACTTGCCACCACTGCACCTCTACCTCGCCCGGACCAAGCCCGGCGATGGGCGCGCCGAAGCTCGTCGCCCGCTGCGCAGCAGGCAGCACCGGCGCGGAGTAATCAGGCCCAACCGAGCCGCAACCGGCCAGCAGGGTCAACGACAACAGAAAAGCTGGATACGCCTGTTTCATGATGCGCTCTCCTTTAGCTGCACCTTCGGACTCGCCCCCTGGCGCTGCACGCGCAGCGCCAGGCTGCGCATCACCACATAGAACACGGGCGTCAGGAACAGACCGAACAGCGTCACGCCCAACATCCCGGCAAACACCGCAACCCCCATGGCATGGCGCATCTCGGCGCCTGCCCCACTGGCAAATACCAGCGGGACTACGCCGGCGATAAACGCCAGGGACGTCATCAGGATCGGGCGCAGGCGCAATTGACAGGCGTGGATCACCGCTTCCAATGGGCTGGCGCCTTCGGCTTCGAGGCTGCGGGCAAACTCGACGATCAGGATGGCGTTCTTCGCCGCCAAGCCCACCAGCACCACCAACCCGATCTGCACGAACACGTTGTTGTCGCCCTCCACCAGCCACACGCCGAGGATTGCGCTGAGCAGGCACATGGGCACGATCAGCAACACCGCCAACGGCAGCAGCCAACTGTTGTACTGCGCGGCAAGGATCAGATACGCCAGCAACACACACAGCGGGAAAATAAACAGGGCCGATGACCCGGCGAGCTTTTGCTGGTAGGTCAAATCTGTCCATTCATAGGTCACGCCCTCGGGCAGTACCTCCTGGGCCAGGCGCTCCATGAGCGCAACCGCCTGCCCGGAGCTGACCCCAGGCATCGCGCCGCCAGAGATATCCGCCGAGGGATAGCCGTTGTAGTGAATCACCCGGTCAGGCCCGGAGCTCGGCGTGACCGTGACAAACGCTGATAACGGCAGCATGTCCCCGGCGGCATTGCGCACCTGCAGGCGGCCAATGGCTTCGGCCTGCATGCGGTGGTCCGCATCGGCCTGGGCCGTGACTTTGTAGGTGCGGCCAAACCGGTTGAAGTCGTTAACGTACAGCGACCCCAGATAGACCTGCAGCGACTCGAACACATCCGCCAGGCGCACGCCCTGGCTCTTGACCTGGGTGCGGTCGATGTCGACATTCAGTTGCGGCGCATTGACGTCCAGGCTGGTCATCAGCCCGGCCACTTGGCCTGACTCAGTGGCTTTGGTCATCAGGACCTGGGTCTGCTGCACCAGCGCCTCAAGCCCGACGCCGCCACGGTCCTCGACCTGCAGCTTGAAGCCCCCGGTCACCCCGAGCCCCGGCACCGGTGGCGGCGGGAACACGCCGAGGAAGCCGTCGGGGATGCTCGCAAACTTGGCTTGCAGACGCCCGGCGATGGCGACCGCCGCCATATCCGGCGAGGTGCGCTCTTTGAACGGATCAAGCATCACAAACATCACCGCCGCATTCGGGACGTTGACGAAGCCGTTGACCGACAGCCCCGGGAACGCCACGACGCTCTCGACCCCCGGCTCATCCAGGGCGATTTTCGACATTTGCCGCACCACCGCATCGGTACGCTCCAACGAGGCCGCGTTCGGCAGTTGGGCGATGCCGACCAGGTAGTATTTGTCTTGCATCGGCACGAAGCCGGCCGGTACCGCGTTGAAGCCGAACCAGGTCAACGCGAGCAAACCGCCGTAAGCCAACAGCGCCACGCCGCGACGGCCGACGACCTTGCGCACGGTATTGCCATAGGCTTGTGGCGCTCGCTGAAACGGCCGGCCCAGCACCTCAAGCAGCCGCGTGGCGCGACCACGCAGGCTGCGCGGGTCATGCACCAAGGCCGCATGCCGTGGCCGCAGCAACAGGCCGGCCAGCGCCGGGCTGAGGGTCAACGAGTTGACCGCCGAGAGAATGGTGGAAATCGCGATGGTCAGCGCAAATTGCCGATAGAACTCGCCTTGCAGGCCACTGAGAAACGCGGTGGGAATGAACACCGCCGCCAGCACCGAGGTGATCGCAATGATAGGGCCGGTGACCTCGCCCATCGCCCGTCGCGCAGCCTGCATCGGCTCCTCGCCGTTCTCGATATGCCGCTCGACGTTCTCCACCACCACGATGGCATCGTCGACCACGATGCCAATCGACAGCACCAGGCCAAACAGCGACAAGGTATTGAGGGAGAAGCCCATCAGGTGCATGACCGCAAAGGTGCCAATGATCGACACCGGCACGGCCATCAAAGGAATCAGCGACGCACGCCAGTTGCGCAGGAACACCACCACCACGATCACCACCAGCAGGATCGCTTCCATCAGCGTGATGGCCACCGACTCCAGCGAAGCGCGCACAAACACGGTGGGGTCATAGGCAATCCGCGACACCAGCCCCTCGGGGAAGTTGGTTTGCAGACGCTGCATGGTCTCGCGCACCGACTGCGCCACATCGAGGGCATTGGCCCCTGGGCTCTGGATGATCTGCAAGGCCACCGCCGGCTCGCCGTCCAACAGGCTGCGCAGCGCGTAGGCATCGGCACCCATCTCGATACGGGCCACATCACGCAGGCGCGTGACCTGGCCGTTATCGCCGGTGCGGATGATGATATCGCCGAACTGCTCTTCGTCCGTCAGGCGCCCGAGGGTATTGACCGTGACTTGGAACGCCGCAGTAGAGTCCGGCGCCTGGCCGACCGAGCCGGCGGCCACTTGCACGTTCTGCTCGCGCACGGCAGCAATCACATCACCGGCGGTCAAGCCTCGGGCGGCGATCAGGTCCGGGTCGAGCCACAGGCGCATGCTGTATTCACCCGCGCCCCACACCAGTACATCGTTGATCCCCGGAAGGCGTGACAGCTCATCGCGCACCTGGAGGTAGGCATAGTTGGAGATATAGAGCGGATCATAACGTTGGTCGGGGGACAGCAGGTGGACCACCATGAGGATGTCCGGCGAGGTCTTCTGCGTGACCACGCCCAGGCGCTGCACCTCTTCGGGCAAGCGCGGCAAAGCTCGCGAAACACGGTTCTGCACCTGGATCTGCGCCATGTCCGCGTTGGTGCCCTGGGCGAAGGTCGCGGTCAGGATCATGCGGCCATCGGTGGCCGACTGCGAGGTCATGTAAAGCATGCCCTCGACCCCGGTGATCACCTGTTCCAGCGGCGCTGCCACCGTCTCGGCAATCACCTGCGGGTTGGCCCCCGGATACGACGCGGTCACTTGCACCGTGGGCGGCGTGACGGCCGGGTATTCGCTCAACGGCAAATGGAAGAAGGCCACGATGCCGCCGATCATCATCAACACCGAGAGGACAATGGCGAAGATCGGTCGGTCAATGAAAAAGCGTGGGAAGCTCATTGCACGCCCCCCACCGCCAGCGGCGCCTCAAGCGGCTTGCCCTCGATGCTGGCGGCCAGCGGTGTCACCTGCATGCCGGGGCGCACCAGCCCTTTGACGACAATGCGCTCGCCCGGTTGCAGCCCCTGTTCGATGACCCGCAGGCCGTCGACCACTGGGCCCAGTTCCACCGGGCGGTATTCGGTTTTATCACCTTCACCGACTACCAGCACATAGCGACGGCCCTGGTCGGTGCCGATGGAATGGTCGGCAATCAACACCCGGGGTTGCGCCGCGCCGGTGTCCAGCTTGACCTTGGCGAACAGCCCCGGCGTCAAGCGCCCATCCGGGTTTTCCACCACCGCACGCACGCGCACCGTGCCGGTCTTGCGGTCAGCCGAGTTGGCCAGAAAATCCACGCGACCGGCTCGTGCATACGTGGTGTCGTTGAGCATCGCCACCATGACCTTGGCGGCTTGTTCGCCCTTGGACCCGGCGTGTTGCCGCGTCGCTGCCAACGAATGCAGGTAGGTGCGTTCATCCACATCGAAATACACATGCAAGGGGTCAATGGAAACAATCGTGGTCAGCGCTGTTTCCCCACGGGTGACATAGTTGCCTTCCGTCACCAGGGCGCGGTCGATACGCCCGCTGATAGGTGCGGTGACGCGGGTGTAACTCAGGTCCAGTTGGGCCGTATCCAGCGCAGCCCTGGCGGCCTCCACCTGCGCTCTGCCGGCGTTCAACGAAGCAACGGCGGTGTCGAGACGATCACGTGCCACCACCTTCTTGGCATATAACTGCTCGGCACGGCCATGCTCGGCCTGGGCCAGCAACGCATTGGCCTCGGCCTCGCGCAGACGTGCCTTGGCTGCGTTCACTGCCGCCTGGAACATACGCGGATCGATCACAAACAATGGACTGCCCTTGGCCACGAACTGCCCTTCAGGCACGCTGACACTTTGCAGATAGCCACTGACTCGCGGGCGCAATTGAACCTGGTCGATGGCGGTCAACGAACCGGTGTACTCCACAAACGGCGTCACCGCACGCGCCACCACCTGGGCTACCGGCACGCCAGGGGGCTTGGCGGCCGCGGCTGGCGGTGAATTGTCTGAGCATCCGCCCAGCGTCAACGCTACGGCCAACACCCCGGTGATCAGGCTGACTGGTTTGGTGTACATCGTTCACCCTCCTTGGAATTTTCAAGACAAACCGACACGTGGGTTTTTATCCGGCTTGCCATACTGGGAAGGTCAAGCGCTATAAAACCGGGGGTGTGTTTTGTCTGGGAAATACTTGGAGGTGAATCAAATGGCGGCCAGCGTGGCTTGGTGGCGCTCGGGGTTACCTGTCGAACGCGGCTGAAGGTGGGAGCTGGCTTGCCTGCGAAGGGATCGACCCGGTTTGGTTGATAGACCGAGGTGCCTGCATCGCAGGCAAGCCAGCTCCCACCTTTGGATTGCGCGGTGTCAGCCTGGTATCTGTGGGCTCAGGCTCAGGTCCAGGCGACTACCAGCAAGCCGGCGCCCAACACCAGGCACAACGGCGAATAGAAGTAGGTGTCCAGACGAGCGAACCGCGACCCGCCGACCTTCTTGAAGAACCCCACCAGCTCCGAATCCCCTATCGCTCGGGCAAACATCAGCACGGCAATCGCGCTGATGCCCCACTGCAACGCCCCATGGGACACCGGCGAGAAATACAGCCCGGCGCGCAGGCACACAAGCAAGGCAATCGCCACCAGCCCCATCGCCACCAGAAAAGTGCCCAGCGCCGACGGTTTGAACGCCGGCCTGGGCCCGCTGGCAAACTCTCCGGGCAGTTGCGGGATAGCGGCCAGGCTGCCGAGCTTGCCACCCGCAGCCCAATACAGATGCACCATGCTGATGAAGGTAAATACCCCGACGATCCACCGCGCAATCACAAAGCTCATGGTCGGCGCTCCACAAAAATGTGCGAATGAGGATAGCCGCCCTGAGTTTTTTTGCAGGCATTTCGTCGGTCGCTGATGATAAAGTGCCGCCCCATGAAACTTGCCCGTGCCGACCGTTCACTCATTGCCTGGATGCTCTACTGCTGCGTCCTGTTCAATGTGTTCGCCTGCAGTATTGGTCATGGGCAAAGGGTGGGGATGCAGCTCAACGGCATCAGCGGCCAGTTCTGTACGGTCGACCCACGTACCCAGGCGCCGCTGCCCAGCAACTCGACGGACGAGAACCTGCCAACGCTGTCGAAGGCGTTTGGTTGCCCGCTGTGTTCTACCGGCGGCATGGGCCCGGCGCTCAACTCCCACCTGAATGTGGCGGTCCTGCCGCAACCCCATGCACCGCCTGCTGCGGTGGTGCTTGCCGCTGACATCCCTGCCCGCTTCACCTGGTCTGCGGCTAATCCGCGCGCGCCACCTGCCCTTGCCTGATCCCTGCGCTTACTGATCTGCATCGCCCCGTTTCCGTCAGGAGTACGGGTAGCAGTGCGTTGTTTTCGAGCCAAGTTTTCAGGATTCCAACCATGAAACATTTACCCCTGCTGGCGGGCCTGTTCGGCTGCCTGCCTGTTTGCGCCTCGGCCCTTGAGTTGGCCCCGACCACCATTGACGGCGAGCAAAGTGCCGAGCCTGGGCTGGCCCTGGACCAATCCAGCGGCATGGCCTCGCGCCTGGGCCTGAGCGTGCGGGAAACCCCGGCGTCAGTGGCCATCGCCAACCGCAACGATATCGAGCGCCACGGCGCCAAGACCTTCCGCGATGCGGCCAATACCCTGCCCGGTGTCAACGCCAGCGCCCCGCCCGGTTTTGGCGGTTTTGTCTCGTACCGAGGGTTTACCAGTAGCCAGATCACCCAGATGTTCAACGGCATCAATGTCGCCACGGGCCTGGCGCGGCCGGTGGATGCGTGGATCTATGACCGCGTCGAACTGGTAGGCGGCCCCTCCTCCTTGATCAACGGCGCAGGCTCAGTGGGTGGCTCGCTGAACTACGTGACCAAGCTGGCAAACCGCGAGGAACAGGCCATCGAAGGCCAACTGAGCTATGGCAGCTACGACACCGCCGGTCTGGCGTTCGGCCTCAACCATGCGCTGACCGAACCCGGTGCCGAGGTGCAGCATTACGCCCGCCTGGATGTGAGCCGCAACACCAACCACAGCTACATCGACCGCGACCAGCGCGATGCCTGGAGCGTGGCGTTTTCCCTGCTCAGCGACCTCACCCCCAACCTGTCCCACACCCTGGCCCTGGAATATCAGGACGAACATGAAGACAGCCCGTATTGGGGTACGCCGGTGCTCAACCCCAAGGCCGGTGAACTGAAGATCGACAAGCACAACCGCTTCAATAACTACAACGTTGCCGACGGCCGTTATGAGCAACGCACGATCTGGGCACGTTCAATCATCGACTACCGGATCAACGACAGCACCACACTGAAAAATACCCTCTATCACCTCGACAGCCAGCGCGACTATCGCAACCTGGAGACCTACCAGTACAACGCCGACAACAGCGCGGTGAACCGCTCAACGGCCTATCAGGTGCGGCATCAGGGCGAGCAGAACGGCAACCAGTTCGAACTGCGCCATGACACGAGCGTGTTCGGCCTTGCCACCACCCGGTCGGGTGGTTTTGAGTACAAGGTCAACAGCACCACCAACAGCCCCTTGAACGTGCCGGGCAAAAGTACCGTGGACCCTAACCACTACGACCCAGGGCACTTCTATGATATTCCCGGTACCCAGCCAGGTTTCGTCAAGGACAAGACCAACCAAGTAACCACCAAGGCACTGTTCGTGGAAAACCGTCTGGGACTGACGGATAAGCTCTCGCTGCTGACCGGCCTGCGCTATGACGCCATCGACCTGGACGTGACCAACCACCGCACCATCACCGCCACCAACTCGCGGCACTTCAAGCGCAGTTGGGAGCCGGTGACGGGCCGGGTGGGCCTGACCTATCAGTTCATCCCGTCCGCCAACGTCTATGTGCAATACAGCACCGCCGTCGAACAGCCCAATACCACCACCCAGGTGTTCGACGTGTCCACGGGCAAGCAATGGGAAATCGGCAACAAGTTCGATTACCTGGAAGGTCGGGGCTCCGCCACGGTCGCCGCCTACAAGATCGAACGCAAGGACTTTGCCGTCACCGACCCGCTGGACCCGACCAACAGCATCCCGGTGGGCGCGCAGTCGTCCAAGGGCATCGAACTGGCCAGCTCGTTGCACATCACGCCGAGGCTATTGGCCGAAGGCAACTTCGCCTGGGTGGACGCGCAGTACGATGAGTTCAACGAAAAAACCGCCAGCGGCGAGGTGGTGTCGCGTAAGGGCAATACGCCGACCAACGTGCCCAAGCGCGTGGGTAACCTATGGCTGACCTACGATTTTGCCGAGGATTGGCAAGGTGGGGTGGATGCGCGGTATGTCGCCCAGGTGTACGCGGACAATGCCAATACCCAGACCGTACCGGCCTATACGCTGTTCGGCACCTTCCTGCGCTATAAGCTGGATGCGAACACCTCGGTAACCGGGCGCGTGCGTAACCTGACTAACGAGGTGTACGCAGAGTTTGCCCATGTGTCGCCGGCGTACTATCTGGGATCACCGAGGACGTTTGAGCTGGCCGTACAGACCAAGTTCTAACGCTGCAACGACCGTTGACTTGAAATGCAATTGAATGTGGGAGCTGGCTTGCCTGCGATAGCGGTGGGTCAGCATAAAAATATGTTGTCTGACACTCAGTCATCGCAGGCAAGCCAGCTCCCACATCTTGATCTTCGCTCGATACAAAGACCGCCGGTTACTGGAGGCTCGCCTCGACCTTCTGCGCCACATCGTCCGTCAACCAGGCCTTCCACACTTGCGGATGTTCCTTGAGGAACGCCTGGGCGACCTCCCGAGGCGGCGTGTGGTGTTCGCTCATCGTCGCCAAGGCTTTGTTAAGCGGCTCGATGGGGAACTCGACCTTCTCGAAGAACTGGGCAATCTGTGGGTGTTCCTGCTGGAACGGCGTCGAAACGCCAATGCTCAGCTTGGAAGCCAATGAGCGTGTCGGCTTCGGGTTCGGGTTGTCGGCGTCAGTCAGGGTCTTCCACGCATCTGCATCAAATGGCGGTTCTTCCAGCTGGATCAATTTATAGCGCCCCATCAACGGGGTCGGCGACCAGTAATAGAACAGCACGGGCTTGCCCCGGCGAATCGACGAGGCAATCTCCGCATCCAGCGCCGCCCCCGAACCGCTGCGGAAGTTCACGTAGCTGTCGTCCAGCCCATAAGCCTTGAGCTTCTGTTTGTTGACCACCTCGGAGGTCCAGCCGATGGGGCTGTTGAGAAAGCGCCCCTTGCCTGGGGACTCCGGGTCTTTGAACACGTCCTTGTAGCGCGCCAGGTCCTGTACGCTTTTCAAATCTGGTGCCAGGGGCTTGAGTCCTTTAGAGGGGTCACCCTTGACCACGTATTCCGGCACCCACCAGCCTTCGGTAGCGCCTTTGACGATATCGCCCAGGCCCGCCACCTTGCCTTCGGCTTGCGCCTTGACCCACACAGGGCTGCGGCCTGCCCACTCCTCGCCGATCACCTGGATATCATTCTTGGCCAGGGCGGTTTCCAGGGTGATGGTGGTGCCAGGCAACGTGTCGGTGGGCAGGTCATAGCCCTTCTCGACGATAAAACGCAGTACTTCTGTGATCAGGCTGCCGCTTTCCCAGTTCAGGTCGGCAAAATGCACCGGCGCCTGGGCGGCCGATACCGGCAATGACAGACTCAGGGTCGTCAGGCCCATCGCCAGCAGTGACTTCAATCCTTTCATGCCTTTGCACCTCGCGTTTTCGCAGTCATGGCGAACGGCTTTGCTGCAAATGCGCGAAGCCTCTGAATAGTTAAGTCAACTCAACTGTAGTAGAGGTTCCAAAAGACAAAGAGGCACAACATGTTCAGCGCCTACTCGCTGGCCTTGAAGGTCACCAGCTCACCCTTGCGCCATTTGGCGGCTTTGCCCGTCACGGCTTTCAGGGTTTTGGTCAACCCTTCTTGCAATTGATCGTGGGCAGCGAATACCAGCATCACGCTGTGGCCTTCCTTGAACACGATACCCTGGCCTTCGTTCGACGACACAAAGGCATAGTCGCCGATGCCGTACACAGTCAACTTGATATCGCGAAACCTCAATTCGAACTTTCCACCTTCACGGCTGGGCAACACCGCCGCGCGAAAATGGTCACCCACTTTGAGTTCCAGACGTGGCTTGTCATCCACGACCAGCGCCGTTTCGGTATCGATCTCGGCGATATAAATACCTTCCGGCGTCTGTTCAGTGACGTAGACAAACCGGGATTGAAACTGCTTGACCAACTTTGCGCGCAAATCACCCAGCACGAATAACGCGTGCATATCCAGATTACTGACTGCCAAGGAAACGCCCCCACATCAAAAAAGCACTGGCCGCCAAAGCGAACAGCACAAAAAAATGGCCGTTACGACACGATACAGAGTCATTAAAAAACTGAAGAGAACTCGTAAGGCTAGTACAAACCTCAACGGCGGACCTCATGCGAAGTCAACCGTGATACAGCAAATCACAGGTTCAACGACCCGAGAATACGGGTCTGCCGACTTCAGAGAATAACCCAATTAAAAATGCAGTTTTCCGACATCCCAACACAAAAAAACATCTGGGCATGGAACCAGTCACGAACTACCGACGACAATACTAGAACAGCAACCAGGGTGAAAACCACCCGAAACATCGCAGACAAGCTAACCGGATCGATCGACAGGAGCTGAGCATGCAACGACGTCAACACGACGCTACGTCTTTCCACACTCGTTCACCATGTCCCGACGAACAGCAATACTACTGCCTGCTGAACCTGAATGGGTACTCCAATTCAGTGCTTTACCAAGTTGTACCCGCAGGAAAGAACTTTTTTCATATTCTTGAAGTGCCCAGCGGCAAGATCAAGGGGTTTCGCAGCGATCACATCAAAGCCTGCGAACTGGCCAAGTCCCTTGAAGCCAAGCTATACGCCTCAGGCGGCGGAATCGTTTCGTCGCCTGGATGACTTTACCGCGCCACTGCCCCTCAACAACTGCCATACTGGCCTGTCCATGGAAGTTTGCCCCCCGCGGGTCAGGTTTCATCAACGCAGTTACCTTGAAGGGAAAGCCATACGTGACGGAATTTGATATTGGCGAATTTATTATCCACGGCGATGCGAGAGAAGTAGACGGTGAGTTTCAAGCGGTCATCATCATGCGAGCCAAACCACCGCTGAACAAGGTCACCGCGCACCAAGTGGAAAAAGACCGCTGGTTCAAAACCGCCGACGCAGCAGCCGTCGCTGGCAAAGAGGCGGCCAAGGCACTGAAAGCCGCCGTGGATTGCGGCGCGCTCAATTCCTGACAATCCGATAGAACTCTGGCGTCCCCCAAGCCCTCACATGCATGACGATAAACCCGCTTGGAGAACGTTATGGACACCACGACCCCAACCCTTGAAACCCTGTTCGAACAACTGGGCCTGGATTCCAGCCAGGAAGCCATCGAACGTTTCACCGCCGAACATCGCCTGCCCGATGAGGTAAAACTCATCGACGCGCCATTCTGGAGCGAACAGCAGGCGAACTTCCTCAGGGAACAATTGCACGTCGACGCAGAATGGGCGCCCGCAGTGGATGACCTCAATGCGCTGCTGCATGAACGTCCCCACGTTTGATTCAATGCAGGCTGTCTGACTCTTCACTGCGTAACAGCGCTTGCCAGGCAGCCTGGCATTCCTGCGCCTCGTCCCGGCTGGCGAACGCGGTGCCGCGTTGCTCACCGTTGAGCAACACCACCCAGCAGGCGCGCTGGCCCAGGGCACGAAGGGTTTCAGGCACGCCACTGCCGATCATCACGGCCACATCGACTTTGTTTTGCATGGAGCTTCTCCGCAGCATTAGTTAGCTGGCTAACAATGTTGGCCATGCTACGGTTTTATTCCAGTTGGAAAAAGCTATCTGCGGAATAGCTTCATTGCATAAACAGCAACAATGTAGAGACGGGGACGGCCAGCTCGAGTGCCGCCCCATTCATCAGATCAAGCTTGACGCTGGTGCTTGTCGATCTGCTCGTGGCGCTCTTGCGCTTCGATGCAGTACTTGGTGGTGGGGCTGATCAGCAGGCGCTTGAGGCCGATAGGCTCGCCGCTGTCGTCACACCAGCCAAAGGAATCTTCCTTGATGCGTTCCAGGGCACGCTCAAGTTGCGGCAGCATGCGCTGGTCGCGGTCAATGGCGTTCACCAGCCAGGTGCGCTCTTCTTCGACAGAAGCCGCGTCAGCCGGGTCGGCCGGGGTGTCCAGGCTTTCAATGGCGATACGGTTCTGCTCAATGCGCTCGTGGTGTTCCACCTTCATGTCTTGCAGCAACTTCTCGAAAAAAGCGTGCTGTTCGGCATTCATGTAGTCATCCGCCGGCATGGCCAGCAACTTTTCCTTTGTCATTGATTTCTCTATAAAAAATACGTGCATTAAGGCGAATAAGGGAGCGTTCCGCAAGGCCTGTGCAGGTCTCGGAAGGGCGCCGTCCATTTCAAGCGCCACCCGGCACTCAATTTACGAGGGGCGGCAGTCTAAGGCCGACTTGAGGGCGCAGCAACTGAAAAGACAGGCATTTTTTCCCGATTAACCCCCAAAGGCACCAGGACGGGCTTGGCGAATGGTCATCGGAGTGCGTTTATAGCAAGAAATTCAGTGTTGTGGAGCTATATAGAAGACAAACGGTTGAAAGTGCCTCATCCCCTGTAGGAGCGAGCTTGCTCGCAAAGAACTCAAGGACACCGCGTTCAGTCAGAAAGCCCGCGTTATCTTTGCAGCTTTTGCGAGCAAGCTCGCTCCTACAGGGCAGGAACTCAGCGCTTGAGCTTGCGCTTGTTGCGGTATTGGTCGATCACCACCGCCACCACAATGATCAGGCCCTTGATGATGTCCTGGATATACGCATCCACCCCGACAAAGGTAAACCCGCTGGCCATCACCCCGAGGATCAACGCGCCGATCACCGTGCCGGTGATGCGCCCTACTCCACCGGCCAGGCTGGTACCGCCGATCACTGCGGCGGCAATCGCGTCCAGCTCGTAGGACATGCCCATGCCGGCTTGCCCCGTCGCTGCACGTGCCGAGGCAACCACACCGGCCAGGCCCGCCAGGAGACCGGCGATGCTATAGACGATGATCAAGTGACGCTTGACGTTGATCCCCGAAGTGCGCGCCGCTTGCATGTTGCCGCCGATGGCATAGGTGTACTTGCCGTACTTGGTGTAACGCAGGGCAATGTGGAAGATCACCGCCACCACCAGGAAGATAATCACCGGCATCGCGCCATGGCCGATCGCCGTGTAGGAGTCCGAGAGCATGCTCACCGGCTGACCTTCGGTGTAATAGCGCGCCAGGCCACGGGCCGAGACCATCATGCCCAGGGTTGCGATAAACGGCGGAATGCCGGTGACCGCAATAATGCTCCCGTTGATCGCGCCCGCCAAAAGCCCCACGCCCAAGCCCATCGCCACCGGGATCCACACCGGCAAATCGGTGAGGGACGGAAACACCGCCCGGGAAAAGTCGGAGGTCTGCGCCAGGCTGGCGGCGATCATCGCTGACAAGGCCAGCACCGAGCCGGACGACAAATCGATGCCCGTGGTAATGATCACCTGGGTCACACCGATGGCCAGCAGGCCGATGATCGACACCTGCAGGATCATCAGCACCAGACGCTGGGAGTTCATTAGAAAGCTCTGGTCGCGCACGATCCAGCCAAACAGTTCAAACACCAGGCCGATACCGATCAGCACCAGGAAGATACTCAGCTCGGTGGGCATGCGTCGACGGTTCTTGACCGGTGCGGTTGCCGGCTTGTTGTCTGTTATTGCGTTCATAACCCATCACCTTCTTATTCTGTAGATCAGTGGACTGCGGTCATCCCGGAAGCCAACTGCATGACTTTTTCCTGGGTCGCCTCGGCGCGATCCAGGGTGCCCATCAGTTCACCTTCGTGCATTACCATCACCCGGTCGCTCATGCCGAGCACTTCGGGCAGTTCGGAAGAAATCATGATCACCGCCATGCCCTCGCTGGCGAGGAAGGCGATCAAGCGATAGATCTCAGCCTTGGCGCCCACATCGATACCACGCGTCGGCTCATCGAGGATCAGCAAGCGTGGGTTGGTCATCAGCCAGCGCGCCAGCAAGGCCTTTTGCTGGTTGCCACCGGACAAGGTGTCGATGCATTGCTCCAGGGACGGGGTTTTCACCCGCAGCTTCTTGCACATGTCTTCACACAGGGCACGCAAGGCCTTCTGCTGGATAAAACCGTTGCCCGAATAGTGCGGCAGCACCGCCATCTCCATGTTCTCCAGCACCGACAGGCACGGGAACAGGCCGCTGAGCTTGCGGTCCTCGGTCAACAGCGCAAAGCCTTTCTCAATGGCCATATGCGGGTCGGTAATGCGCACCGCCTTGCCGTCCAGGGTGATTTGCCCGCTGGAGCTTGGGGTGATACCAAAAATGGTTTCCGCCACGTTGGTGCGCCCGGAGCCCATCAGCCCGGCGATACCGAGGATCTCCCCGGCGTGCAGGTCGAACGATACGTCCTTGAACACGCCGTCCAGGCTCAGGTCGCGCACCGACAGCAGCAACTCGCCAATAGGCGTTTCGCGCACCGGAAACAGCTGGCTCAATTCACGCCCGACCATCATCGAGATGAGGCTGTCGCTGTTCAGGCTGTCGGCCCGTTGCAAGCCGATGTATTGGCCGTCGCGGAACACCGCCACTTCATCGGCGATGGCGAACACTTCGTTCATCTTGTGGGTGATATAGACGATGCCTTTGCCCTGGGACTTGAGGTCGGCAATGATCGAAAACAGGTGGGCCACTTCCTTATCGGTAATGGCCGAGGTGGGTTCATCCATGATCAGGATGTCGGAGTCGTAGGACACTGCCTTGGCAATCTCGACCATCTGCCGTTCGGCAATGCTCAGGTTGCCGACCTGTTCTTCCGGGTCGAGGTTGATGCGCAGGCGCGCCAGCAACTCGGCGGTGCAACGGTGCATTTCGCGGTGGTTGACCATGTGCAGGCTGTTGAGCTGTTCGCGGCCGATCCAGATGTTCTCGGCGATGCTCATATGGGGCATCAGGTTGAGTTCCTGGTGGATCATCGCGATCCCGGCCTTTTGCGCGGCCAGCGGCGTTTCAAAGGTGATCGGCTTGCCACGCAGGCGAATCTCGCCGGCGTCGGGCTGGTAGATGCCGGCAATGATCTTCATCAGCGTCGACTTACCCGCGCCGTTCTCGCCCATCAACGCCAGCACCGTGCCGGGGCGCACCCGCAGTTGCACATCGTCCAGGGCCACGACACCGGGAAAGCCTTTGCTGATGTTGAGGATTTCCAGCAGGTAGGGTTCGTCCAGCGCCAGCGCCGGTTGAGCGGCGGGCTGCGACGTGGCGGCTTGAGCAAGCATAGGGAGGTACTCCATCTGCAGGACGGCCGTAACCGCCCTGCCGGCTTATTGTTGTGGTGTCAGGGCTACTTGAAGTCTTTGACGTTGTCCGGGGTGATCAACTGGAACGGGATCACCACGTTCTGCTCGACCGGCTCGTTCTTGGCCATCTTGCGCGCCGCCTCTACCGAACCCACCGCCTGGCCTTTGGCATCCTGAAACGCCGACACGGTCATGTCGCCTTTGGTGATCGCGTTCAAGCCATCGGGCGTGCCGTCGACACCGGCAATCAACACGCTGCCTTTTTCCTTGCCGGCCGATCTCAGGGCCATGGACGCACCGATCGCCATCTCATCGTTGTTGGCCAGCACCGCATTGAACTCCCGGCCCTGGGTCAGCCAGTCGTTGACCAGGGTCATGCCCCTGTCACGCAACCAAATGCCGGTTTGCTCCTGCTCGATCTTGATGTCCGGGTACTTGGCCAGCACTTCCTTCACGCCCTTGGTGCGATTGGTGGTGGAGTTGTTCGCCAGGTCGCCCAAAAGAATCACGATCTTGCCCTTGCCGCCGAGCTTTTCGGCGATGTACTGCATTTGCAGGCGGCCGGCCTCGACGTCATCGGAGGTCACGGCCACCACGTCCTTGGGCAAGTCTTTCTGGTCAGGACGGCGGTTGACGAACACCAGCGGGATACCCGCCTTGGTGGCGGCACTGATGATGTTCTTGGTCGACGCGGTATCGACCGGGTTGACGATAATCGCGTCGACCTTCTGGCTGATGAAGTTCTCGACCTGGCTCAACTGCTTGACCACATCGGCGCGGGCATCTTCGAACTGCAGTTGCACGCCATCGCCTTTTGGATAGGACTTGGCTTGCTTGTCCATGTCCTCGCGCAGGTAAGTGAGGAAGGTGTCATCGAACGCGGACATCGTCACGCCCACCTTGAGGTCGGCGGCGCCGGCAACGCCACTGGCCAGCAGCATGGACAGGGCCAGGGCGGTAAAACGGATCGGGGTCTTCATGAACGGTCTGTCTCCACTTTCTTGTTGGTTTTTTTCGACGTTGCGTTGATCAGGACTCGGCTGTCAGTCGCACCACCGGCGCGCCAGGAATGCAGCACACCAGCGCGCCCTGGTTTTCGACGCACAGCACATTCAGGAAGGAGAAGTAGAACGGCCGGGCGCGGGGCAGTCCGCGTGGCGCTTGGAGGGGGCGTAAAACTCGCAGTACAGCGTTGAAGATTTTCATCTGACGGTACCTGGTTGTTTTTGATCTTGTTTTTGTTGAGTCGCCCGTAGGTTCCGGGACGTACTTTATGCAACCTGGAAAAGACTGTATTAGAAAATAATTTCCATATCAACTTGTTTTAGAATTTTATTCTATTTTTGTCGAGACCACCTGCTGGCGCTCAGCGCTCAACCGTGCGGCATCCAATATACGGGTGGTTTCCAGGGCGTCATAGGCGTTGACCGGCAGCGGCCCCTGCCCCACCACGGCCGCTTGCAACTGCCGATAGAATTGGGGCCAGCAGCCCTTCTCCGACGGCACCCGCTCACGCTCCGACCCTTGTTCGAACCAGCCCCAGCGTCGGTGCTCCTCAGCGCCCCAGTGGTCACCTTCGGTTTTCGGCGACTTGCCGGCCAGCAGCACTTCTTCTTGGCCGTCCAGGCCGTCGATGGTGTAGCAACCCAGGCTGCCACTGACGCGAAATCGCGGCGCCTGGCTGTTCTGCAACGCGTTGCCCCACAGGTGCGATATCACGCCGTTGGCATGAGTGAGGGAGACAAAGAAGCCGTGGTCCACGGTGGGATGTTCTGGTGTGTAGTGCAATTGGGCGAACACCCGCTCCACCGGTCCGAACAGTTGCAACGCCTGGTCCACCAGATGGCTGCCCAGGTCGCGCAGCCATCCTCCACCGCTGGCATTGCCCACAGCTTGCGGGCTGTAGCGCTCCACGCGGGATTCAAAGCGGGTGATGGTGCCCAAGGCGCCAGCGTCGATCAGTTTGCGCAGGGTCAGGTAATCCGAATCCCAGCGCCGATTCTGATAAACACTGAGCAACGAGCCCTGACGCTCGGCAGCGGTAATCAGGGCCTGGGCTTGTTCGGCGTTGGCGGCAAAGGGCTTGTCGCTGACCACCGCCACCCCGTGCTCGATGGCTTCCAGCACCAAGGCCGGGCGACCTTTGAGGGTGGTGGAAATCACCAGGGCATCGACGCCGGCTTCGACGATCTGGCCGATGGAGTCAAAGGCTTTGACACCTGGAAGATCAGTACTCAATTGCTGGCGACGTTCGGGTGAACGCGTCACCACGCCGACAAAGGTGGCGCCAGGCAGGGTGGCGATCAGCGGCGCATGAAAAAAGCGCCCACCGTGGCCATAGCCCACTAGTCCGATTCGCATGCTCAACTCCAGAATTGATTTGGGAACCCAAGCAACTGTGGGAGCTGGCTTGCCTGCGATAGCAGTGTGTCAGGCACTGAATCTGCCACTGATAGACCGCTATCGCAGGCAAGCCAGCTCCCACAGTGTTAACCACATTTCTTCAGTGAGTTAGCCGTAGAAGTGTGGGCGATCTGGCAGGCTGACTTTCACAATCTGCCCACTGCCCTGGGCTTCAATACACGCATCTGCCGCCACCGCCGCCGCAAACCCATCCCAGGCCGACGGCCCGCCGACCTGCCCGGCCAGCACGCTGTCGATAAATGCCTGCAACTCCACGTCATAGGCACCGATAAACCTATCCTTCCAATCCATCAGGATCGCGTTGGACAGCTTCGCGTCGCTGCGCAGTTGCACCTGAGATGGCTCCGGCAACTTGGCGATACCGCTCTCCCCCACCACCTCACACTGGATGTCGTAGCCGTATTGGCAGTTCACAAACACTTCCACGTCGATACGCGTGCCTTTGGCAGTTTCCAGCAGCACGATCTGTGGGTCGCGCAGGTGCGCCAACGCCTTGCTGGTCTTGCGCGGGAACACCACCTGCACGGACACGTAGTCGTCGTTGAGCAGCCAACGCAGCACGTCCAGCTCATGGATCAGGGTATCGGTGATCGCCATGCCGGTGTTGTAGTTCTCGCCCACCGTGGGGTTACGGTGCGCGCAGTGCAGCATTAACGGCTCGCCAATCTGGCCGCTGTCGATCACCGCCTTGAGGGCGCGGTAGCCTTGATCATAAGGGCGCATGAAGCCCACCTGGACCAGACGCTTACCGTGTGCCACTTCGGCCTCGACAATGTTGCGGCAGCCCTCGGCCGTCACCGCCAGGGGTTTCTCACAGAACACCGGTTTGCCGGCGGCGATGGCGGCCAGTACGAACTCTTCGTGGCTGGGGCCCCACGAGGTCACGAGGATCGCTTCGACCTCCGGCGAACTGATCAGCATCTGACCATCCGGATACACCTCGGCATCCAGTTTCAAGTCCGCCACCACCTGGGCAGCCTGATCAAGGTTGATATCAGTGACCGCCACCACCTGGCTGTTGAGCAGGGTCTGGCTGCAACGACGAATATGGTCCCGGCCAATGGCGCCCGTACCAATCACTCCAAGCTTCAAAGACATGCAAACACTCCTCTTGTTGTTAGTACTGCCGGGCCTTGGCCAGGTGTTCATTGAGTTTTTTTGCCGCTGCATTCGTGCGTTCACTGGTGGACACCTGCGCCACACCCACCCGCCACCACGACAGGTAGCCGTGGATCATGGTCTTGGGCAGCACCTTGATATCGATCAGGGTCGAGACGGTTTGCGTGCGCGCATCGGCCAGGGCCGCTTCCAGCTGCTCTACCGTGCTGACCTTGTAGGTCTTGCAGCCATAGGCCGCCGCACTCATGGCGAAATCCACCGGCACTAGGCCGCCGTCGAGCTTGCCGCTCTCGGGGTTACGAAAGCGGAACTCCGTACCGAAGCTGTCCATGCCGTTGCCGATCTGCAGGTTGTTGATGCAACCGAACGCCATGTTATCCAACAGCACCACGTTGATCTTGCGGCGCTCCTGGATCGAGGTGGCCAGCTCCGAGTGCAGCATCATGTAGGAGCCATCGCCAACCAGGGCGTACACCTCCTTGCTTGGCTCGGCCAGCTTCACGCCCAGGGCAGCGTTGATCTCGTAGCCCATGCATGAATAGCCATATTCGACGTGGTAGGTGTTGACGCCCTTGCTGCGCCAGGCACGCTGCAAATCGCCGGGCAGGCTGCCGGCGGCAGCCACGATGATTGCGTCATCGGCCAGGCGTGCATTGAGCACGCCGAGCACCGCGCTTTGGGTCAGGCACGAACCGGTCAGCTCGATGAATTCCCGCAGGACGGCACGGTCCAGGTGGTCGTCGACTTCGGGGACAAACTCATCGCCCTGGTAGTGCACCTGATGCACGCGGTCCACTTCGGCGTCGAGTTGCGCCTTCGCGTCAGCGACCTGTCCGCCCCAGCCCGAACGGTAATCGTCCAGGGCATCGGCCAGTGCTTCAAGCGCAACTTTCGCATCGGCCAGCACTTGCACACCGTCCAGCTTCAACGCATCGCAGGGGCTGATATTGAGGTTGAGAAACTTCACCTCGGGGTGCTTGAACAGCGATTTTGACGAGGTGGTGAAGTCGGTATAACGAGTGCCGATGCCAATAATCAGGTCGGCCTCAGGCGCCAGCAGGTTAGCCGCCAGGCAGCCGGTTTCGCCGATGCCGCCGACGTTCAACGGATGGCTGGAAACCACGACGCTCTTGCCCGCCTGAGTTTCCGCGAAAGGAATATCGAAACGCTCGGCAAAGGCTTGCAGTGCCTGGTTGGCGCCGGAGTACTTGACCCCGCCGCCGCAAATGATCAGCGGCTTGCGCTTGCCGCGAAACGCAGCCAGCGCGTCACCGATCATGGCGCTGGTGGCCGGGCGTCGGTCGATGCGGTGCACGCGTTTTTGCAGGAAATAGTCGGGGTAGTCCCAGGCTTCGGCTTGTACATCCTGGGGCAAGGCCAGGGTCACCGCGCCGGTTTCAGCCGGGTCGGTCAGCACGCGCATGGCATGGATCGCCGCGGTCATCAGTTGCTCCGGGCGGTTGATGCGGTCCCAGTATTTGCTTACGGAGCGGAAGGCGTCGTTGGTACTGATGCTCAGGTCGTGGAATTGCTCGATCTGCTGCAACACCGGGTCGGGCTGGCGGCTGGCATAGACATCACCGGGCAGCAACAGCAACGGGATGCGGTTAGCGGTGGCGGTGGCTGCGGCGGTGAGCATATTGGCCGCGCCCGGCCCGACCGAGGCCGTGCATGCATAGATCTTGCGGCGCAGGTGCTGCTTGGCAAACCCGATGGCGGCATGGGCCATGCCTTGTTCGTTGCGGCCCTGGTGCACCACCAAGTCGCCGCTGTCCTGCTCCAGAGCCTGGCCGAGGCCCAACACATTGCCATGCCCGAAAATAGTGAATACCCCGGCGACGAACTTACTCTGTACGCCATCGACCTCGATGTATTGATTATCCAGAAACTTCACCAGGGCCTGGGCCATGGTCAATCTTGTTGTGGTCATCACTTGCACCTTGTGTGACTGCAATTGAAGTGTTCAACACCGATCCACTGTGGGAGCTGGCTTGCCTGCGATAGCGGTCTATCAGTTGCACATGTATTGCCTGACACACCGCTATCGCAGGCAAGCCAGCTCCCATATTTTTGATCGCGTTATGGCAAGGGCTTTTGCAAATACGCCATGCTGCTGCCCAATGCCTGCCGGATATCCGCCAACCCATGCACGCTTTCGGCAAACGGCTCAAACGACAAATAGCCGCTGTAGCCAGTGCTGAGCAAGGTGTCGATCTGCGCCGCATTCCCGAGGATATCGTCCTCGCCCACCAGCACGCGGTGGCCGTCGCGGATCGAGTCGAGCGGCGCCTCGCGGTCTTCCACCCCGGAGATATGCACCAGCCCGGTCAGCTCCGGGAAGAACTCATGCTCGCCGGCCAGGTGATGGTGAAAGGTGTCGTGCACCACACGAAACACATCCAGGCCACCGATGGCCTTGATGGCATCCACTGCCACGCGCTTGCGGCGCAGGGCGGATACGGTGAAGCCCAGAGGCTCGATGAAACCCAGAATCCCGTACTCGCGCAGGATCAACGCCAGCTCGCTCAACGCCGTGCGCAAACCGGCGGCGCGCTGCGCGTCGTTGCGCGTATCACCAGGCTGATTGAACGGGCACATCACCAGGCCCTGGGCCCCGCACTCACGGGCATAGGTGGCCAGTTCGATTGCCTGGGCACGGCGTTCGTCGTTCCACACATCAAAGGGGTACAGCGCGTTGATCGACAACACCTTGATGCCCTGCGCGGCGCACAACTCACGCACGCGGGTGGCGGACATGCCGTATTCGATCTCGCGGTTCTTGAGGTCGTTGCGGATCTCGATGGCATCGCACTGAAGGGCTTTGGCCAACTGGATAAAATCCGCCAGGGGCAAATCAGGCGCGACCATACGGTTAAGGGCAAAACGTAGCGGCGACTTCATTGTTGTTGTTCTCCGTCCAAAACCGTTTAAAGGTCCAGCAGCCAGCTGTGCTGCGGGTCGTTATGGAAATGCCAGGCGCGCTTGGGGCCGGCCATGACGTTGAGGTAATAAGACTCGTAGCCGTAAGGCACGCTGACCGGGTGATACCCCTTGGGCACCACCACCAGGTCGCTGTTTTCCACGGCCATGGCCTGGTCGATGCTGCGATCATCCGTGTACACACGCTGGAACACGAAGCCCTGGGGCGGGTTGACCTGGTGGTAGTAGGTCTCTTCCAGAAAGCTCTGGTGCGGCAGGTCGTCAGTGTCGTGCTTGTGCGGCGGGTAGCTGGAGGAATGCCCGGACGGCGTGCGCACTTCCACCACCAGCAGCGAATGGGCCGGCTCGCTGTCAGGCAGGATATCGCACACGTAACGGGTATTGGCGCCTTTGCCGCGCACACTGCGCTTGCACTGCTCGGGGCGGATCAAGCGCGGGGCAAAACCCGTAGCACCCGGCGCTGCGCAGACGGCAATCTGCACGTCGCTCAGGGCCGTGACTCGGGCGTCAGTGCCCGGCGGCAAATAGGCGGCGAACGGTGACTTGTCTTCGAACACCGACTGGCGATCCCCCAGGTTCTGCCAATTGAAGCCTTCGCCTTCAATATTCACCCGACCGCTGAGCAGCACCAGGCACAGTTCCTGATCGCCCGCACTGACCGGCAGGGTTTCACCCAGGCTCAGGCGGTAGGCGGCAAAGCCTACGTACTCCAGGCGACTCGCCTCCAGGGCAACCATGGTTTGCCCGCGTTTGCTGCTTTTGACCAACAAGCTCATCACTCAAGTCCTCTGGTTGAGAAGCGCACGCAGGGTGTCGTAACCCTTCTTGGCATAGATATAGCTGGGCGCCACGGCCGGGTCCTGCTCGGCTTCCACCACCAGCCAGCCCTTGTAGTTCGCCGCGAGCAACACATCCAGCAACGGTGCGAAGTCGATATCACCATCGCCGGGCACGGTAAAAGTGCCGTTGACGATGCAGTCCGGGAAGCTCCACATCTGGTTACGCGCCAGTTGCACCACGGGTTTGCGTACATCCTTGAAATGCACATGGCAGACGCGGTCGATATGCTTGCGCAGCACCTCGATGGGTTCGCCGCCGCCCATGTAGCAGTGGCCCGAATCGAACAGCAAGCCGACTTCCGGGCCCGTGCGTTTCATCAACTGGTCGATGTCCTCGGGGGATTCGACGTACGCGCCCATATGGTGGTGATAGGCCAGGCGCACGCCCTGGGACAGGGTGAAACGCGCCAGCTCGGTAAGCTTGTCGGCGTAAGCCTGCCAGGCCTGTTCACTGTGAAAACGCGGGCGCTCGATCAGGCGGATGCGCGAGCCCTGGATCGAGTCAGCCACTTCGCCGTATACCAGTACCGAGGCGCCGTTGTGTTTGAGTAGTTCGACATGGGCGGCAATCGCCTCGATTTCTTCAGCCACCGAACGGTGGGCCAGACGGCTGGAGTACCAACCGGACACCAGCGCCAGGTCATAAGGACGCAGCACGTCAGCGACGCCCTTGGCATCCTTGGGGAATTTGCCGTTGAGTTCAAAACCTTCGTAGCCGATGTCCTTGCCTTCGCTCAGGGCCGTGCTCAGCGGGGTCTCACCGCCGAGGGCCGGGAGGTCGTCGTTGCTCCAGGAGATCGGGTTGATGCCAATTCGGATTGCGGGCATGGCTGCACCTTTTGTTTTTATCTTCAGAATTCACTGGGATCTGCTTTGTGTGGGAGCTGGCTTGCCTGCGATAGCGGTGTGTCAGGCAGTACATTTGCAACGGATAGATTGCTATCGCAGGCAAGCCAGCTCCCACATTTGATCGTATTTACTGTCGGGCGCTGAGCCAGGCATTGATGAGCTGTTCGAAGGTCGCCTGCACCTGCTGGATCAGCGTTTCATCATCAATCTCCCCCGCCATCCACGCCCGGCTCGGCTCGTGGAAGATCGTGCGGCCCACGGCAAACCCACGGCAGGTGCTGCTCTGGCTGGCTTGCTTGAAGCCATCGGCGAGAAACTCGGGGGAAGCATTCAGGCCCAGCAACACCACGCCACGGCAGTAGGGGTCGCGTTCCTGGATCAGTTCGTCGAGCTTTTTCCAGTCTTCGGCCGATTGGGTTTCGATCTTCCACCAGGCCGGGTAAATGCCAAGGTTGTACAGGCGTTTGAGGCTGCGGTAGAGCACGTCCGGGTAGGTGGACGGGTGATCCTTGGGTGGGATGACTTCCAGCAGCAGTTCGTGACCACTGACCAGCGACGCCTCGTACACCGCCTTGAGTTGCGCTTCCTGTTCCAGGCGCAGCATCGGCTCGTCATCGGGGTGAAACTGCACCAGGCACTTGATGATGTGTTCCTGGGGCCAGGCAATCAGGTTGCTGCCGATCGAACGCCCGTGCTCGAACGCCAGGGGCCGCGAGTTCTGCACTTCCACCGGGCGAGCGATCCACCAGCCGCGACCGCTGGCGGCGTTGAGTGCATCCTGGCCAAAGCGTTGGTCGGCTAGCAGGCCCACATCCGCCTCGACGCCCTGCTCGCTGAGTTTGCGCTGCACGCGTTCGATGGCCTGGATAAACAACTGCTTGATGTCGCTGATACGCTCAGGGGCCTGGCCGCCTTTTTGCGCCAGCTCCACCAATTGCCAGCGGTGGTCGAAGGCAAAGACGAACAGTTGCTTCCAGGCCTTGCGCGGCACCGTGACACGGTGCAGGCGTTGCAGGGTCACGTCCTGGTCCGGCCGGGTGATGGGCACGGGGCTGTTGAACAGGTAATCGAGTTCGGCGGGGGTCGGCATCGCTGGCGCACAGGCGTGGCGCGATACCACCAGGCCGCCACAGGCATTGGCCAACTGGCTGCAACGCTCATCGCTGGCGTCATTGATCCAGCCACTGAGAAAGCCCGACATAAAAGCATCGCCTGCGCCCAGCACGTTGAGCACTTCAACCCGCACGCCAGGATAGATGGCCCCGTCTTCCAGGCGCGCCGGGATTGCGCCGTGGATCACCGTGCAGCCCTGGGGGCCGAGCTTGACCACCAGGGTGGCCGGGGTCAGTTCCCGCACGGTGCGCAGGGCCGAGAGCAGGTCTTCACTGCCGCCGGCAATCAGGAATTCCTCTTCGGTGCCGACGATCAGGTCGAAACGCGGCAGGATCTTCTGCACATGCTGGCTGACATTCTGGTCGGCGACGAAACGGGTTTCGCCATCGGCCTTGCCGGCCAGGCCCCACAACACGGGGCGGTAGTCGATGTCCAGCACGCGCTTGACGTTGTGCCTGGCCGCGTAATCCAGGGCCTGGAGGCTGGCCTTGTACACGCCGTCGGTGGAGAAATGCGTACCGGTGATCAACAACGCTTTGCTGGAGGCGATAAAGGCTTCGCTGATGTCTTCGGCGCGCAGGGCCATGTCGGCGCAGTTTTCGCGGTAGAACACCAGGGGGAAGGTTTCGCGGTCCTTGAGGCCCAGCAGCACCAGGGCGGTGAGGCGCTCAGGGTCGACCTTGATGCCACTGACATCACAGCCTTCGCGGGCCAGGGATTCCACCAGAAAACGGCCCATGTGGTCATCGCCGACCCGGCTCAGCATCGCCGACTTAAGCCCCAGCCTGGCCGTGCCGAAAGCGATGTTGGCGGAAGATCCGCCCAGATACTTGGCGAAGCTGGACACATCCTCAAGCCGCGCACCGACTTGCTGCGCATAGAGATCGACGCCCAGGCGCCCGAGGCAAATCAGATCCAATTGACGCCCACTGGCAAAACGAGTCTGGCCCATGCTGGCTCCTGTTATTTTTATCAGCCTGCGCTGTGCCGCCGTGGCGACGGCAAACGCTCTTGGTGGGAGCAGACTAGAACGTCCGGTGGCAGCAATCAATATTTATTCCATAATTATTTTTAGTGGAATATTTTTTCCAATACCTCAGGATAGCGGCACGCCAGCGCCCATGCATCGTTTCAGCAGGCCACGCGGGCCGTGATCCCGGGGTATTTTTTTGCGCCTACCCTGTAGACTTGCGCCACCTATCAGCGCATCAGACGAACACGCCAGAAGGATTGCCCATGTCCCGCACCGATCCCGAGACCACCCTGGAAGAAACTGTCGCCAGCCCTCCGATCAATGCCGAACGCCTGTTGCAGCTGATCACCGACGAATACGAGAGCCTGCCGCGCCAGCTCAAGCGTATCGCCAGCTACATGAGCCAGCAGAGCGACCGGATCATGGTCGACCGCATCAGCGACATCGCCCGGGAATGCGAAGTGCACCCCTCGGCCATCGTGCGGTTCTCCCAGCGTTTCGGCTTTAGTGGGTTCAGTGAGATGCAGGCGCTGTTTCGTGAGGCGTATACCCACAAGACCACGCCGGTACAGAACTACCAACAGCGCATCCGCAGCATGATCGCCAACAAGTCCCAGAAGGCCAGCGGCGGCGACCTGGCGCGCGAGTGCGTCAACGCCACCCTCTCGGGCATCGAACGCTTGGGGCTGGAGCTGGACGACACGGCCTTCGAGAAAGCCGTGGACCTGGTGGTCAATGCCGACAACATCTACGTGGTCGGCGTGCGCCGCTCCTTTGCGGTGGCCGACTACCTGGTCTACAACCTGCAGCACACAAACAAGCGCATCCACCTGATCTCGGGGCTAGGCGGCAGTTATCGCGAGCAGATGCGCAGCGTGCGCGCCAATGACCTGGTGATAGCCATCAGCTTCACGCCCTACGGCAAAGAGACCCAGCACTGCCTGCGCATCGCGCAGCATCACCAGGCCAAGACCCTGATCATCACCGACAGCAACCTGTCGCCCCTGGCCAAGCGCGCGAATGCGGTGCTGTTGGTCAATGAAGGCTCCTCGTTTGCTTTCCGCTCGCTGAGCGCCACGCTGTGCCTGTGCCAGGCGTTGTTCATTGCGGTGGCGTATCGGTTGGAATTGAAGGTGGATGAGATTCATGAGCAGGTTGGGTTCGACGACTGACGGGGCCTGCCCTACCCCTGCCCCTGTAGGAGCGAGCTTGCTCGCGAAAAACGCAAGAACGCCGCGGCCATTTTGAATGAGCGCGGCGCCTAGCAGTTCTTCGCGAGCAAGCTCGCTCCTACAATTAGTGCATGAAAATCGCGATCAGGATGATCACCGGAATCGGCACGCCGAGGAACCACAGCAGTAATGAGCGCATCATGTTCTCCTTGAATTAACGAACGTAGTTTTCGGTTTCGACGTACACCACGGCATCCCGGCGGCGACCGCCGAAGGTGGCGGCAAAGCTGGCGAAGAACGCACCGATGAGCAAGGCCACGAAGGTCCACAGCGAGGTGTAGGCCGCTACTTTCGCAGCGGTGTCAGCGGCTTGTTTGGCTTTGAGCTTGGCGTCTTCAACGGCTTTGCGCGCATCGCCATACACCTTGTCGATACGGGCTTCGGCATCGGCCTGGCTCAGGTTGGTGCGCTGGCTGATCAGTTGGGCCAGGTAGGCGCGATCTTCCGCTGCCAGTTGGCCGTCGTTGCTCAACGTACGCGTCAGGATACGACCGACCACGGCGTGGGCTGCATCATCGCTGACCGCCGCTGGGCGATCATCGCGGAACAGGCTGTCGACGTAATAACCGAAGTCACCACTGTCGGCACCTTTTGCCGCGCTGCCGGCAGCTTGGGTGAGGCCGCTGGCGGCGCCCGATGCCACGCTGGCGCCAGCTTTCACGCCGCCGCTGACCACACTGCTGACCGAGCCGACCACCAGCATCGCCGTGATCAATGTGGCCACTGCCCACGCCAGGAAGCCATGGGCGGTGTCGCGAAAGTACACCTCGTCGCCGTGCATATTGGCCCACTTCACCCGTAACCGACCGGCGATGTAACCGCCCAGGCCCGACGCAACGATCTGGGTGAACGCCAGCCAGACAATTGTGGAAATGCCAAGGCCCTTGGCGCTGATACCGCTGTCAGCCCAAGGCGACACCGCCGAAAAGCCCAGGCCGAAGCCCAGCAATACCAAGATCAATGACAATGCAGCCGCCGCAGCGGCACCGGCGAAAATCGCCCCCCAGGAAACCCCGGAGAGCGTGCTTGACTCTTGCAGCGTGGATGAGGATGTGATCATTGTTGTTTTGCTCCAGGCACGAAAAATGATGTTACAAGTCTCAAAACGGACAGTGCAGGCAGCGTGCCAGCTGCGATTGAAATTAAATTCCTTTAATTTCAATGATTTATTTAAATTGAACTTAGCCAGATCATGCAGGTTGCAATAAACGGCGATATTAGGCGGGCGTAATGCACTCCCCTGTGGGAGCTGGCTTGCCTGCGATAGCGGCATGGCAGCCAACGAATATGCCAGCAGGTAAGCCGCCATCGCAGGCAAGCCAGCTCCGACAGTGTGATGTCGGCTTGAAGAAGATGAAGTTTTATTTAGGAAACATTCAGCAACTTCTTGGCAAAATGTCGCCACTTCTAGTGTGAACGCTCACCAGGTAATCCTATGACCCGCATTTTGACCATCGAGGATGACGCCGTAACGGCCCGCGAGATTGTCGCCGAGCTGAGTAGCCATGGACTGGACGTAGATTGGGTGGACAACGGCCGCGAGGGCCTGGTCCGTGCCGTGAGTGGTGATTACGACCTGATCACCCTTGACCGCATGCTGCCCGAACTGGATGGCCTGGCCATCGTCACCACGTTACGCACTATTGGGGTGTCTACGCCGATCCTGATGATCAGCGCCCTCTCCGATGTCGACGAGCGCGTGCGCGGCCTGCGTGCCGGCGGCGACGATTACCTGACCAAGCCGTTCGCCTCGGATGAAATGGCCGCCCGTGTCGAAGTGCTGCTGCGGCGTAAAAGCACGGTCCAGGAATTCGAAACCGCCCTGCGCGTGGCCGACCTGGAACTGAACCTGATCAGCCGCGAAGCCAGCCGCGCCGATCAACCGCTGACCCTGCTGCCCACTGAATACAAACTGCTTGAATTCCTGATGCGCAACACCGGGCAGATCCTGTCGCGGATGATGATTTTCGAGGAAGTCTGGGGCTATCACTTCGACCCCGGCACCAACCTGATCGACGTGCACATCGGCCGTCTGCGCAAGAAAATCGACCCACCGGGCCTCACGCCGCTGATCCGCACGGTACGAGGCTCGGGATATGTCATTGCTGAACCCCTCTAAAGGCTGGCGCTCTTCCAGCAGCCGTTTGCTGGCGCTGTACAGTTCGTTATTCGTGGCGTGGAGTTGCATCCTCATGGGGGTGCTGTACTACGAGGTCTCAGGCTACCTCAGCGACTTGTCGCGCCATTCCCTGTTGCAGCGCCAGCATCTTTTCCAGCGTTTCGACGGCGAAGAACTGGTGGAAGCGCTGACCACCAGCATGACCTTCGACATGAAGGGCGTGGACGCCTACGGCCTGTTCGATGAGCAATTTCGTCCCTTGAGCGGGCCGATCCGTGCCGTGCCACCCGACCTGCCGCTGGATGGCAAGATCTACGCCCTGACCAATTGCGTGCAATCCGATGATCCCAAGCTGCCCAAGGACAGCTGCGACGCCGTGGCCACCCACACCGAAGACGGCCGCTGGCTGGTGTTGGTGCGCGCCAACGGCTCGTTGTTCGGGGTAACGCGGATTATCTGGCACGCCCTACTGTGGGCGCTGTCCTTGACCATCATCCCCGGCGCTGCCGGCTGGCACCTGCTGCGCCGTCGCCCGCTGCGGCGTATTCGCGGGATCCAGGCCAGCGCCGAGGCCATTGTCGCCGGCGACCTCACGCACCGGTTGCCGCTGTCCAACCGGCGCGACGAGCTGGACATGCTTGCCGCCATCGTCAATGCCATGCTCGACCGCATCGAAAAACTGATGAACGAGGTCAAGGGCGTGTGCGACAACATCGCCCACGACCTGCGCACCCCGCTCACCCGCTTGCGCGCCCAGCTTTACCGCATCAAGCAACAAGCCGAGGAAGACTCGGCCCACGCGGTAAAGCTCGATGACGCCATCGCCGAGACCGATACGCTGATGGCACGTTTTCGCGGGCTGCTGCGCATCTCGGAACTGGAAGACCACCAGCGCCGCTCGGGCTTCCTGGTGCTGGACCCGCTGCCGTTGCTGCGCGAGCTGCATGACTTCTATCTGCCCCTGGCCGAAGAAGGCGAACTGGAGCTGGTGTTACAAGCGCCTGATTCACTGCCGTGGATTACCGGTGACCGTGCGCTGCTATTCGAAGCCCTGGCCAACCTGCTGAGTAACTCGATCAAGTTCACCCCGCCCAAGGGCAAGGTGATCCTGCGAGCAGTCAACGACCTGGGCAGTACGCGCATCGAAGTGCTCGACTCCGGGCCAGGCATTCCGGCTGCCGAGCGCGCGTCGGTGTTCCAGCGTTTCTATCGGGTCGATGAGAGTGATCAGCAAGGCGGCTTTGGGCTGGGCCTGTCGATTGTGGCGGCGATCATCAACTTGCATGGGTTCAAGCTGGAGGTCGGCACCAGTGAGTTGGGCGGCGCCCGCCTGGTGCTGGAATGCCGCCAGCAACTGATGCCGGAATAAGCGCGCCCTAGAGCACGCTGCCCATGGCCTTGATCAACACCGGGTCACGCGCATAAATATCCGGCGCGTACACCAACTCGCCCTGACGATCCACTTCTACCGTCCAATACCCCAACAGCACCGGTACCGGCGTGGCCAGCCTGAATTCATGGGTTTCGCCGGTCGCCAGCAGCTCATCGGTGCGGGTGCGTTCGGCGGGCGTTACCAGCAGGTCGCGCAATAACAACGGTTGCTCGACCCGCACGCATCCCGAACTGAACGCCCGTGGGCCCTTGGTGAACAAGGGCTGGCTGGGGGTGTCATGCAGGTACACCGAATACGGATTGGGAAAGCGCATCACAATCTTGCCCAGCGGGTTACGCGGGCCGGCCTGCTGGCGCAGCAGGATATTGCCGGGGCGTGCCCAGTCGACCTGGTCGGGCGTCAAGGGGTGACCTTCGGCGTCGAGCACTTGCAGGTTTTGCTGACGCAGGTATTCAGGGTTGAGACGGATGGCGGGCAGCTTGTCCTCGCGCATGATGGTGGGCGGGATGGTCCAGGTGGGGTTGAGGGTCAGCCGGGTGATGCGCGACTTGAGCAATGGCGTCTGGCGTTCGGCCCGGCCTACTTGCAGGCGGGTTTGCCACACCGGGATGCCGCTCTGGTACACGCTCAGTTGCGCGGCGGCCACATTGACCACGACGCCTTCAGGCTCCAGGTCCTGGGCCAGCCAGCGGAAGCGCTCCAGGTTGATGCGCAGTTGTTCACGACGCATCGCCGGGCTGATATTGAGTTCAGCCACGGTGCCGGCGCCGACCACGCCGTCGGCCTGCAACGAGTGGCTGAGCTGGAAGGCTTTCACCGCCTTGACCAATTCGCCCTGGTATTGCTTGCCGTTGCCGCTGGGCAACTGGGCCAGGTAGCCACCGCTGTGCAGGCGCCGCGCCAACTCCGGCACCCGGGCGTCGTTCATGCCCGGGCGCAGCAACGCGCCCTCGGCGACCGGGTCCCAATGGGGCAGCGGCTGCTGGCGCACGCCGGCATAGGCATTGCGCAGGCTGCGGTACAAATCGGCGCTGGGCCGCGCATGATCGAAGGCTTGGGCCATGTCTTGCAGGCCGGTGGCGGCGAACGCCAGTACTTGGGTATTCGGATCGCCACTGGGTGGCTGGGAGTGCCAGAGGGGCTCAAAGCGCGATTGCTGCAGGCGCCCGTAATGCAAATCCTGCAGGGCTTGCAGGTACTGCTGGCTGTTGGCGATATCGCTGCACAGCACGTTGGCCGTGGCATCCGCCGCGGGCAAGCTATAGTGGGTGGGGTCCAGGCCATCGTCGGCAAGCATCAGCAACTGGCTGTGCAAGGCATGCCGACGTTCGTCAGCCGACCATAGCGGGGCATCGCCCTGCTGCTGGTAAAAGGCTTGTAGGCGCGCCAGCGCGGCGGCATCGATACGCGGCGCAAGGTGCGGGCAGACACTGGTCAACTGCGCTAACGCCTGTTGCAATGGCGCCAGCGCGACCGGCGCAGGGGTGGTGACGGGCAATGGCTCCACCGGCAGCGTTTCGGCTGTAGCGACCAATGGTGCAACGAGCAGGCAAATGCTCAAGTAACATGCGTGTTTTTTGAACAATTGACTTAGCTCCACTCCACAGCGGGGACTCGACTGTAGATGCTGACTTTTATACGCCTGCTCAGGCTAACCAGCCTGGGCTTGATCACTGGGTGCCTGGCTTTATTGAGCAATGTTGCGCTCGCCGCCAATGGCACCTCTCCTTCCCTGTATAGCAGCCTGGCGCGCTCGGCTCCAGAACTCAATCCCACCGTGCTGAAAAGCGCCCTGAGCGCCGTGCAGTGCGCGGTCAATAACGGCGAGGAGCGTTCCGATCGCCTTGCGGTTATTGACTACTCCCAGCCCTCGACCGCCCGTCGCCTATGGATCTTCGACCTGCGCAAAAAGACCTTGGTTCTACGCGACCTGGTGGCTCACGGTGCCAAGTCCGGGGAAAACTTCGCTACCCAGTTCTCCAATCTCGAGGGCAGCCACCAGTCGAGCCTGGGCTTGTTCCGCACCCAGGAAAGCTACCTGGGCGCCCATGGCTACTCGCTACGCATGGACGGTCTGGAACCCGGCTTCAATGACCAGGCCCGCGACCGCGCCATCGTGATTCATGCTGCCGACTACGTCAGCCCATTGTGGAGCAAGCGCGAAGGCCGTATCGGCCGCAGCCAGGGTTGCCCGGCCGTGCGTCCGCAAGTCGCCCGCCAAGTGGTGGACAAGCTCAAGGACGGGCAGTTCATGTTTTCGTGGTACCCCGACCAGCGCTGGCTGAAGTCATCGACCTACCTCAATTGCAAACCCCAACAGGTGGCGAGTAGTCGTACAATCCGTGGCGGATAGCCTGTCCCCACTGATAAAAGAGAACGTCGCATGCTTCTACACACCTCCACCTGGATCGAAATCGGGCAGTTCCTGGAACGCAGCCGCACGGTGGTGATTCCCATCGGTTCCAACGAGCAACATGGCCCCACCGGCCTGCTGGGCACTGACTGGATGTGCCCGGAGATCATCGCCCACCACGCCCAGAAGCACGCCGACATCCTGGTCGGCCCGACCTTCAATATCGGCATGGCCCAACACCACCTGGGCTTTCCCGGCACCATCTCCCTGCGCCCTTCCACCTTTATCGCCGCGATTGGCGACTGGGTGCGCTCGCTGGCCGGGCATGGTTTCGAAAAGATCCTGTTCCTGAACGGTCACGGCGGCAACATCGCCACGATTGAAGCGGCGTTCTCCGAGCTGTACGCCGAAGCCAGCTTCGCCCGCCGCCCGGCCGGGTTTGCGCTGAAACTGGTGAACTGGTGGGACCTGGAAGGCGTCACTGACCTGGCCCAGCGTCAATTCCCGGTGGGGCATGGCAGCCACGCCACGCCATCGGAAATTGCCGTGACGCAGTGGGCGTATCCGGATGCGATCAAGTCTGCCGAGTACTCACCGCAAATCGCCAACACTGGTCCGATCCGTGAAGCCCTGGACTTCCGTGCGCGCTTCCCTGACGGCCGCATGGGCTCGGACCCGGCGTTGGCTACTGTGGAGAAAGGCGGTGAGTTGGTGGCGTTGGCGGCGCAGGGATTGGTCAAGACTGTCGATAGCTTCAGCAACGAAGCCAAACCCTGATCCAAATGGGCGCCAATACCCTGTAGGAGCGAGCTTGCTCGCTCCTACAGGGTGGATTTGCGTTGTGCCCGGCTTTATTTGCAATCCTGGGCGGCCTGCTCGAGCCTAGATGGCTTGATCGCCGAAGCCAACGGCTTGCGCTCATACAGGAACACTTTGGTGCCGTCCTGGGACTTGTAGGCCTCCAGCACATCATCGGCGGCAATCTTGCTGGTCAACAGCACCTTGGCGTGGCGCGAGTTCTGGGTGACGGTCGAGGTGATGCCGTGCTTTTCCAGCTTGGGCAATACGCATTGCACATAGCCATCGGGGGTCTTGTTGGTTTGCAGGGTCAGCGATGGGGCGTTGGGCGCCGTGATACAACCGGTCAGCAGCAACGAAGCACAAGCCAGGGCCGAGGCGAAGAAAGAGCGCATAAACATTCCTGAAAATAACCAAATAGGGTTCACAACCATCGCGGATCAACCTGCGCGAACCAGGGCCTTGAGCGACGCATCGAACTGCTTCAGGGCATCTTGCTGTACATCGCGTTGTTGCTCGATCAGTGCAGCAATCTCCGGCGCCGCCTTGTCGTGTACCCACACTGACGGCACGTGCTTATCCACCGAGCCTTCGGCCTTGGCGATAAATTGCAGGTTCGCGTCGTAGAAGCGTGCGACAAAGCGTGCTTCGACCCGGTCATTACGCTGGGTGAGCAATTGGTTATGGGTATCGAGCACCACCACCACATCCGGGTGCGCCTGCACCAACTCATCCAGGCTGCTATAGACCGTCACCGAGAGAAAAGTGCCCTGCAACGAGTGCATCAACCAGTCGATCGCCAGTTCCGGGTCGGAGCTGTTGACGAACGCCTCGCGAATCCGCCCATCCAGGGCATCCTTGGCGCCGTTCTGCGCCATGGCGTGGTAGCGTTCAAGGTAGCTGAGGTTGTCGCGGGTGTTTTCACTGAACAATACCCCCACCGACTGGGCACGCTGCAGGGAGTCTACGCTACCCACCAGTGGCAGCAAATGGCCTGTACGCACTTCATCGGCCATCGCCGGGGTGGTCATGACCGCGGTGCCCAGCATCAGGGCCATCAAAGCCAACTGGATAATCGTCCTCATCGCGCATTTTCCTTGGCTGCGTCTCGATGTGCAGATTCTGCGCGTTTGGCGAAAAAACAGAACTTGTGATCCTTGATGGTGACTATCATTTGAACCGATAGTGTCAGGCCGCCCATAAAATCTATAAGGACCCCGCCATGAAGCCCTACCAGAAAATCTTCGATCGTATCCGCGAGGCGGTACTGCCAGAGTTTCGCGAGCGAGTCGCCGACTACCTGGTTGAGTACGAAACCGTGTTGCTGAACTCACATGCCGACGCCGCGAAAAGCGGCGCCAGCGCCGAGCAACTGCGCGGATACTTGCGCGGCTTGAACACCATGCGCGTGCTGGGCATGGCCGACTGGGAAGACCTCGACCGGCGTGTTGCCCAGCAGGCAGAGCTAGAGCGCGGGCCGTCGCAGCTCGACCCACTCGCGCACTGACGGCCGCTGCCACTGGCGTTGCGCGTAGGCCACCAGCTGCGCTGGCATGGCGTCACCGTTGAGGATCAGGCGATTGAGCATCACCGCCAGGTCCACATCGGCAATCGACCACTGGCCGCACAGGTACTCGCGGTTATCCGCCAGCAAGGCTTGCGCCGCGCTGATCAACTTGGTCGCGGCGGCTTGAGCCTCTGCTGACAACGGCGGCCTCTTCTGCCCGCAGAACACCACCAGGGTCGAGCGCTCCTGGCGAATCGGCAGCAAGTCGCTGCGCAACCACGCTTGAACCTGTCGCGCCCTCGCCCGCTGTTGCACATCCGCCGGGTACACGCGGGTTTCGGGGTAGGCCTGGTCCAGGTACTCGGTGATGGCCGAAGACTCAGACAATGCAAAATCACCGTCTACCAAGGTCGGCACTCGCTGGGTCAGGGAGCGTTGGGCGTAATCTGCCGCCTGGGTTTGCCCGGCATCGAGGTCCAGGGTGAGGGTCTCGAACGCCAGGCCTTTTTCGCGCAAGGCGACAAACACCGACATGGCATAGGGGCTTGTAAACAGCGAATCAACGTAGAGGTGCAGCGGGCCTTGGCTCATGGGCAATCTCCTGGGGTGAGGCGTCACGCTACGAGATGCCGGCCGATAAAGACAATGCAGGGTTTTTATGGGGGCATTCCTGGCGGGAATAGCGCGGCTAGTGGCAATATTATGGCTACCGCTGATTTTCAAGGAAGGAACAGCACATGAAACAAGCAGTTGTGGTTATCCACGGCATCGGCGAGCAGCGCCCAATGGACACCTTGCGCGGCTTTGTCGAAGCGATGATCCCCACGGACACCCCCGATGGCAAACCTCTGTACTGGAGCAAGCCGGATCGGCTATCGCGCAACTTCGACCTGCGCGTACTGAAGGCCTCGGGCCGTACCTCGACGGATTTCTATGAGTACTACTGGGCCCACAAGATGCAGGGCACCAAGTTCGGCCATCTGCTGGGCTGGCTGTGGGACATCTTCAAGCGCCCGCGTCGCGACATTCCCGAGGCCATCGTGCCGATCTGGCGCAGCACGCGCTGGACGGTGCTGGTGTTATTGCTGCTGGTTGCCAGCGGTACATTGGCCACGGCCTGGGGCCAATTGCCCCCCAGCGACAACCCCTTCGCGCTGATCCCCCTGCTGCTCGTGGCCATGGGACTGGGGCTGCGCTATTCGGCGCTGGCGTACCTGGGAGACGCCGCACGCTACCTCAGCCCCAACCCGCAGAACGTGAGGGTGCGCGAGCAGATCCGTGCCGACGGTGTAGACCTGCTGCGTGCCCTGCACAACCAGGGCGACTACGAGCGCATCATCGTCGTGGGTCACAGCCTGGGCAGCGTGATTGCCTATGACATCGTCGGCTACCTCTGGCATGAATACCACGACCAACTGACCCAACTGACCCCCAGCAACCGTGAGCTGGCGGCCCGTTATGCCAACCGCGAACCGCTGCAACCGGTGGTCAAGGATGCCCTGCCCGCCGCCGGCGCCTTGCTGGACGGCAGCCTGAGCAGCCTGTTGAATTTTCGTCAGCAACAGACCGAAGCTTTTGCCGAACAGCGCGGCCTGGGCAACCCCTGGCGCATCACCGACCTGGTCACGGTCGGCAGCCCAATGGCCCACGCCAGCCTGTTGCTGGGCCGCAGCGTCAGTGACTTCCAGCAGCGTATGGAACGCCGCGAAGCCCCGGCCTGCCCGCCCACCGAAGACACCCAAGGCTACGGCTACAACGCCCGCCAACCGCTGATGCTCGGCCAAAAGCCCTTCACCCCGCACTACCTGCACCACGCCGCAGCCTTTGCCGTCACGCGCTGGACCAACCTGTACTTCCCTGCCCCCTTCGGCCTGTTCGGCGATATCGTCGGCGGCCCGGTCAAGCCCGTGATGGGCGGCGGCGTGCTGGACTTGCCGGTGACCGTGGGCAATGGCAAAGGCTGGCTGGCCAAATCCTGGTTGAGCCACACTCACTATTGGAGCGAACGCGGCGGTACGCAGGGTTACCTCAGCGCACTGGGCAAGGATGAACAGGCGATCAACCAGGGCCCGCGTCCTTCGGCCACTGAAGCGTTGCGATGGGCGATTGACCTCAAGGGTGTGCGGCGGTTTCGCCGTGTTGGCGCCCAGCGAAGCCTGGCGCCAGAGCACGCCTAACCGGCGAAGCCACCGGCCTTGAGGAAGGCGCGTTCTTCGTCGGTGCTCGTCCTGCCCAACACCCCATTACGATGGGGAAACCGCCCGAACCGCTCGATGATGTCGGCATGCTCCTTGGCCCAGTGGTAGGTGCTGGCATCCAACTGCTGGTTCAGGGCCAGGGAGCGTTGCTGGTCCTGGGGGTCTTCCGAATGTTCAAAAGGCAAATAGCAGAACGCACGCAACAGAGGTTCAACCTGTTGATCCAATCCTGCGTCCACCATCTTTCGCGCATACAACCGCGCCAGCGGGTCGGTGGCGAACATATGCGCCGTGCCGCGAAAGGCGTTGCGCGGGTACTGGTCCAGCAGGATCAGTAACGCCAGCGCGCCATCCGCCGTGGTCAACCAGTCTTCGAGTTCACGCCGCGCCGCCTGCATATGAGTGGCGTGGAAGCTGTCGCGAAAGGTCGCATCGAACTCGTCGTCCTTGGCGAACCAACGCTTGGGCCCCGCCTGTTTCCAGAACGCGATTACGGCTTCGGCCGAGTGTGGGGTCATGCTTGTCATCAGCGCCTCGCTTAATGTTATAGAATAACGTCAATATTTTGCCTGCGTGTGATCCTTAACTTATGACTGACGCTATGACTTTACGCAAACGCCTGCTGTCCATCGACGCCCTGCGCGGCCTGGTGATCCTGTTTATGTTGCTGGACCACGTGCGTGAAACCTTCTTGCTGCACCGCCAGGTCAGCGACCCCATGAGCATAGACAGCACCGAGCCTGCGTTGTTTTTCAGCCGCACCCTGGCCCACTTGTGCGCGCCGGTGTTTGTGCTGCTCACCGGATTGTCGGCTTGGCTGTACGGCCAGAAATATCAGGGTCGTCGCGACGTGTCGGCATTCTTGTTCAAGCGCGGGCTGTTCCTGGTGGTGCTGGAATTCACCCTGGTCAACTTCGCGTGGACCTTCCAACTGCCACCCAGCGTGATCTACATGCAAGTGATCTGGGCCATCGGCATCAGCATGATCGCCCTCGCCGCTTTGGTTTGGCTACCGCGTGCCTGGCTGATCGGCTTGGCGCTGGTGATTATCGCCGGGCACAACCTGCTCGATGGGTTGCACGTTGCAGCGGGCTCGATGTTGCATGTGCCGTGGACGATCTTGCATGAACGCAACTGGATTGAAGTCTCTGAAAACCTGCGCCTGCGCACCACCTACCCGGTGCTGCCATGGATCGGTGTGATTGCCCTGGGTTACGGCCTCGGACCATGGTTTGCCGATGCCACGCTGCCGGCTGTGCGCCAGCGTTATTTACGGGTCGCGGGGGTGGGCGCGTTGGTGGGCTTTGGGTTGCTGCGCGCGCTCAACGGCTATGGCGAGCAGCCTTGGCAGGTGTATGACAGCAGCGTGCTGACGCTGATGAGCTTTTTCAACATCACCAAGTATCCGCCTTCGCTGTTGTTTCTGGCGTTGACCCTGGGGATTGGCTTGCTGTTGCTGCTGGCGTTTGAACGCGCGGGGCATAAGCGCTGGATCGGCGTGCTGGCGGTGTTCGGCGCGGCGCCGATGTTCTTTTATCTGTTGCACCTTTATGTACTGAAAATCCTCTATGTGGCCTGCGTTGCGCTGTTTGGCCTCAACCATGGCAATTACTTTGGCTTCGACGGTATCGGTGCGGTGTGGTTGGCAGCGCTGCTGTTGCCGATTGCCCTGTACTTGCCGGTACGTTGGTTCGCCGGCCTGAAAGCACGGCGGCGGGACCTGGCGTGGCTCAAATACCTCTGACCTGAGGCAGGCAAATTGTGCGGGGCGGTGTGTCAGCTACTAAATATTCAACTGAACCACCGCTTTCGCAGGCAAGCCAGCTCCCACACTGGTTACGCATCGCCCACATAATCAGCGCCTGCCACAGATCCCCTGTGGGAGCGGGCTTGCTCGCGAATACGGTGTGCCAGCCACTGCTGGGGTGACTGGAAGACCGCATTCGCGAGCAAGCCCGCTCCCACAGTTTTTAACCGCGCCCGGGCTCAGGAATCAGGCCAGTTCAGCACGCAGTTGGCGAGCGGCGGTGACCATATGAATGAGCGCCGCCTCGGTCTCCGGCCAGCCCCGCGTCTTCAAGCCGCAATCGGGGTTCACCCATAAGCGCTCTGCCGGAATCCGCTTGGCGGCCTTGCGCAGCAAGTTGGCCATTTCCGAGGCATCCGGCACCCGCGGCGAGTGGATGTCGTAGACCCCCGGGCCGATCTCATTCGGGTAGGCGAAGGCTTCGAACGCGTCGAGCAGCTCCATGTCCGAGCGGGAGGTTTCGATGGTGATCACGTCGGCATCCATGGCGGCGATGGACTCGATCACATCGTTGAACTCGCTGTAGCACATGTGAGTGTGGATCTGGGTTTCATCGCCCACGCCACTCGCGCACAAACGAAACACTTCAGTCGCCCAGTCGAGGTAGGGTTGCCACTGCGCCTGGCGCAACGGCAAGCCCTCACGAAAAGCCGCTTCGTCGATCTGCACGATCTTGATGCCGGCGGCTTCCAGATCGACCACTTCGTCACGAATCGCCAGGGCCAGTTGCCGGGCTTGCACTTCTCGGCTCACGTCTTCCCGTGGGAACGACCACATCAACATGGTCACCGGGCCCGTCAGCATGCCCTTCATCACCTTGTCGGTAAGGCCTTGGGCATAGCGAATCCACTCCACGGTCATGGCGTTCGGGCGGCTCAGGTCGCCGACAATCACTGCGGGTTTCACGCAACGCGAACCGTAACTCTGCACCCAACCGAACCGGGTAAACACGTAGCCATCCAGTTGTTCGGCGAAGTACTCGACCATGTCGTTACGCTCGGCTTCACCGTGCACCAACACGTCCAGGCCGAGGTTTTCCTGCACCTCGACAGCGTGCTTGATCTCACTGTGCATGGCTTCGACGTATTCGGCGTGGTTCAACTTGCCGGCCTTGTACGATTGGCGCGCTAGGCGGATCGACGCGGTCTGTGGGAACGAGCCGATGGTGGTGGTCGGGAACAGCGGCAGGTTAAGGCCGGCCCGTTGCTTTTCGATGCGCTGGGCAAACGGCGACTGGCGCTGGCTGTCCTGCGCCGTGATGGCGGCCACACGAGCTTGAACGGCAGGTTTGTGAATGCGTGACGATGCGGCGCGAGCTGCCTGCACCGCGCGGCTCTCAGCCAGGGCGGTGAGTACACCAGGGGCTTCGGGCTGATCAACGGCCTTGGCCAGTAGCGCCACTTCCGCACACTTCTGCACGGCGAAGGCCAGCCAGCTTTTCAATTCGGCATCCAACTGGTCTTCCCGTTCCAGGTCCACCGGGCTGTGTAGCAGCGAGCAGGACGGCGCGACCCACAGGCGATCGCCCAACTTCTCATGGGCATGCTGCAAGGTGGCCAGGGCTTTTTCCAGGTCGCAACGCCACACGTTTCGGCCGTTGACCACGCCCAGGGACAGCACCTTGTACGCTGGCAGGCGGTCGAGGATGGTCGGGTACTGGTCCGGTGCACGCACCAGGTCGATATGCAGGCCATCCACCGGAAGATTGGCAGCCAGGCCAAGGTTTTCCTCCAGGCCGCCGAAGTAAGTGGCCACCAATTTTTTCAGCGGGTCGCGCTGGATCAGGTTATAGGCGCGCTCAAAAGCGTTCTTCCAGTCCTGGGGCAGATCGAGCGCCAGGATTGGCTCATCGATCTGCACCCATTCCACGCCCAATTCGGCCAGGCGCTGGAATATCTGGCCATACAGCGGCAGCAGTCGCTCGAGCAGGTCGAGCCTGTCGAAGTCAGCGCCCTTGGCCTTGCCCAGCCACAAATAGGTCAGCGGGCCGATCACCACGGGCTTGACGCTGTGCCCCAGGTCGAGGGCTTCCTGGACCTCTTCGAAGAGTTGATCCCACGCCAGGTGGAATTGCTGATCGACGCTGAACTCCGGCACCAGGTAGTGATAGTTGGTGTCGAACCACTTAGTCATCTCCTGGGCATGGGCACCGCCGCAGCAGCTGTCACTGACGCCACGGGCCATGGCGAACAAGGTATGCAACGTGGCCTGGCCATCGACCGGGCGGAACCGCTCAGGGACCACACCGAACATCAACGAATGGGTCAGCACCTGGTCGTACCAGGCGAAATCACCGACCGGCAACAGTTCGATACCGGCTTGCTGTTGCAGCGCCCAGTGGGTGCTGCGCAAGTCACGGCCAACGGCGCGCAGGCCGGCTTCGTCGAGCTCACCCTTCCAGAACGCTTCCTGCGCTTTTTTCAGTTCACGATCGCGTCCAATGCGTGGAAACCCGAGGGAATGAGCGACTGCCATGACTTACAACTCCGATGGTCTAATTGATGGCGGTCATTGTCGGCAGAGGGATGTCTTGAGACAAACTCATTTTGCTCTAGATCATCACAAGATTCACTCATGTTTAGGTGGGCATGATATTAGCGGCGCTACTGTGGGTGTTTGTAGTGCCAGAGCCGGCGTCATCGCGGCCTCGCTGAGGCCCGAGCGCTCCCACAGGGGGCGGGGTGATTCTTATGAACGGTCATACTTACGCCCTATGCTTAACGTGGCGCGCAAAATCCGCCGGCTAACCTTTCGATCTGTTCCAAGTGCGGGCACAATGCGTGTCCTTTTTTGGCAGGCACCGCCGCAGGCTCTCAAAAATGATCAAAACGCCGTACTACCTCATCGATAAACAGAAGCTTCTGGTCAACATGCAGAAGATTGCCTACGTGCGCGAACAGTCCGGCGCCAAGGCTCTGCTGGCGCTCAAGTGCTTTGCCACCTGGTCGGTATTCGACTTGATGCAGCAATACATGGACGGCACCACCTCGTCGTCGCTGTATGAGCTCAAGCTCGGCCGCCAGAAGTTCGAAGGTGAAGCGCACGCCTACAGCGTGGCCTGGGCCGACGATGAAATCGAAGAGATGCTGGAGAACTGCGACAAAATCATCTTCAACTCCATCAGCCAACTGCAGCGTTTTGCCGAACGCAGCGAAGGCAAGATCCGCGGCCTGCGTGTGAACCCGCAGGTGAGCAGCTCTGACTACCTGCTGGCCGACCCGGCGCGCCCGTTCAGCCGCCTGGGCGAGTGGGACCCGGTGAAGATCGATGGCGTGATCGATCAGATCTCCGGCTTCATGTTCCACAACAACTGCGAGAACGGCGACTTCAGCCTGTTCGACAAGATGCTCGGCACCATCGAAGAACGCTTCGGTGCGCTGCTGCACAAGGTCAAGTGGGTCAGCCTCGGCGGCGGCATCCATTTCACCGGTGAAGGCTATGCACTGGATGCATTCTGCGCACGGCTCAAAGCGTTCTCCGAGAAGTACGGCGTGCAGGTCTACCTGGAACCCGGCGAAGCGGCGATCACCAACAGCGCCTCCCTGGAAGTCACCGTGCTCGACACCCTCTACAACGGCAAGAATCTCGCCGTGGTCGACAGCTCCATCGAAGCCCACCTGCTGGACCTGCTGATCTACCGCCTCAACGCCAAACTGGCGCCGAGCGAAGGTGAACACACCTACATGGTGTGCGGCAAATCCTGCCTGGCCGGGGACATCTTCGGCGAGTATCAATTTGATCGTCCGCTGGCCATCGGCGATCGGCTGTCGTTCATCGACACCGCAGGCTACACCATGGTCAAGAAAAACTGGTTCAACGGCCTGAAAATGCCGTCCATCGTAGTGAAACAACTCGACGGTACAGTCGAGGTGGTTCGTGAATTTGGTTACGACGACTACCTGTCCAGCCTGTCCTGAGCTGGCGGATAAAGGAGAGATAAAGCAATTGAAAAAGAACGTTCTTATCATTGGTGCAGGAGGTGTCGCCAAGGTGGTGGCCCACAAGTGCGCGCAGCACAACGACGAACTCGGTCGTATTGCTATCGCGTCGCGCAACATCTCCAAATGCCAGGCCATCATCGACAGCGTCAAGGCCAAGGGTAGCCTCAAGGTTCCCGCCGATATCCAGGCCTTCGCGCTGAACGCCCTGGACGTGGAAGCGACCAAGGCCCTGATCCGCGAGACCGATTCGCAGATCGTCATCAACGTCGGCTCCGCCTTCCTCAACATGTCGGTACTGCGTGCCTGCATCGACACGGGCGTGGCTTACCTCGATACCGCCATCCACGAAGAGCCGGGCAAGGTCTGCGAGACCCCGCCGTGGTACGGCAACTACGAGTGGAACCACCTGGAAGAATGCAAACAGAAGAACATCACCGCCATCCTTGGCGTGGGCTTCGACCCAGGTGTCGTCAACGCGTATGCCGCGCTGGCGCAGCAACAGCATTTCGACCGCATTGATTCGATCGACATTCTCGACGTCAATGCCGGCTCCCATGGCAAATACTTCGCCACCAATTTCGATCCGGAAATCAACTTCCGCGAATTTACCGGGCAGGTGTGGAGCTGGCAGAACAGCCAGTGGACCAGCAACACCATGTTCGAAGTCAAACGCACCGACGACCTGCCGGTAGTTGGCTCGCAGAACCTCTACCTCACCGGCCACGATGAAGTGCACTCGCTGTCGAAAAACCTCGACGTGCCCAACGTGCGTTTCTGGATGAGCTTCGGCGAACACTACATCAACGTGTTCACCGTGCTGAAAAACCTCGGCCTGCTCTCCGAACAGCCGGTCAAGACCGCCGAAGGCCTGGAAGTGGTGCCGTTGAAAGTGGTCAAGGCCGTGCTGCCCGACCCGTCTTCGCTCGCCCCGGGCTACACCGGCAAGACCTGCATCGGCGACCTGGTCAAAGGCACCAAGGATGGCCAACCGCGTGAGATGTTCATCTACAACGTGGCTGATCATGAAGAGGCCTATGCCGAGACTGACAGCCAGGGCATCTCCTACACCGCAGGCGTACCACCGGTAGCCGCTGCACTGCTGGTGGCGCGTGGCGAGTGGGATGTGAAGCACATGGCCAACGTCGAGGAACTGCCAGCTGAGCCGTTCCTCAAGGCGCTGGATGTGATGGGCTTGCCGACTCGGATCAAAGACGAGAACGGTGATCGGGCCTGGGATGCGACGGCCTGATAGGCGATAGCTGACCGAGCAAAAAGAATGCGCCCCCAGGGGCGCATTTTTTGTGTGGGCTCACCTACAGCGCGAAGAACAATGAGGATCAAAATGTGGGAGCTGGCTTGCCCGCGATGGCGGCGTGTCAGTCAATTAATCTGTCACTGAACTGACGCTTTCGCAGGCAAGCCAGCTCCCACACTGAATCTGCAGCGCAAACGGAGCTTCGGTTCATTCCAGATTCCGCGCCGAATTACTCAACGCCCTTGAGCACTGCAACAGCGCCGGCGCCAGTTGCCGTTCGGCATCCGCCTGGCACCAGCGGCTGGTCGGCGCCACCACATGCACTGCGGCCACGGGCCGGCCATTGCCGCCCAGCACCGGCGCGCCGATGGTCATGTCGCCGAGGAACAGTTCCTGAGTGTTCACCGCATAGCCCTGCGCCCTCACCTGCTCCAAGGAGGCCATGATCGCCTCGACGTCGGTCAGCGTGCGGCTGGTATGCGCCACTCGCTGGCTGTTCTCGATCAACGCCAACGCCTCCTCCTGCGGCAACGCACTCAAATACGCCCTCCCCGACGCCGTGCAGTACATCGGCACCCGTGAGCCAATCGGCATATGCACCGGCACGAACCCTGCGCTAACAAAGCGCGCGATGTACGTCATGTCGTAGCCCGCCGGCTCGGTAAGGCACGACGTCTCGCCGGTCAATCGGGTCAACTCGGACAAGAACGGGTTGGCCACTTCGATCAACGAATGCGCATCCAGGTAACTGAAGCCCAGCTCCAATACCCGAGGGGTGAGTTGGTAATGGCGTGTGCGCGAGTGTTTCCGAAGGTAACCCAGGCTTTCGAGGGTGAACACCATGCGCTGGGCCGAGCTTTTGGTCATGCCGGCGGCCTCTGCCACCTCTGCAAGGCTCATGCTACGGCGCTGTGCGCTAAAAGCCTTGAGCACCGACAGGCCTTTTTCCAGGGATTGGTTGTGCAAACTGTTGCGGTCTTCGGACATGGCGAACTCGCGGGCAGGTGGCTCAGGCGTGGTGATATTTCTACCTTAAAAGCTGATTAATGACCATTAAATATCGCATATCGATACGAAAGGTTCATTTTTAAAACTTTCTACCATCATTTACGATTTTTCTGATTCGAAATGGCATAGAGCTTGCGATTTCATCGGCAGCCGCTTGCGGTACTGACTTTCCGTTTTCCGTCTGGAGTAACCCGATGAACAGTCTTTCGCCCTTGTTTCGCCGCCTTGCCTTCGGCCTGTGCGCCACGCTCTGCATCAGCGTCGCGCACGCAGGCAGTGCGTCCTCGTACAAAGTCGGTGCAACCGCCAGTGGTTCGCCGTTTACCTTCCTGGATATCAAGAGCAACAGCATCCAGGGCGTGATGGTCGACGTAGCCGAAGCCGTCGGCAAGGCCGGCGGGTTCAGCAGCCAGATCGAGCAGACCAACTTTGCCGCGCTGATCCCGTCCCTGACGTCCGGCAAGCTGGACTTTATTTCCGCCGGCATGCTCAAGACCCCGGAGCGTACCCAAGTGGTCGACTTCAGCGCACCGGTTTACGCCTATGGTGAAGGGCTGATCATCAGCGCCGACGACGATGCCGCCTACCCTGACCTTATGCCGCTCAAAGGCCAGGTCGTCGGCGTGCAAGCCGGCACAATCTTCTACGACCAACTGAACAAGCTGGGCATCTTCAAGGAGATCCGCACCTACGACTCCATCGGTGAGATGGTTCGCGACCTGTCCCTGGGCCGCATCAAGGCCGCCGTGGGTGACCAGCCGGTGGTGGCCTACCAGATCCGTCAAAAGCTGTTCAAAGGCGTGAAACTGGCGCCTGACTACAAGCCCACTAACGTCGGCGAAGTGTGCCTGGTGGTGCGCAAGGGCGATGCCGCAACCCTTGAGCGCCTGAACACCGCCATCGCCAGTATCAAGGCCGACGGCACGCTGGACAACATCCTCAAGAAATGGGGGCTGGACGCCCAGGAGCGCCCATGAACTTGGCTGAGTTCCTGCAGAACGCCCAGGACTTCCTGCCGATCCTGCTGCAAGGCGCCTGGGTGACGATCCAGATCACCGTGCTGTCGTTCCTGCTCAGCAGCGCCCTCGGCCTGGTGCTGGCGCTGCTCAAGCTGTCGCCGATTCGCGCGCTGTCCTGGACCGCCAGCACCATCATCAACGTCATCCGGGGGCTGCCGATTATCGTGCAGCTGTTCTACATCTACTTCGTGCTGCCGGACATGGGTATCCATCTCACGGCGTTTTATGCCGGGGTGATCGGTATGGGCATCGCCTACTCGGCGTACCAGGCGGAGAACTTCCGCACCGGCATCATCGCCGTCGAACAAGGGCAACGTGAAGCCGCCGAAGCCTTAGGGATGCGCACGGGGCTGATGATGCGCCGGGTGATCCTGCCCCAGGCGTTTCGCATCGCCCTGCCGCCCTACGGCAACACCCTGGTGATGATGCTCAAGGACTCCTCGCTGGTGTCGACCATCACCGTCGCCGAGATGACGCGCCAGGGCCAACTGATCGCCTCATCGACCTTCCAGAACATGACCGTCTACACCCTGGTCGCCCTGCTCTATCTGTTGATGAGCCTGCCACTGGTGTATGGCCTGCGTCGCATGGAGCAGTACCTGGGCCGGAGGAAAAAAGCATGATCGAGATTCGCCAGCTGCAAAAACACTACGGTGACCACCACGTCCTGCACGGCGTCGACCTCGACGTGGCCAAGGGCGAAGTGGTGTGCCTGATCGGCCCCTCGGGCTCGGGAAAATCCACCCTGCTGCGCTGCATCAACGCCTTGGAAGCCTACGACGGCGGGCATATCAACGTGTTCGGCGAAACCGTACAACGTGGCAGCAAGACCGTACACGCTCTGCGCAGCCGCATGGGCATGGTGTTCCAGCGCTTCAACCTGTTCCCCCATCGCACGGTGCTGGAAAACGTAATGGAAGGCCCGGTGTACGTCAAAGGCGAATCGCCCCGCCAAGTCCGCGAAGAAGCCCTGGTGCTGTTGGAAAAAGTCGGCCTGAGCGCCAAGGCCGACGCCTACCCCGAACAGCTTTCCGGCGGCCAGCAGCAACGCGTTGCCATCGCCCGCGCCCTGGCGATGAAACCCGACGCCATGCTATTCGACGAACCCACCTCGGCCCTCGACCCGGAACTGGTCGGCGATGTGCTGGCGGTAATGCGCACCCTGGCCGATGAAGGCATGACCATGATCGTGGTCACCCACGAAATGGGCTTTGCCCGCGAAGTGGCCGACCGCGTGTGCTTCCTGCACGGCGGCTACATCGTCGAAAGCGGCCCCGCTGAACAGGTGCTGGGCAACCCGCAGCATGCGCGTACCCAGGATTTCCTGCGGCGCGTGCTGCACCCCACAGGCAACACGCGGAGCCTGTCATGAAATCGTTGTGGTCGGCGACTGCGCCGTCAGTGGTGCCAACACCGGCATTGAACGAGTCGGTGAAGGTCGACGTGGCGATTGTCGGAGCCGGATATACCGGTTTATCGACGGCGCTGCACTTGGCAGAGCGTGGCGTGCGCGTGTGTGTGCTGGAGGCCCATGAGCCAGGCTGGGGTGCCTCGGGGCGCAACGGTGGGCAAGTCAACCCCACGCTCAAATATGACCCGCAGCAGCTGGTACAGAAGTACGGGCCGGAACGCGCCGAGCCGTTGATCGCCACGGTGTCGAACTCGGCGGACCTGGTGTTCAAGCTGATCGAACGCCATGGCATCGATTGCGCGCCGGTGCGCAAGGGCTGGATGCAGGTGTCGTACAGTGAAAAGGCGGTGGCCGGGCTGCATGCTCGGGCCGAACAATGGGCCCGACGCGGCGTACCAGTTCAGCGCCTGGATGCCACGGCGGTGGCGTCACGCATGGGCAGCTCGGCGTTTGCCGGCGGCTGGCTGGATGGCCGTGCCGGGGCCATTCAACCCTTGGCGTATGCCCGCGGGTTGGTGGCAGCGGCGTTGGCGGCCGGCGCACGGGTGCATGGCCACAGCGCGGTGACAGGCCTGCAGCGCCAGGGTTCGGCTTGGCAACTGCAGACAGCCGGCGGTGCGCAGGTCACGGCAGATCAAGTGGTGCTGGCCACCAATGGCTACAGCGATCACTTATGGCCCGGCATGGCCCAGAGCGTCCTTGCGGCCAACAGTTTTATCGTCGCCACCAAGCCATTGAGTGGCCGCGCAGCCGAAAGCATTTTGCCAGGCCAGGAAACCGTGTCGACCGCGCAACGCTTGCTGCTGTATTTTCGCAAAGACGCGTATGGGCGCCTGCTGATGGGCGGCCGCGGCCTGTTCAACGACCCCACCGGACCGGCCGACTTTGCCCACCTGGAGCGCTCCCTGGCGCTGCTGTTTCCGCAACTGGGGCCATTGGAATTCGACTACCGCTGGGCCGGGCGCATCGCAATCACGCGGGACTTCATGCCCCATGTCCACGAACCGGCGCCGGGGCTCACCCTGGCGTTGGGTTGCAATGGGCGCGGGATCGCGTTGTGTACCAGCCTGGGCCAGCAATTAGCCGGGCGGTTGTGCGACAGCACGGCAGACTTCGCCTACCCGATAACGCCGTTGCAGCGCTTGCCCTTGCATCGCTTGCAGCGGTTCTACATTGGCGCGGGCGTGGCCTGGTATAGCTTGTTGGATCGGTTGAACGTCGGTTAAATCGCCAATCGCTCTTGAAACTGTCAATTCCAACAGGTTACCGCCTACTTGAATGCCGTTAGTCTGAGCGAGCCAGTCCTCGATTGGCTCACCCATTCACCATGTGCGAAAGGAATCGTCCATGAAACGGCAGACCTCTTCAAACAACTTCACGGCACGCTTGGCTGGCCTGGTCTATAGCACCTGCTGCTATCTGGTTTTCTTATTCACCTTGCTTTACATGATGGGCTTCATGGGGGCTGTGGTCGTACCCAAACACATCGACTCCGGCGCGCGCATCGACTGGGCGCTGGCACTCATGATCAATACGTCACTGATTATTGTGTTTGGCGTCCAGCACAGCGCCATGGCGCGTAAACGCTTCAAGCGCTGGCTGGCAGTCTTCGCCCCGGCAGCGGTGGAGCGCTCCACCTATGTGCTGCTCTCCAGCCTGATGCTCGCGCTGCTGTTCTGGCAATGGCGGCCCATTAGGCACACCGTTTGGGAGGTTGACGCCGCCTGGGCCAAGGCACTGCTAACCGGCCTGTTCTGGCTGGGCTGGGGCATCGTGGTGCTGGCAACTTTCTTGATCAGTCACTTCGAGTTGTTCGGGCTTAAGCAGGCCATTGATCGCTGGCGCAACGCCCCACTGCCGGGCCTGACATTCAAGACGCCGCTGCTCTACAAAGTCGTGCGTCATCCGCTGTACCTGGGCTTCCTGATCGCCTTTTGGGCAACGCCGCATATGACTGTGGGGCATCTGCTGTTTGCGCTGGGGATGTCGGTGTATCTCTTCATCGGCGCCCGTTTCGAAGAACGGGATTTGGTGGCGCTGTTTGGTGAGCGGTATCGGCGTTATCAGCGTGAGGTAGGCATGATCGTGCCGCGTCTCAACAGGCCCCGCCACTAACCCACTGTCCTGATCGTTCCCACGAACAATAAAGATCAAAATGTGGGAGCTGGCTTGCCTGCGATGGCGCTGTGTCAGCCAGCACATCCGGCACTGAAAAACCGCTATCGCAGGCAAGCCAGCTCCCACAGAGGATTTGCGGCGTTAGGATATTTCCCACAGCTGTTTCAGGTTGTCGCTCAGAACTTCACTGACTAACCTCTGGGCCGTCGCTGCCAATTCAGCGGCCGGATTTGACCGTCCGACCTTGTTAACGAACTGCTACGCCCTGCACCTCTTTAGGCGTTTTTTTGTGCCTGAGGTATTGTGTCGCGGCAGTTGTGCGCGGGATACCTTCGGGTATGCCGGGTTCGTTGACAACCGGTCGGTCAACCCGCGTACAGCTGCCACCCTCTTCGCTTGACCGCGAACGCTGGCGGCTCCACTTGTCGACGGAGTTTCACCGTGATCAAAGACACCCCAAATCCCCCAGATACGCTCTTCACCGTGCGCCCCGAGCTAGGCACAGAAACATTGTTGATCAACGCCTCCCAGGATCTAGCCTCCATCAGTGACATCGCTACTCATCTCGCCTTTGAAATCGACGGCACCCAACGCAACGTAGCGCTGGGCATCTGCCGCATGCTCGAAGGTGTGCAGTTGCTCGTGGACAAGGCGCTGGATGACACCCATCCAGCCACTTGACCTGATGCTCGCGCCGCGCGCTTACCCACTGTAGGAGCGAGCTTGCTCGCGAAGATCGTCAACGATGACGCGGGCAACCTGGAAGACCGCAGAGCCTGGGCGTTTTTCGCGAGCAAGCTCGCTCCTACAGTGACCGTTCCCAAGCTCTGCATGCCCGGGCGCTCTGCGTCAGGCTGTGCGAGGTGACGCCGAGCGTCGCTGCATGCATTACCACGCAGAGCGTGGGACCGACCGAATAGCGGCATCTACATACTGAAATATGCCACGCAAGCATTCAGTAAAGGGAGCCTGAAGGCGATTCTTATGAAGTAACGTTATAAAAAACTGTCATTTCCTACAGGTTCTCGTAAGAGAACTTTCACTCAGTATGACTTTACTCTCTCGCTACTTATCAGGAAATGCCCATGACCTACTCTCTATCCGGAAACTACGACGGCGGATCCAGTAACGTATTCCGTCTGGCTATTAAAAAGTTCGATGAGTCAGCAGGTTCCTTCAGTGGAGAATTTCATTATTTGCTTACCAGCATATCGGAGCCCGTCAGTGGCCACTATCACCTTTACGGAGATGGTCGAGACGAGACCGTGCTCTGGTTTGAAACCAGTGGCGGTTCGTGGCGCTGGGAAGCGGATTACGTTAACGGATCCCCCTCTTTTGAGAAATGGACAGCCAAACGCACGTCCAGTACCGGGGACATCGAAACTGAATTCTACAAAGAGACCGCCTAATTTATGACGACCCAGACTGAACGAGATGAAGTTTGGTGCACTGCGTTTTGAGCGCCGATTCGACTTCAGTCTGATGCTCGTCCCCATGCCCGTGAGAATGATCTCAAAAAACCGACCACCCAATCCGCTCACTCAACAACTCCAACGCCTTCATCCCCGCCAGCGAGTTGCCCGCCGCGTTCAACTCCGGCGACCACACGCACACCGTAAACTGCCCCGGCACTACCGCGACGATCCCGCCGCCGACCCCGCTCTTGCCCGGCAGGCCCACGCGGTAGGCAAAGTTGCCCGCCTCGTCGTACAAGCCGCTGGTGGCCATGATCGAGTTTACCTGCTTGGTCTGGCGCGCCGTCAGCACCTGCTCGCCACTGTGGGCACTCACGCCTTCATTGGCCAGAAAGCTGAATGCTCGGGCCAGGTCCAGGCAGCTCATCTGCAACGCGCAATAGTTGAAGTAGCTGTGCAGCACCGCGTCCACATCATTGTGGAAGTTGCCAAAAGACTTCATTAGGTAGGCCATGGCCGCATTGCGCGCACCGTGCTGGGCTTCCGACTCGGCCACAACGCTATTGACCAGGATCTGCGGGTTGCCCGACAGGCGCCGTACAAAGTCGCGCATCGACAGAATAGGCACGGCGAAGCGTGACTGGTTGATGTCGCAGATCACCAGCGCGCCAGCGTTGATAAAAGGGTTGCGCGGGCGGCCACGTTCGAATTCCAGCTGCACCATGGAGTTGAACGGCTGCCCCGAGGGCTCGTGGCCCAGGCGTTCCCAGATGGATTCGCCGCCATGGTCGATGGCCTGCACCAGGCTGAAGACCTTGGAAATGCTCTGCACCGAAAACAGCGTGTCTGCATCTCCAGCGCAGTAGGCCGTGCCGTCGTTGCCGTATACCGCGATGCCGAGTTGGTTGGCGGGCACGTCGGCCAGCGCGGGAATGTAATCGGCGACTTTGCCGAGGCCGATCAAGGGGCGCACTTCGTCGAGGATCGACTCCAGCAGCGCCTGCATAGCTTGTCCTGTCATCTTTGTTCGAATCAGTGGTAAACGAGGCGCGGAGGATACGTCAATGGGCGCGCAACACCCACACAATCTCTACCACCCGCTCGGCAATCACCACGTAGATCAGGATCAACAACAGTTGCAACGCCAAGTGATAACGCAATTTGGCCAGGCGGCGAATGCCGTCGCTGACGTTCAACAGCATCAGCACCGTCGACAGCACAATCAAGCCCCAGCCCGCGACGCTGGAGGCGAAGATACCGATCAGCAACTCGCGCGGTCCCACCAGCGCGTTGGTCCCCGCCGCAAACAACAATGCGCAGACCAACAGATTTTTAACATTGTCGAAAATCTGCGTGCTCAGGTCGTTTTCCAGCAACGCCAGGTACCGCGTCCATAAAGTGCGCATGCTTGAATACCGAGTGGGAAGGCTCGTCAATCAAGGTAGTTCAATTGTGGACGCTGTCGAGCTTTGGCCAGGCTCAGAAATGCGCCACATCCGACACTTCTGTATCCAGCACATCCTGGGCCAACGCCCAGGCGCGATCCTTGGACTCCACCACCAGCAGCGGGTAACCCCAGGCCTTGCCGAACGTCACGGCAAAGGGCTTGAGGGCCAGGCGCTTGGCAGCGCTGGGCTCCACTTGGATCATGCCTTTGACGTAGGCACGCAAGGCAGCCTTGTTTTTCTTCATCCAGATAGACGCGCGCTTGCGCTCTTCGTGGGCGTGTTCGTGATTGTTCTCATCCACGGCTTTTTCGTGCAGCAGCAAGAAGGGCTGCTCACGGGCCAGCAGACGTTCGAAGGTCAGGAAGGCGTCTTCCGGCGCACCTTCGCTAGGCGCGTCGAAAAAGATTTTCACCACCGGGAAAGTTGAACTGTCGAGTCGCATGGCAAAGCTCCTTTGATGAGATTGATTCTCATCATAGGGCGCGTGGCGCTGGACAGCATTGCACAGAATAGCCAGAATGTTTCGCAATCCAGCCAAGGCAGTTCTCACCATGGTTCATCACCGCCTCGACCAGTACGACCCCTGCCGGGTCCGCGACGCCGCCGCGATCCCTCGCTCGATTGTTGCAGTGGGCGCCTCGAGTACGTCCGAACGCTGGGAACATACCCCTCACCACCATCAACACGGGCAATTGATCTACACCTTGCGCGGCGTGGTGCATTGTGTGATCGAGGCGGGTATCTGGATCGTGCCGCCGCAATGCGCGTTGTGGATTCCCGGCGGAGTAACCCACGCGGCACGCGGTGCCGGCGAAGCGGATGTGTACTGCCTGTTGATCAACCCGAACGCCGCCAGCGCCCTGCCCCGGCAATGTTGCACGCTGTCGGTGTCGCCATTGCTGCACGAATTGATCGGCAAGGCGGTCAGCTTCCCGCAGCTCTACGACGAAGACGGCGCCCAGGGCCGCCTGGTGGCGACGTTACTCGACGAGCTGGCCCAGGCCCCCATCGAAGCCCTGCATTTGCCGATGCCCCAAGACCCCCGCTTGCATCGGCTGGCCAACAGCTTATTGGCCAACCCCGGCGATAAATCCACCCTGGGCGAATGGGCCGTGCGCATCGGCATGAGCGAACGCAGCATGACCCGCCTGTTGTTGGAAGAGATCGGCCTGAGCTTCGGTCGCTGGCGCCGGCAGTTGCATGTAATCCTTTCACTGCAGCGCCTGGCCAACGGCGAAAGTGTGCAGAGCGTGGCGCTGGACCTGGGTTATGAAAATGCCAGCGGGTTTATCACCATGTTCCGCAAGGCCATGGGCCAACCGCCGGCGCGTTACCTGGCGGACCGTGCCAGTACCGTCGGGCCGCACAGCAACGCGTCAACTATCGCCTTGACGTGAGCTGTTTGGATCTAACTTGTCGAGATAACGCGCCAATACTTCGCCAGAGAATTGGGCCTCGCGAATACCACTACCCTCAAGAAACCGCACGGTGTTGCTGCGATCCCAGGAATAATTTTCTTGGTAAAGCTCAAGGATGGACTGATCTGCGTGCATCGGGTCTTTGAACATTCCAAGCAATGGGTAAAGTAATGCTTCGGGGTTGTGTTCCCACAATGCGAGCCAATTTTTATACGGGACAACCGAAAGCGTTCGGCCATAATGCTCGCCCACCCGCTCACAAAATGCTTTGAGGTCCAGATTGGTGGATTCTGGTTGGCACAGGTTAAACTTCAACCCCAGCGCTTGGGGGTCGCGGGAAATATGGGCCACCGCCTCAACCATGAAATCCACAGTGGTCAAGCCTTCCCGCATACGCTCCAGATCGGGTACCGCGCCATACGCCAGGCAGGTGCGGATAAAGCGCCCCCACCATTGGTAGTGAGCACACTCGCCAGTCACGCTATGACAGGTGGCATAACCCAACCGAAAGGTCATTAACGGCAGACCTCGGGACGCGGCCAGATCTGCGAGTTTTTCCATCACCCACTTACTCTGTACATAACCCAGGTCATCGCGAATAGCCGGTAAGTTTTCGTCGATATCATCCTGTTCGTACACATGGCTCTTATGGGTGAAACGATGGCCCCAGCTATAGATTGAGATGGTCGACATCAGCATCAATGCCTTTGTCTTTTGCGCACCGCAAAAATGGAGGATTTGCTTGAGGCCCTCTACGTTATCTCGCCTCATATAGCTGTAAGGCATGATGAAATTCACTGCGCTTGCCGAGTGATAGACCACATCCACGCAGCGCGCCAAATGGGTGAACATTTCTTTCCCTAAACCTAATTGCTCATCCGCCAAGTCACTTACGTACACGTGAATGCGCTTCCAATCGCTTTCGCTGATGGGCACTTGGTAACGCTCGCTGACTTGCTGCAGCCTCACCAGCCCAGCCGGCGTATTGTCACAACGAATCGGGCAATGAATATGGGCGATTGAGGTGGCCAATAGTTGGTGCAAGAGATGAATACCGACAAACCCGGTCGCGCCAGTCAGTAAGGTATGCTCGGGACTCTTCAATTGCATCGACTCGAAGCCTGGCGCGAAACACATGTCCAGCGGGAGCGCCGCATCGGCTTCGAAAGCGTGCACACGCTCGGCCCCTTTTTCTCCATGTAAAGACTGAGTGCGTCGGTGTAATGTGGCCGCTAGATCCTCAAATAGCAGATGTTCATATATGTCGCGCACCGCCACGTGAATATTGAACTGTACTGACAATTTCTCCGCCAATCCTGCCACGCCCAGGGAGTGCCCACCGACCTTCAGAAAGTTGTCTTGGGGGCCAAAATCAGCGTGACCCAACACCTCAAACCACGCCCTCGCCAACGTAACTTGTGGGCCCGGCGTAAAGCGTTGTATATCCAACGCTACGGTCGGCATCGCCTGCAATAGAGTCAACAGAGCTGGCCTGTCTATCTTGCCATTGGCATTGGCAGGTAGCCTGTCAAGGCGATGGAATAACTCGGGCACCATATAATCAGGCAAATCCATAGCAAGGCTACGTCGCAGCTCTGCAACCAATCGCCCGCTATGCACCTGCCTGTTGCGCGGTACGACAAAAGCAACCAAGCGTTTTTGCGCTTGTGTACCGGTGTCTTGCACCACCACCGCCGCGCTGTTGATGCTCGGCTCTTTGAGCAGGCGCGTCTCTATTTCACCGGTTTCGATACGGTAGCCACGAATCTTTGTTTGCCCATCCATGCGGCCCAGAAACTGAATCCGTCCATCCGCCAACACTCGGGCCTGGTCTGCGCTGCGGTACAACCGGCATTTGAGCGTGGGTGAATAAATAAAGCGCTGCGCAGTCAATTCAGGCGCACCCAAATAACCCCGAGCAAGGCCCGGCCCGGCAATACAAAGTTCCCCCACTTCGCCAGCTACAAGCTCGTTGAGGTGTTCATCCAGAATATGAATGCGGCAGTGATCTATCGCATAACCAATCGATGCAGGCCTTTGTAAGCGTTTGCTCTGAACCTCATTACGAGTGACGTAAATAGTGGTTTCGGTGGGGCCATAGCAGTCAAAAACACGATAAGGCAGATGGTCGACTTCCACGGGATGGAGTTTTTCACCGCAGGTGTAAAGACAGCTCAAGGCTAATCCTTGCGGCTGCCTGGCGTTCAGCACGTCATAAATTCTCAACGTGGGTACAAAGCCATGGGTGATCTGTTTCGCGACACAGAATGACAAGTAGTCATCGCTATTGAGCAGCGCATCCTGACCCGGAACATACAGACAGGCCCCTGCCGTCAGCGCGGACCAGATCTCAAGTTGGCAAAGATCAAACCCCACTGCGGCCATGAAACTGCAACGACTGGAAGACGTCACACCCAAATCTCGATTGTGCTGCATCATCAATTGCGCGACGCTGTGATGTTCGATCACTACGCCTTTGGGCTCGCCCGTAGTGCCCGAGGTAAAAATCACATAAATCGCATCATCGCCTCGGACACCAACAGGCTGATAACTCAACACTTGACTGGAGTTCAGCAGCTCGCTGACGGTTATGACTTCGGTTGCCGGCAAGGGCTCGACATCATGGCGTTGAGTGGAAAGGATGATTGAGGCCGCGCATTGCCTGGCGATATAGGCTTTACGGTTATAGGGCAGTTGGCGGTCCATCGGAACAAACGCCGCACCGCGCTTGATGACGCCCAGGAATGCAACGATCAACTCAATGGAGCGCTCGCCCTGCACCAGCACGTAGTCACCCCGCCCGATAGTGCGGGACTGCAAAAAGGCCGCAACTTTAGAGCTTCTGTAATCCAGCTCTGCGTAAGTAAGACATTCTGTCTCGGTCACGACTGCCAGAGCAGTAGCGTCCTGAGCGAGACGATCTGCAAATAAATCCAGCACCGTGTCCGTCAGCATCTCAAGCACCTCTTTTACGGGGTACGCCAAAAAATGAGAGGCTATTTTTTCTTTATTGGCCGAGATGAATAACTGTAGGAAATGACAGTTTTTTATATATTTTTACTATATGAGATGCGCCTCTGATACCAAAGGTGGCCCATCACGACCTTACAGTGATTGCTCCCACGCTCCGGGTGGGAACAATCCACATCCGACTCAGTTCTTGTAGTCGGTATCGGTACGCTCAAGCTGGCGCACCAGCGCATTCCAATGCCGCGCCACGCCCGGGCCTTCGCCATTGCTGAACACCTTGGCCTGCTGTTCGACTTTGGCCACCACCTCTGCGGGTGGGAAGATCAACTCGGCATTCCCCGCTGCCTGTGCCGCAATCTGGATGTTGCAGGCCCGCTCCAGGCTTTGTAGTTGCTGGAAGGCATGCTCGACGCTGACGCCGCCCGTCAACAAGCCGTGGTTGCGCAGGATCATCACGCTCTTGTCGCCCAAATCCGCCACCAGCCGTTCACGCTCGTCCAGGTCCAGCGCCACCCCTTCGTAACCGTGATAAGCCACACGCCCCGAGAATGCGATAGCGTGCTGGGAGATCGGCAACAACCCCTGCTTCTGCGCCGACACCGCAATACCGTCGCGGGTGTGGGTGTGCAGCACCGCTTGCAAATCATGGCGTGCGCCGTGGATGGCGCTGTGGATCACATAGCCGGCGTAGTTGATCCCCAGGCCCGTTGGGTCATCGACGATGGTGCCGTCCAGATCGACCTTGACCAGGTTGGAGGCGCTGATTTCGTCGAACAACAGCCCGAAAGCATTGATCAGGAAATGCGCCTCGGGCCCTGGCACCCGCGCTGAGAAATGCGTGTAGATATGATCGGTCCACTTGTACAACGCCGCCAGTCGGTAGGCCGCGGCCAACTTGACCCGCACCTCCCACTCTTGCGGTGTGACCCGCTGGCGCACATTGCTCAAGACACTGGAAATCGGCGTGACGCTACTCATGGCAAATCTTCCTGGATGGCCTTAGGGGACTTCCAGGCAAGACTAGGGGATGGTCATAAATAATAAAAAGCACATTTTAATCTAAGCTAATTATTATATTTATTTATAAAAAGCAGCAGTGGCAGCTTTCGCCACCACGGGAGCAAGCTCCCTCGCCGCCAATCAACTCAGCAGGTTCAACGCCCGTTGTTGAGCTTTTCGTTGATTGCATCCGTTTGCCGTTCAATGTCCTTGATCGAGGTCGGCGTCACGACTTTGTCAATGGTGTCAGTCTTGGGGTTCGCAGGTTCAAGCGTCTGCCCTTTGGTGGCCTGGGCATTACCTTTTTGCGCATCTTCAGAGCTGACGGGGTCGGGGGTTTTATCGGCGGTTTTACGATCAGTCACAGTGCAATCCTCCTGGCAGTGGCAGGCCCCTGAGATGGCGGCCCTATGCAGCAGAACCCTGGGAATCCGGATTGGTTCAAGTCAATTGCCTCGCCTCACCACTGGGCAAAAAAGCGCAAAAAAATTTAAACCTTTTACCCACCTCTCGATTCAACAGTCAGGTAACGGCATCCCGCCATTTCCAAGGAGAGACACCATGAAAACTCGACTGATGAAACCGATGGGCCTTACCTTCATGCTGATTGCAGGCTCGATTTCCACCGCGATGGCGGCGACCTCCAACGACTTTGTCGACAACGCCGCCGAGGGCGGTATCACCGAGGTGGAAGCGGGCAAGCTGGCCCTGGAAAAAAGCAGCTCGGCGGACGTAAAGACCTTCGCCCAGCATATGGTCACAGACCACACCAAGGCCAATCAGGAACTGATGGCCCTGGCGAAAAAACTCGATATCGAAGTACCCGATGACGCCGCGCTCACCGACCAGGCGAAGAAAGCCATCCTGGAAATGCGCGATGAATCCTTCGACAAGGCCTATGCCAACAACCAGGTAGCGGCCCATGAAAAAACCGTCGAACTGTTCAAGAAAGAAGCGGCCTCCTCGGACAATCCCGAGCTGAAAGCCTTCGCCACCAAGACCCTGCCCACCCTTGAAGCCCACCTGAAAATGGCCAAGGAACTGCAAACCAAATACGCCCATTAAACCATCCATGACCCAAGGAGACACTCGACCATGAGCTCGCAACTCAACGGCAAGCACATCCTCGTCATCACCTCCAACACCGGCATCGAGCGCGACGAGTTGCTCAAGCCTCTGGAAACGCTGCGTGGCTACGGCGCGACCGTGACGCACGCCTCCAGCAAAGGCGGCACTACCCAGACATTTGTCGGCGACACGGAAAAGGACCAGACCGTGGAATCAGACGTGCAACTGTCGGATGTTGTCAGCGCCGACTTCGATGCGCTGGTCATCCCGGGCGGCACAGTGAATGCCGATACGCTGCGCCAGGATACTGCCGCACTGCGCCTGATCAATGAGTTCGTGCAGGCCGGCAAGACCATCGCGGCGATCTGTCACGGGCCATGGACCCTGATCGACGCTGGCGTGGTCAAGGGCAAAACCCTGACCGCCTATAAAAGCGTGCGCATCGACCTTGAAAACGCCGGCGCGGCCAGCGTAGTGGATGCGGAGGTTAAAGAGTGCCAGGCCAATGGCTGGACCTTGATCACCTCGCGCACGCCGGACGACCTACCGGCGTTCAATCAGGCGATTGCCAAGGCCATCGGCGGCTGATCGGCTTAGCGCAATGAAAACAGGCGCCCCATGGGCGCCTGTTTTTTATCACTCACCGCTTCAGCTTTTACGCTGCTGCGCCATTTCACGCTTGGGTCCGAACATTGCCCACGCAATCAACCCCAGCAGCGGCACGAACACCAGCACCACAACCCACAACCCCTTGGTCTCCCATCCGCCAGTGCTGCGCAACACTATATTGATCGCCCAGAGTTCCAAGAGCAGCAGAACCACCGCCAATACGATCCAGATATATTCAATTTGCATGATTCACCTCCTGAAGTCTAAGCGTTAGGTCAAGCAGATGCCCCAAGGGTTCCATTAGAATTTTCCTGGCCCCACTTTATGGCCCCCCGTTGCGCTGGAGTGTCAGCAACCGGCTGTGCGTTGTGCAACCTCAACGCGGCCCGACCATGCAAGCTGCACGACCGACAAGCGCACATGAAAATATAACCATCTGATTTTAAATATGATTTATAACCATAAAAGTTGGTACGCCTGATGCAACCTCCCTCACCACGAGGCGTGCACTTCGACACGCCCGCACACCCCCGTGAGGTTACCTATGAATGCCATCGACCTGCTCAAAGCCGACCATGAACGCGTCAAGACCCTGCTGACCCAGTTGAGCGAATCCACTGAACGCGGGGTGAAAAAGCGCACCGAGTTGCTGGCCAAACTTGAAATGGAAGTCACCCTGCACACCCAACTTGAAGAAGAAATCCTCTACCCCGCGTTCAGGAAAGCGGGTGGCAAGGAACAGGACATCATGTACCACGAAGCCAAGGAAGAGCACCGTACCGTCGACTCGCTGGTCCTGCCGGACTTGAAAAAGACCGACCCATCTTCCACCGAGTTTTCCGGTCGCGTCAAAGTGGTCAAGGAGCTGCTTGAGCACCATATCGAAGAAGAAGAAACCGAGATGTTCCCCCAGGCCAAGAAACTGCTGGGTAAAGCGCTGCTCGAAGAGCTGGGGGCCGAGATGGAAGCGATGAAGGCCGCGCACAAAAAAGCCATGGTGAAAAAACCGCTGGCCGCGTAACGGCTACCTCCTCGCAGCAAAGTTCGCGCGACAGTGACCCACAGGCCCTGTCGCGCTATCGATTTGCACCGATGATTTCTCCTCGCTCACTCAGCGATCCGGCCGACCGAGCCGGCCTGGCGCCCCATGCTAGCGTGCCATTGCCCTTGGCAGTGGCCGGGGGCTTTCAGGAGATTCATCACAATGGACACGCACTCCCCCACCTATACCCACCTGTTCAAAGAGGACTGGCACCTGCTGTGTTCGGCCTCTTCCATGGCGGCAATCGACTCCCCGATCGCCTACCTGAAGGCGTTATACCTATTTGCCCAAGCGCTGGAAAAAAGCGGTAAAGGCAAACAGCCCAAGGTCACCCTCGACCAGCGACGCCCCGAACTCAAGACGCTGCCCCTGGACGAACGCAGCCTCAGCGCTGTGATTCCTCAACTCTCGATGATCAACGAAACCCTGTCCCGCCAGATTGACGCTCACCTCAAAAAAACCCCTCGTGAATACCGCGGTCGCTCACTTGATGAGGTGCTCGGCAAGCAACGTTTCCCCTTCGTGCTGCCGTTCGAACGTGCGCATCGGCAGTGTTGGCTCGGTTTGTCCGGCAACAAGCCACAATTGGGCGAACTCAGTTACCGCATCAGCCTCAAGCTGCCCACCAGCCAGCGCGCGCAAAACACTTACGGCGTGGTCAGGCACGAGGCCTATGAAGCGCAACGTTTGCTGTCCGGGCTGAGCCCTGCCCAGCAGGTGTTATTGACCGAGCCTTTTTTAAAAAGATCAGGAGACGTACAGGCAGAGGATTTTTTTACCCAGCACTATGGCACCCAGCAGCAGCCCCTTGAGGAGTTGCCCCACTGGTTGCAAAAAACCGGACTCACCGCCGATCAGACCGAAGCGCTACTGGCCTGCGGCAAGTATGTGCCGGTGCTGTCGAGCAATGTTCTGGCAAGCGCCCTGCCAACGCCGCCGGCCAAGCTGCGCCTGCACGACGGTGCCGCGTACGTGAACGGGCCGATCACCGAGGCTGGCGCGACCCAGTCGCCCCTGTCGATCACTACACAGGACAAGGGTGCTGCGCGCCTGCGCAATACCTCATGGGAACGTTACCAGCGCCTGCACCGAATGATCCGCCTGCAACGCTGGACGCAATTGCCCTTCGACGCACTCGACGCCCTGTCAACGAGCGTCGTGCGGCGTGAACACGAGGGCGACCCGGCGCGGCCCGCCAACGACAATACCCTGCGCGCACTGGGCGTCTATCGCTATCTGGAACGCCGCTACAGCCTGTCATTGCAAGCCTTTGCCGCCGTGCTGGATGAAATACCGGTGTGGGCACCCGGTACTCGCCTGTCGCTGTACGACCAGTTGTTCAACCCCGGCCCGTTGCCAGGCCAGGCATTGACGCTGGACAGGCCGACCCTGGCGTTGAGGGAGGAAATCCCGACAACCCTGCGCCACCAGCTCTGCACCGGCCTGCACCTGAGCGACACCCCGGCCTCGTTGCACTGGCTGATCAAGCAGGCCCGCCTGCATCTACCCGCTGCTTGCCCGACGCTGACGTTTTATAGCGCGCTGTATCGCCAAACCCGGATCGCGCGGATGTTCGGGCTGTCAGTGCTCGACAGCTACCATATGGCGGCGCTGCTGGGCGGTAAGGATTACACCACCCAACTGGTCAACCCGAGCCTGCGTCGCTCGGGCGTCAATGCCCCTGCCGACCTGCTCGATGTGCTGATGCAAATGGACTGGCTGGTCCGCTGGCTCAACGACACGGGTCAAACGGTTGATCAGCTTCGTCGTCAACTGCTATTGGATGCCCAATCCCCACCGCCCCACGTGCAGACGTACATCACCCAACTCGATGAGGTGGTCGAACTGACTCAGCATGGCCTGTTGGCGCAAGAAGACCTCGCTGACCTGTCATTGCCCCAGCCCGAGCCTGACACCAAAGCGGCGCCCATTGCCTGGCATGCCCTCATCGTACAAGGGCTGCTGCACAGCCAACCGCTGCTCAAGCCCGCGCCGCCCAAAGAATTGCCCAATGGGCTGGTACAGCTTATCGAAGCCCAGACGCTGAGCCTCAACCCAGAACGCAACACGGCTCTGCACAGCGATGCCAAACAGGCAGTGACCAAGAAGCTCGGCGCGTTCTACCAACAAATGCAGCCGCTTAAAGCAAACATCGACACGCTGCTCAACGCCCCCTCACACCTTGCCGGTGACACCGCCGCGTACCTGCAATGGCGCAAACTCGTGGTTCGACAAATTGCCCGAACCGCCACTGCCGAATCCACCACGGAGCTGCACAAAAATGTACTGCTGAGCCTACCGGATGCCGAAGTGTCCTTGGGGCTGGCAGTGAGCCGTGAGGCCTTGCAGGCCTTTGTGCTCCATCCGCACTGGCTGAGCCCGGACCACACCGCGGCCTCGCTGCTCAAGCTGACGCTGAGCACGCTGTACCTGCTGCAACGCTTTGCCCATTGCCTCAGCACCTACGGACTGGCCCAGGACAGCGTGCTCGCTTATTTGCAGCGCGCCAATTCATCCTCCGTTGAAGGCTCCGCCGTATCTCACGATGGGGCTTGCACTTCGCAACTGGCCGCATTGCTCAAGTGGGATGTCGATGAAATCAACCTGCTCGTTGAATCCCTGCCTGCCAAACAGGTGAAGACCCTGGCCGACCTGGACTGGCTCCTGCGTTGCCATGAAGCCGTCAGGCTCACCGGCCTCTCCGCCAACGCCTTGCTCAAGGCTGCCGACCTGCATGCCACCTTGATGAATGAAGACTGGCAACACGTTGGCTCGGCATTGATCGCCACAGCCCCCTAACCCCGTTGTATTTCGCCTGGTTCAAGGAATGACCATGTCTGACACCCTCACCCAACACCTCAACGAACACCTGCGCGACGCGATGCTGGGGTTCTACCTCAACAGCGTGCTGCCTGAAGACACGGCAGTGGCCGATACCGTCAAGACCGTCGACGATGTCTATACCTATTGGCTGCTCGACCCCCAGGTCCGCCATACGGTGCCCACCACCCGTGTCGCCAGCGCCATTGCCAGCCTGCAGCAGTACATCACTGGCATTTACCTGGGCCTGGAGCCCGGCTACGACGAACAGGGCATGAGCGCTGTCGAGCAGATCGAGTGGCGAGACCAGTTGCTGTCCTATTCACTGTGGCGTGCCCACCAGCAACTTCAGCACTACCCGGCCACCTACCTGAGCCCTACATTGCGCCATGGCAAAAGCGACAACTTCAGGCAACTGGAGAACCAGCTCAACCAATTTCGTATCGAGCCTGCGCCGCTGCAGACAGCCGTCCACAGTTACCTCAGCCGCTTCGAAGCACTTGCCAACATCAAGACCCTCAATGGTTATATCGATGGTGATAAAGACAGCTTTGCCAGCAGCACTTATTACTTCACCGGCAAGCCCAGTTCGGAAAACACCTATTACTGGCGCACGCTGAAAATGGCCTCGGGCGACGCGACCACTCCGCCAGCCTGGTCCTCCTGGCAAAAGATCCCGCTGTCGATTGACGATAACGTCCCCGAACAGACGATTCGCCCGGTGGTGTTCAACGGGCGCCTCTTCGTGGTGTGGGCCCAATGCATCAACCCGACGTCGTCGTCGAGGGACATCACCCGGATCGGGCGCGGTGATGTTGAATCGGAGAAGGAATACCAGCAACGGCTGGAAACCCGGATAAAGACCACCTATCTACAGTTGCGCTTGTACTTTTCCTATAAAAAACTGGATGACAGTTGGAGCGTGCCGCAGGCCTGCATTCAGGAATACAGCCTGGCACAGGGCCTGGATGACTTGAGCTCGGAAGACCTGATGAGCGCCACTGCGTCCATCGCCGTACTCGATTCAAAAAGCCAACCGCCGTCACTGTTCCTGGGCCTGAGCGCACAGCCGAACCATCAAACGGCTTCCCCGCACAACGGCGTGCATCGGCATTTCTTTCAAGCGGTACGGCTGGATCAGCACTTCAACGTCCATTGGCTTGAAACCCAGGGCAGCACTCGGCGGATGTTCTACTGGCATAAAGAGGCTGAACTGGCCGGGCGCTACCTGGCCCTGTTCGGGCACCACAACAGGGCCAGATTTCAATTCAGGGCGCCCGACACGGTCCAGGTCAAAGTCCACTCCCTGACCAACGACGCGCCCCATGGCACCACCCATGGCTGGAACTACGAAGACAATCAACAGCATATCCGCAGTCTTTCGGCTGAGAGCGATATTCGGTTCAACCGAACAACGTCAGTACTGGAGGTCACCACCCGCCTGGCGAAACGCTTCGAACCGCACCGCACCGTCAGGTTCAGCAAGGCAGACGCACTGGTCAATTTGACCATCACCCTCAGCAGCAGCGGTCCTGCCCAGAACGAGACGCTGGCGTTAGGCCCCACCGCCGAGATTTTCCTGGAGGGCGCCAAGCTGGCAACCTTCTCCAACGTGCGCATCGACTTGACCCTCAAGTGCAATGAGACCGGCGTCAGCTATGCCCAACTTATAAAAAATGCTGCGAATCAGCCGACGACCTTTACCCTGCCGCAAATTGAAAAAGATGAAGAAAACCCGAAAAGCACGACATTCAATCTGCGCGACCAACGCATTAGCCAAGAAGCCTTCGACTATTTTTTCAATACGCCAGACGCCACCTATACCGTCACCCTGTCGTTCTACAACAATCAGGCGCAGACCAGCAGCCATGCCTACGACTTAGTACTGGACAAGGTCCAGGTCCAGCAGAAACAACGCCTGTACAAACCCGTGTTGATGTATCCCAAACAAGGACACAGCGCTTTACCGGAAAGCCCTCACCGCAATAACACGGTACTCGTCGGCCTGGCAGACGCTTCTCGGCGCACCCTGCGCGACACGTTCACTGAACTCTCCGAAACGCACACGCTTGAGGCGCAGATCGAACTCTCCCCCACGACCTTACACCCCTACGACGAGGACTTCACTGATACGACGGCTTCCACATTGACGCTGATTCACGGCGTCTTGCTGCTGGAAAGCGATGTGCATTACCCCGACCCCATCATCCTGGGCTACGCGCTGAAAACCGCGACCTTCACCCTGCCGCCCGATAACAGCACCCCCATCATTCCACTGGCTCCGTTTATCCGGCGACTCGCAACCCCGCCCTATGGCGCGGCAGAATTCATTGACTTCGACGGGTCCACGATCGAGTCGATCGATAAGCCTGAAAACAAACGAGCGCCCATACGCACCAACACCTGCGTGGCCGGGCTGCTGGCAAAAACCGCGGGCGCAGGTTTGCATGAGCTGTTTGCCTTGGCCCCGGATGCCTGGCGCGAGCCGCCATTGCCAGGCGAGGAAAAGCCCAGTCCACTGGACTTCCACGGCCCCCATGGCACCTATTACTGGGAGTTGTTTCTTTACCTGCCCTGGCTGTTGGCACAACGCCTGAACCAGGAGCAGCAATACGCCGAGGCCGAAACGTGGATACGCTACGTGTTCGATCCCGTACACCCATCCGGGTTCTGGCGCCTGCCTGCGCTGCTTACCAGTGCGCCACAACGCCACAACGCCTCTGCCCTGCCCCACCCATTGGCGACAAGCAGCGCGGTACATTTTCGTCAGGCGCTGTACCTGTTGTACGTCGACATCCTGCTCAATCGCGGGGATGCAGCGTACCGGCAAATGACCCGTGACGGCCTGGCCGACGCCAAGTTGTGGTACATCCGCGCCAAGGGCTTGCTCGGGCCAAGACCGCCGCTCAACCCGGTCGATCCCTGGGCAGCCACGACCCTGGACAAACTGCAAAACCCTTCCACGCTCGACAGCACGACAGTACCTGCGGGCACCTCGCGGCTGTGTCGATCCCTGAGCCCTGATCTGCTGCTGCGCTGGGACAAAATCGAATCTCGCCTGCACAACCTGCGCCATCACCTGGACCTGACCGGCAAGCCCTTGAGCCTGCCGCTGTACGCCGCGACCCTGACGCCTCAAACGCTGCTTGCCGCGTACCAGCAAGGGGCGGTCGGCGCCAGCCTGCGCCCGTCGCTGCGCACCGCCCAGGCCGCGCACTATCGCTTCCAGGTATTGCTGGGACACGCCTTGCAAGCGGTCGACAACCTGATCCAGTTGGGGGCGACCTTACTGTCGTTGTTCGAACGCAAAGAGCAGGCCCAGTACCTGGAAACCCAGCAGCAGCAAGCCTGGGACTTGGCGAGGCTGGCCGTCGAGCAACAGGCCCAGGCCGTACAGTTCGATGCGAGGAACCAGCAAGCGCTGCTGGCAGGACGCCGCATGGTCGAAGCGCGGGTGGCGTTCTTCGAACAGCAGCTCAAGCGAGGCATCAGCCCGGCCGAGGCCCAGGCCACCCAGGAGTACCAGGACAGTGCGCGCTGGGACACCGCTGCCGCCGTGGCACAAGCCGGCGCGGGGCTGGCGATGCTGATACCGAATATTTTTGGCACCTCCAACGGCGGCGTGCGCTACGAGGGCGCTTTTCACGCCCTGCACGCGACGGCCCAAGGCATTGCCAATGACAAGCGCGCCAACGCTGCCCACCTGGACCGCACCGACCTGTTTGCCCGACGCGCCGCCGAATGGGCCCATTCGTTGGAACAGGCACGCCTTGAGCTGGCCCAGGTCGACGCCCAGCTGCAGGCTTACACCGAACAGCAAGCCCATACCCGCTTGCAACTGGGCCTGGCCCAGACCAGCCTGGCCCAAGCACGAAGCCTGTACGACCAGCTCGGCAAACGCTTTACCAACGCCCAACTGTATCAATGGCTCAATGGCCAACTTTCCACTTTCTACTACCAAGCCTATGACTCGACCCTGTCGCTGTGCCTGGCGGCCGAGGCCTGCTGGCAGGAAGAACGGGCTCAGTGGGACAAGCACTTCATTCAAACCCAGCATTGGACCCATCAATATCGCGGCTTCAGCGCCGGGGAAGCGCTCAAGCAAAACCTACTGAGCATGAGTAACGCCTACCTCACCCACAACGAACGTTTGCTGGAGATCACTAAAACCGTGTCGCTGCGCCATCTGCACAGCCAAGACCCTGTGGCCACGCGTGACATGCCCTGGGCCGCGCTTAAAGCCGACCTGGTAAAAACCGGCGCCTTGACCTTTGAACTGACCCTCAAGCTGTTTGACGACGACTACCCAGGCCATTACTTGCGGCGTATCAAGCACGTCAGTGTGTCCCTGCCCGCCACGCTGGGGCCCTATGAAGACATCAAGGCCATCCTGACCCAAACCGCCAATACCACGCACCTCACCCCCGCGACCAGACACACCGAAGCCGCGGTAAAAAAAGACCTGCGCGCCAAACAGCAAATCGCCCTGTCCAGCGGGCTCAACGACAGCGGATTGTTCACCTTGAACTTCGACAGCGACGAGCGTTACCTGCCGTTCGAATACACAGGAGCGATCTCCACCTGGCAACTGACCTTTCCCAACCATGCCCGGCAAAACGCCCTGCTCGAATCCCTCACCGATATCATCGTGCACCTGCGCTACACCGCTAAAAACACCGGAGGTCAACGATGAGCGTGCAGCCGCCCGAACTCTTGGAACCGAAGATTCCTGCGCTGCCCAAGGGCGGTGGCGCCATCCAGGGCCCCGGCGCGCAATGGGGCGCCGTGGGCACACGGGGTGAGGCGTGCCTGGAGGTGCCCTTGCCCATTTCGCCGGGCCGTGGCTTCACGCCGGCCCTGAGCCTGGGTTATCGCAGCGCCCAAGGCAACGGGCCCTTCGGCCTCGGCTGGGCGATGTCGGCAGGCGCCATCAGCCGTGATACCCGCAAAGGCGTACCGGCCTACGGTGATGACGACCGCTTCATCAGCCCCCAAGGCATCGACATGATCCCTGAGCGTGCTGCCGACGGCGAAATTCAGGCCACGACCTGGGACCACTATAACGGCCTGGTCCTGGACGAACCCCACCGAGTGGTGCGCTATTTTCCGGTGATAGAAGCGCGCTTCGACCGTATCGAGCATTGGTCTTGCGACAGCGACAAGGCCGGGTTCTGGTTGGTTCAGGGGGCCGACGGCTGCGTGCACCTGTTCGGCAAGACCCTGATCGCGCGCTGTGCAGACCCGAACGACGGCCTACGTGTTGCCCAATGGCTGTTGCAGGAAAGCCTCAACCCGCTGGGTGAGCAGATCTATTACCACTACAAACACGACGACCAGCCACCAAGCGCCACCAGGGACTATCGCGCCCAGCGTTATCTGGCGCGGGTGTGCTACGGCAACCTCAAGCCCCTTGAGCACCTGGCGCTGTGGCGCGCGGACGCCCTCGCTGACAAGCAATGGCACTTCGAACTGCTGCTGGATTATGGCGAACGCGACGCTGGCCTGAGCCAAGTGCCGACCTATGCCGAACAACACGCCTGGCCGGTCCGCAACGACCCGATCAGCAGTTATGCCTATGGCTTTGAACTCGGCACCCTGCGGCGGTGCCAGCAAGTGCTGATGTTTCATTACTTCCCCGACGAGCCGAGCCTGGGCGCCGAGCCGGTGCTGACGCGGCGTCTGTTGCTGGAGTACACCCATCGCCACGCCATCGGCAGTTGCCTGAACGCCGTGCACAACCAGGCCTTTGACGCCCAAGGGAACGCCAGTGCCTGGCCGCCCCTGGAACTGGCCTACAGCGCCTTCATGCCGACGCTGGACGCCGCGCGATACCAAGCGTTCGACGCCATGGCGGGCGTCAACGATGGGCAGCGTTATCAACTGGTCGACCTGTACCGCGACGGTTTGCCGGGCATCCTGCACCGCACCGATAAAAGCTGGTACTACCGCGAGCCGCTCAGGGCCCCCGGCCGGGCCAGCAGCAATGCGCTGATCTATGGTCCATGGCAGGCCCTGCCACGCATCCCCCTCGCCGATACCGCCCAAGCCACGCGCCAGGCACTGGCGGATCTTGACGGCGATGGGCATCTGGAATGGGTGGTGGCGCAACCAGGGCTGAGCGGTTTTTTCAGCCTCGACTCGCAGCGGCAATGGTCGGGTTTCGTGCCTTTTGCGGCGATGCCCCAGGAGTTTTTCCATCCCCACGGGCAACTGGCCGACCTGATGGGCAGCGGAAGGCTGGACCTGGTTCTGATCGGCAGCCGCAGCGTGCGCCTGTACGCTCAGCGCCAGGACGGCGGGTTTGATCCTGGCCAGCAGGTGCGCCATGCGCCCGACGATGAGGGACTGCCAACCCTCAGCCATTCGCCGGCCGAATTGATCGCCTTTTGCGACCCCCTGGGCAGCGGCCAACAACACCTGGTGCGCATCCGCCGTAACGAAATCAAGTGCTGGCCCAACCTCGGCCGTGGACGCTTCGGCAAAGGGTTTGTCTTCGCCACGCTGGCGTTCGACCACGCCAGCTTCGATGCCGAGCATATTCGCCTCGCCGACCTGGACGGCTCAGGCGCGGTGGACCTGATTTACCTGGCGCCTGAACACATACAGATCTATATGAACCGCGCCGGCAGCGGGCTGGCATCGGAGCCACTGACACTGCGTTGGCCCGAGGGCGTGCGCCATGACGCGACATGCCAGGTCAGCTTTGCCGACCTTCAAGGCCTGGGCTGTTCCAGCCTGATCCTGAGCGTGCCGCACATGACACCCCAGCACTGGCGGTATGACTTCGTCAGTCTCAAACCGTATTTGTTAACCGCCACGCTCAACAACCGGGGGGCCACCACCCAACTGAGCTACCGCAGCAGCGCCCAGGAATGGCTCGACGAAAAACAGCACGGGCAAACCCTGGGAGTGCCGCGAGGCAGTAGCCTTGCGTTCCCGGTACAGGTGGTCAAGCGGCAACAGCAAAAGGATCTGGTCAGCCGTAACCGCTCCACCCAGTATTTTCGTTACCGGCAAGCCTGCTACGACCGTGAGGAACGCCAGTTCATCGGCTTTGGCCTGGTGTTGCACACCGAACAACCTCCTACGGCCGATGCGCCGCCTGGGGTGTTGACCAAACGCTGGTTCCACACCTTTGAGCCCTCGCAGGAGGCTTTTTACCCGGGCGACCCGCAGGCGCCCGCGCTGGGGCCAACCCTGCTGGGCCAGTTGGAGGCCGGGCGCACAGGAGATACGCTGATCGCTACGCCCGGCGCAACCACCCGCCGCGCGATGCAGCGTGCATTGGCGGGTAGCCTGCTGCGTGAAGAGGTATATGCAGCCGCCGATGCGCCACCACAGGCAGTGCCGTATTCGGTGCAGCAACAGCGCTATCTAATACGCCAACTAAGCCCGTCGGCCAAGGCCGGCGAACCGGCGGTGCTGCTGCCACTGTTGCTGGAGTCGCTGACCTGTCGCTACGAGCGCCAACCGCACGACCCATGCTGTCGGCACATCCTCAATCTGCGCTGGGACCGCTACGCCGGCAATCTGCACAGCGTGGTGGTCGACTATGCCCGTCGCAAGACGGTCAGCGACGCCCCACCGCCGGGGCCAGCCCACGAGCAGCAGTGGTGGCGTGACGCGCACGATTCGGCGCAGCAGGTGTATTACCTCAACGAAACCCGTGCCGGCTTCATTCACCTGGACGCCGCGCAGCGCTGGCGCTTGCACTTGCCCTACCAGCAACGACGCAACGTGCTGGTACTGAGCAAGGAGGCGTTAGCAATTGAAAAAATAAGCTATGAACACTTCATTGCGCAGGGCCCGTCCGCTCCACTGGGAACAGCTGCCCAACGCAGGCTGGGGGGGATGTCGGTGCAGCACTACTGCGTGGCGGAGCACACCGAACCCTTGCCGGCCGGCACCGCGAGTTTTCAGGCGCTGCCCGCCTATATCGAGACAGCCGAACTCGATCAGCAAGCGCTGTTGGTGTATGAGGGCCGCCCTATCGCTGCCACGCTGAGTGCACAGCACTATCGGGCCATGGCCGCGTTCCTGTCACCGGCCCCCGGGCAGGACGAGGCCATCACCCTGTGGTCGCTCGGCCAGGGGTACACCCGTTACGGCCCGGCTGAAATGTTCTATCGGCCTCGTCGGCATCAGGCGAGCCTGAGCCATGGGTTCACGCAGTCCGAGTACGACCGCTATGGGCTGTACATCATCAAGGTGCAATTGGCGGACGGCTGCACGACCCAGGCGCAGTACGACTACCGTCTTGGCCTGCCGGTGACGGTGACTGACGCACAGCGTACGCAACGCTATGCGCACTACGACGCCCACGGGCAGCTGCTGGCGACCGGCCTCAAGGGAGAGGAGCAAGGAAAGCCCGTCGGCCGTGACGCCCCAACGCCCTTCATCCGCACGCCCGATACAGGCCCGGCGCAGGCCCTGGCTGATCCGAAGGCGGCGTTGCTCAACGCTCAAAGCGCGTGCTTCTACGACGTGCTCAGTTGGATGGGGCACATTCCATCCGCCAGCATCCAGGCGCAATGGGTAAGCAGCGGTTACCTGCTGCCCAGCGGGCACATTCGTGCCTCGGCGTTGGCACGCCTGAACAGCCTGAGCGCTGCGCTCCCCCATCATCAAACCCTCAAGCGCCTGATTCAGGCGGCCAGGCAAGTGCCGGTGCACGTCGTGGTACTGCACGCCGACCGTTGGCAAGGCACGTCGCCAACCCCGCAGATTCAGATCGCTCTCGCCTTCAGCGACGGCTTTGGCCGCGTGCGGCAAACCCAGGAAAAGGCGCAACCAGGCCCGGCCTTTGCAGTCGATGACGCCGGTATGTTGAGCGCGGGTGCCGAGCCAATCGACGCCACTCGCCGTTGGCGGATCAGCGGCCGTGTGGAGTATGACAATCAAGGTTGCCTGGCGCGCACCTGGCGACCTTACTTTGCCGACCGTGCTGGCTATATCGACGATGCGGCCTTCAACACCTTGCGCCCCAGCGAGCAACATTTTCATGACGCGTTGGGACGCCCGGTGCGCGTGGTCAATGCCAACGGCGACACACGGCGCCAGACCTACTGCGCCTGGTACAGCATCGCTGAGGACGAAAACGACACGCACGCGCCGGACTGACAACAGAGCCGGGCCGTTACACGGCCCGTGCTCTTTGGGCTGACGTTAAGCGTATTAACGGCGGTGAGGGTTCATCACCCTGACCGCCCGATAATTGAGCCCGCTGATGTGCTGAATCATCACTCGATAGGCGCCACGACCGCGCTGCCCGCGATAGCCCGGCAAGTCAAAACTACGGACATTCTGCCCGCCCGCCATGGCATGCCCGGTATGAAAGTCCAGGGTGCGGGCTTCCAGGCGGTTGATCACATTCCTGATAATCCCTCCCCCTACGCCACGCAGCTCATTGAGAACAGGCTCAACGTCAATCACGAGTCGCTCAGGTTCCAGCCCGGAGGAAGGTCCTGAGCTTACCGGTGGCGCGGCGGGCTCTTCAGAAGCGGAGCCTCGGCGACCCACGCTCGTGACCCTGGTTTGCGGTTGTACTTCGGTGTGGGTCAGCCCAGCCGCAGGAAGCGGGCCGGCGCCCACCTTGCGTGCCGGGGCACGAAGTTCTATCCCGACAAACCCCAACCTCGCAAGCGTAAAACTAGGGTTACGCTCCGTTTGTGAGGCTATTTCAGCCTGCTCCCGGTGCTCGGTGGGCCCAATGTACCCATAGAGCCCGCCCCGCGCTGCCGGCGTCAGTCCGTAGGACAGGCGCTTAGTGTCTGCGGTGGCCAGTCGGTGTTCCAGAAAAAAGTCCGCCAACTCGCTGACTTCATGTTCGGTAGCGCCATGCCGATGGCCCAGCTCTTGCGCACCGGCCAATGCGGACTGCGCATAGAACGCTCTGCGCCGAACTTCAGTAGTGCTGAGCCGTTGATGCGCGTAAAAGGCGACACCCACCACTCCTGAAATCAGCCCAAAGTAAGCCAGCTCAACCCTGTATCCAACCTCTATACCAATCCCATGCCCGATCAACAACACCAGGAGCAGAACCGTCACCACCTCCAGCATCGAGCGGCGCTGCAAACCGTCTTCGTCTACATAACCCATGGGGTTGTTCCCCACCATCGTATACAGGTTCAACCCATCCACATCCCCCGCCGGGTCAGCGCTGATCCACCGCAACAACCACGGCGCGTAGTACCTGAAGCCGTAGTAATACAACCCGCTGGCGTCGCGCTCCTTGCCCGAATAACGTCGGGTTTTATAGTTCGCCTCCAAGGCGCTTTTTGCCGCCCACCAGGCGGTTGCGCCGAAAGGGTAATAACTTTCCTGGCTCAACAGGCCGGCTGCCTCGTCCAGCTCCAGGGTGCCGCTGCCCAAATGGTCGTCGAGGCTGAACCGCAGTTGCTCGTCCCGCATCTCCTCGGGGCGCTGCTGCTCCCACTGCAGCGCTCTGACCGAATGGCGCCCGCCCGGAGCGAGCACCACGTTCAACCACTCGCCATCCGGCCCGTGGCGATGCAGCTCCAGCCCTGGCAGATAAAGCACTTCATGGGTGTGAGTCTGCGTCTTGCCATGTGCCACGCGACGCTTGATGACTCGCTGGCCGGCGCCGTCGTACAGATACACCTCATCGTCATGTTCGCCATTGTCACGCAGCACCTGCGCGACGCGAACCAACTGGTTGCGCCCATTCCAGGTCAATGCCTGACCAGGCGCCAGAGCCTGGAGATTGCCACGTTGGTCAAAGCCGTTACCCAGGCCCGGCGCCTTTGCGCCCTCGCGGGCAATCACGCTGTGATTACTGTGTTCGCCCACCTGCATCCGTTGGGTATAACCGCTGCCGGTGCTGGGCACATGGCGCATCTGCGTCAGATTACCGGCCGAGTCGTAGGCATAGTGGCGGGTGTAGCTGCCCCAGAGACTGTCGTCTGTGGCGCCGAACGTGATTCGGCCCGGCAGTGCGGATGCGCCAGTATTGCGCGCGTTTTCACGGCCAGTGGCCTTGATCAATCGCGACAGGCTGTCGTATTCGAATGTGCTTACTGCCTCCACCTGCACGTTGCTGGCCCAGCGGGTCGGCTGCGCCGCATCGCGGATGCGCAACACATTGCCGACCCGGTCGTAGCTATAGAAGAGGTCTTGCAGGCGCTTGCCTGCCGAATCCTTGAGGTGGGCGCTCAAGCGTGTCAAACGTCCATGGGTGTCCGAATACTCGGCAACGCTGACCACGCCATTACCCAGGCGTTCGCTCAACACCTGGCCCGAGGCGTTGACGCTGCGTTGATCCACCAGGGTCTTGCGCGCTCCGCTTTTGAACAGAATCTCGCTTTTCGTCAATTGGCCGTCGACACCGTATTGAGATTGCTGGCGATTGCCGCGCGCGTCGACCTGCTCCAGACGTTGCCCCAGCGCATCGTGCTGCCAAGTGGTGGTGAAGGTCTGGGCTTGCAACTGTGCATCCCGCTCACTCATGGGCAGCGGCCAGTCGGGCGCGGTGTGCGACGTGCAAAGGCGCCGGGTTTGCTCGGTGATGTTGCCTTGCACGTCGTAGCGCTCAACGAGCAAAGTGCCTGCCGGGTCATCGTGACGAATCATGCGCCCACAACGATTGCGCGCCGCCTCCGTAGACGTCATGCCCGCGTAGCTCATGCGCTCGACACAGCGTTCAACCGCCACCTCCTCCGTGCGCTCGAATACCGCCACGGGGCGCAGCAACGGGTCGTATTCGAACCGCTGGCGCGTGCCTCGACTGTCCCACTGTTGCACGACCTGGCCGCCACTGCCGAGCAAGCGCGTCTGACGGCCCGCATCCACGCTGTCGGTGCTCAGCACTTGCCCGCCCAAACTATAACGATGAGACAGATTGGGCGGCACGTCGGGGTCGGCAGCGTGCAACTCAAACAACCTGGGGTCCCACTGTTGCTGCAACAGGCCGCGAGCGTCGAACACCTGCCGCGTGACCTGCGCGGTGGGTGATTGCTGCGCGGTATTGCGAGGGTACGCCACGCTGCGCACGGCCAACCCTCGCGGGTCGACCACCGTCAGCGTGGGCGTGTTGTGATGCAAAGAAGACATAACCTGATGACCTGAAAACCAAAGAAGCCTAGAGCCTAGTCATCAAGTCGGTGCCAGCCTGCGGGCCCCGCACGCTGCGCCGTGTGCGGCGCTTCCGAAGGTGTCGTGAGGCTTACCGGACGCGGCGCTTCATGGCACGGGCAGCCAACCGCTGAAAGCGCCTTGGGCATCCAGCGGGCACCAGGCAAAATCCCAGGCGGGCGGCGGCAATGCCGGTCGCGGCGCGGCTATCGAAGGGTGATGCTTCCAGTCGAACAGCGTGCAATCGCGCCAGCTCAGGACAATGCCTGCCGACGGGCTGTCGTCCGTCAGCACCCAGCGCGCAGCAGCGGCGGCCATGAAGGCTTCGATCGGTTCCTCATCAATCTGTGTGCGGTACGCCGAACTCAGCAACCAGCGGCATACGTTCAGATGGTACGTCCAGTCCAGCGGCGGCTGGTTGCGATAGGCCCAGGTCATGAAGGCGCGAAACAGGTTCAAGCCCTCCGGTGGGTCGAGCTTGAGCAACGCCGGACAGATGTCGAACAAGGTATGCCAGTGAGGCAGCAGGCGTGCATCCAGGTGCACGAAGCAGCGCGAATTACTCGGGTAATCAGGCAGCGCCGGTTGCGCACGCAGGCGCCGCGACGCCTTACTGACCAGGCGGCTGGCGCCGGCAGGCAATTGAGGGTTCATAGAGTGTTCTCACAATCGTGACGAGAGAATGCCTCCTGGTCACAGGAAGCCCAAGGCACACGTCAGGATGCGGGAGAAGCGCGGGGGTTGGCCGAGGGCCAGGAATAGCGCGGCGGCGCCTTGTTGCGCCGCTCATGGGCGACACGTGGGGTTTGCGTAAGACCGAGCAGCCAGGCCAGGCCGATCAGGAACACCAGGGCGACGGTAACCGCGTTGCACACCGGGCAGGCAAAGTAGTTCGAGATGTTGCTGGAAGACGGGTTTGCCAACCCTTTGTCGGAAATGGGCGACTGCCCGCCGTCCACCGAACAGAACAGCCCGCCGATGCCGTTGAGCTGCTGCCCCATCATCTGACCATGCCCCAAACCGCAGGCGAACAGGTTCATCAGCACGCAGAAGTACAGGGCCCAGGCGATCAGTGAGCGGTCAGAGTGGCGCAATTTCATGGCGGCGACTCTACCACCGAAGCCATAAAAGGACGAAATGCGCCACGCCCCTGTGGCAGAACGTCGCAGATTACGCGCACCGGCCAGGGTTGCTAGACTCTGCACCCTTCTCGTTACTCCTTTTCAAAGCCTGGCGGAGCAGCTCCACGGCCCTACAGGCGTTTCACAGGATGCACAGTTGATGAGTACGTTATTCACCCGCCGCAAAGTGCTGACCGGCATGGGCCTATTGGGCCTGGGCAGCCTGCTGGGCGGCTGTGACTACAGCCCCAAGCTGAACTTCAAGTACGGCAAGGACCTCAGTGACAAGATCATGGGCCGTACCTTCAAGCTCAAGAACACCGACGGCGAAACCGTCACCCTGAGCTCGTACCGCGGCCTGATGCCGGTGGTGTTCTTCGGCTTCACCCAGTGCCCGGCCGTCTGCCCGACCGCCCTGGCCCGCGCCGCCCAAGCCAAGAAACTGATGGGCCGCGATGGCAAGATCATGCAGGTGGTGTTTATCACCCTGGACCCCGAGCGCGATACTCCCGAGATTCTCAACAATTACGTCAAGGCCTTCGACCCCAGCTTCGAAGCGCTCTACGGCACCCCGGAAGAAATCGCCGTGGCCGCCAAGGAGTTCGGGATCTTTTATGAAAAGATCCCCGCCGGCGACACCTATACCCTCTCCCACACCGCCACCAGTTTCGTATTCGACACCCGTGGCAACCTGCGCCTTGGCTTGCAGGCATCCCTTACCGCTCAAGAGTGCGCCGAAGATCTGCTCACCGTCATGGAGGTCTGCTAATGACTGCCGTTCAACACCTCAAGCGTCTCACCCTCGGCCTCACCCTGCTGGGCCTCGCCGCCCACGCCAGCGCCCAAGTACAAGTAACCGACGCCTGGGTACGCGCTTCCGTACCCGGCCAGCCTTCCAGCGGCGCCTTCATGACCCTCACCGCCGACAGCGACAGCAAACTGCTGAGCGTCGCCTCGCCGGTCGCCAAAGACGTACAGATTCATGAGATGAGCATGAAGGACGACGTGATGCGCATGGGCCCAGTGGACTCGGTGGCCCTGCCTGCCGGCAAAACCGTCAAGCTCGACCCGAACGGCTACCACGTGATGCTGATGGGCCTGACCGGCCAGATCAAGGAAGGCGACCAGGTACCGCTGACCCTGACGGTGCAAGATGCCAAGGGGGAAAAGCAGGCTGTCGAAGTGAAAGCGACAGCCCGTGGGTTGGATGGCATGGACCATAGCAAAATGGACCATAGCAAGATGCATTGAGTAGGCGATTAAACCTACGGCCTTTTTCTCCCGCGTAAGCGAGCTGCTTTTGAGCTTGATCTCAGGCGCCCCGTTAAACCACGCTGGCCGAACGCAGGCGGGGAGCCGAGTGGTGGGGGCATGTACTCGGTATAACTGTGTCGACCATCAGGCCGCCTTCGCGGGCAAGCCCGCTCCCACAAGGACTTCGTCTGGCGCTGATTCTGCGGGCAGTACATAGCCCTGTGAGGTGTCAGGTGGAGAGGAGTCAGCTCCATCACACGTCCCGCGCCATATGCTCCGCAATCCTGCCCCTCAACCAACGCTCCGCCGGGTCGTTGTCATGCACCCCGCTCCACACCATCGACAGCTCCGCCGCATCAATCGCAAACGGCGGGTCCTCGGCGCGCAGGCGTGTGCCTTCGGTCAATGCGCACGCGGCGTAATCGGGCACGGTCGCGATAATCTGCGTCCCCGCCAGCAACGCCCGCAACCCACTGAACTGCGGCACCGCCAGCACCACCCGACGCGAGCGGCCGATGCGGGCCAGGTCCAGGTCGATATTGCCGCTCAGGTCGCCAGAGAACGACACCATCGCATGGGGCCTTGCGCAGTAATCATCCAGGGTCAGCGGCGCCTCGCCGTCATCCCCGCGCAGGACCTTGCAGGGGATATCGCGCAGCTTCTTGCGCTTGGCATTGGCCGGCAGGTCGGTGGTGTAGCTGACCCCCACGGAAATTTCTCCGCTGGCCAGCAGCGAAGGCATCAACAGGTAATTGGCCCGGCGCACCACCACAATGATGCCCGGCGCTTCTTCGCGCAGGCGGCTGAGTAACGACGGAAACAGCCCGAACTCCGCATCATCGGACAAACCGATGCGAAACACCGCGCAGCTGGTGGAGGGGTCGAAATCCTTGGCACGGCTGACGGCGCCCGAGATGGTGTCCATGGCCGGTTGCAGCTCCTTGAGTATCGCCAGTGCACGCGCCGTGGGTTCCATGGCACGGCCGTTGCGCAGCAGCAACGGGTCATCGAACAAATCGCGCAAGCGGCCCAATGCAGCGCTCACTGCCGGTTGGCCGATAAACAGTTTTTCGGCGACCCGGGTCAGGTTTTTCTCGAACATCAAGGCTTCGAAAATCACCAGCAGGTTCATATCGACGCGGCGCAGATCGTTGCGGTTCATGGGTGCTATCCAAACGTTTTCCAGAGGGCCAGGGAAGCATGCATTGCACGCCTGGGATTGCATAGCTGTGCTGTCTTTTCCAGCACCGCACCTGGCGAAATTAACAACGATTAACTCGTCAGCCAGGCACTCGGGCAACAAGATAAAGCGCGTCTACACTGCACCCATCCACCGGGAACGTTCCCATCGACTGCGGATATTTGTCATGGCCCGACTCGAGCAATATGCCCCCCGGTTATCTCCCACCGGCGGCCTGTGCCCCCGGCGTGAGCGTATCGCCAAGCAACTGATCCTCGCCAACCTCGGCGAAAGCCTGGCGATTGCCGACCTGGCCCAGGCCTGCGCCTTGTCGCGCAGCCATTTTTCCCGCGCCTTCAAGTGCACCACCGGGCTGTCGCCCCAGGAATGGATTCGCCAGCAACGCATCCAGCGCGCCAAGGAATTGATTACCGGCTCGTCCCTGAGCCTCACGCAGATCAGCCTGGAATGTGGCTTTTGCGACCAGGCGCACTTTTGCCATATGTTCACCCGCAGCGAAGGCGTCAACCCCATGACCTGGCGAAACCACCACTCGCGTAGCAAACCTGATGTGATCGCTGCCTAGTGGTCTGCACGTACCTGGAATATGCTGGCCGCTCCCTTCCTCCAGAACCTGGGCAGCCATGAATGACTTGAGCGACCAGGCCGTGCATTTCGGCCCCTACCGCATCCACCCGCGCCAACGCCTGGTGCTTGAGGCCGGCCGGCCGCTGCGCCTGGGGCGGCGGGCGGTGGACATTCTGCTGATCCTGCTGGAACACGCCGGCAATGTGGTGAGCAAACAGGAGTTGATCGCGCGGGTCTGGCCCAAAAGCGTGGTGGAAGACGGCAACCTGCGGGTGCACATGGCGGCGTTGCGCAAGGCACTGGGGGACGGCCAGGCCGGGCAGCGTTATATCGTCACGGTCGCCCAGCGCGGCTACAGTTTTGTTGCGCCACTGAGCATCGAACCCATGACGCTGCCCACCGACGGCGCGCCCCAACGCCCCAGCCATAACCTGCCCTTGCGCCGCACACGCATGATCGGCCGCCAAGCGCTGATCGACGCCCTGGTACAACAACTGCCGCAGCAACGCTTCATCACGCTGACCGGCGCCGGTGGCATCGGCAAGACCACCGTCGCCCTGCGCGTCGCGGAATTGCTGATTGGGCATTACCGCGACGGTATTCACCTGCTGGACCTGGCGCCGCTCAGTGCAGCGTCCATGATCCTGCCCAACCTGGCCGCCCTGCTCGGCCTGACGCCGGGCGAGAATGCGTCCCTGGCCAGCCTCGCCCGCAGCCTGCAGGCACGCCAGATGCTGCTGGTGATCGACAACTGCGAGCACCTGCTCGACGACATTGCCCTCATCAGTGAAACCCTGTTGCGCCATGCACCGCACCTGCACATCCTCACCACCAGCCGCGAAGCCCTGCGCGCCGAAGGTGAGCATGTGCAGCGCCTTGAACCGCTGGCCTGCCCGCCCGCCACCGGCAACCGCGCCCAGGCCCTGGGTTACCCGGCCATGCAATTGCTGATCGAGCGCGCCATGTCCCACCAGGAAAGCTTTGCCCTCAGCGACGCTGAACTGCCCCTGGCGATTGATATCTGCCAGCGCCTGGACGGCATTCCCCTGGCGATAGAACTGGTGGCCGCGCAAATCGAACGGTTTGGCTTGCCGGGCCTGCTGGTGCAGATGGAAGACAACTTTCGCCTGCTGACCCGTGGGCGACGCAGTGCCCTGCCTCGCCAGCAGACCCTGCGCGCCACGCTCGATTGGAGCTTTGACCTGCTCACCGCGTGCGAACAAATCTGCCTGCGCCGCCTGGCGGTCTTTCGTGGCGGCTTCAGCCTGGCCAGCGCAGCGGCGGTAATCGCCGGAGAGCAGGTGGCCCCCGCCGAAGTGCTGGGCTCGATTACGCAACTGGTGGCCAAGTCGTTGTTGAATGTGGAGGCCAGCGATGACGAGATGGTCTATCGCCTGCTGGACATCACCCGCACCTATGCCCTGGAAAAGCTCAGCCAAGCCTGCGAGCTGCATGCCACGCGAGAGCGCCACGCCGCCCGCTGCCTGGCACTGATGGAACAGGCCCAGGGCGATTGGGATTTGATCGCCACACAGCCGTGGATCGACCGTTACGCACCGCTGCGCGAAGACGTGCGTGCCGCCCTCGACTGGGGCTTTGCCGAGGGCGGTGCGCAGTTGCTGGCTATCCGCCTGACGGTCAGCGCGATGCCGCTGTGGCAAGAATTGTCGTTGCTGCGTGAGCACGGCGGCTATGTGGACCAGGCGCTGGCGCTGATCGGCCAGGTCAGCGCGCCCTGCACGCAATTGACCCTGCAACTGCAATTGGCGCTGGGCAGCCTCTCCTATCACGCCATGGGCGCTGCGCCTCGGACCATCGCGGCGTTTGAGGGGGCTGCGCGCCTGGCCGAGATGCACCAGGACCGTGCAGGCCAGTTGCGCGCGGTCTCCGGGCTGATGGCGGTGAACCTGTGCGCCGGGCGCTATGGCCCTGCGCAGGAGCTGAGCCTGCAGTTCGATCGCCTGGACCCACGCACCGAGCCGTTGCTGGACCTGAGCGCCCAGCGGCTGCGTGCGCTGGGCCAGCATTACACCGGGAACCAGGCTCTTGCCAGGCACCACGCCGAGCAGGTGCTGCAGCGTATGTCCCAAAGTGGTCACGTGAACCGCTTTGCCCTCGGGGTTGGCGTGCAATACGACCAGAGCGTCGCCTCCTTGACCGTGCTGGCGCGAATCCTGTGGTTACAGGGTTTTCCCGAGCGCGCCTGGCGCACCGCCAGCCAGGCGCTGGAGCTTGCGCTACAGATCAACCACGGCACCTCGATCTGCTACACCCTGGCCCTGGCTGGAGTGGTGATCGCCCGCTACAACGGCGCCGAAGACGACGCCCAAGCCCTGCAAAGGCTGCTGCTGGAGCAGTCGCACAAGCATTCTGTGCAGTTGTTCCAGACCTGGGCCGGGCATTACGCCGGTATTCTTGGCCAACCGGATTGGCAGGGCCTGGGCCTGATCCAAGACACCTTGATCACCTTCGGCACCCATGCTGTGGATGTGCCAACCCTGGAACGCGCGCGCAGTGGCGCTGCGGGCTGGTGCGCCCCGGAGATTCTGCGGGTGTACGCCTTGCAGCTAGAGGATGAGCACGCCGCGCAAACCCTGCTGCTGGAGGCGCTGGGCCTGGCGCACCAGCAAGGCGCTCTGGCCTGGGAGCTACGCTGCGGCGCATCCCTGGCGCTACTGTGGCAACAGCAAGGGCGCATTCAGCTCGCCAGGGACTTGCTCAGTTCAATCCATGCACGCTTCAGCGAAGGCTTCGCCACCCGGGATCTACTGCGCGTGCGCTGCCTGCTCGACGAGTTGCAGGACAAGCGGCCGGCCTGAGAACGCGCCCAGGCAAGGCGCATAGCCTTGTTGCAAACGCTCGACCTGGCGCGGGTCCCGCAGTTGCCCCAAGGCGTAGCTGCGCACGCAGTTGAGCAGGCGATAGCGCGGCGGGCCCAGGCCGGGCTCGACATGCAGCAGCGAGACGTTGACCAGGCGCGCCAGCAGGTAAGACAGGTCGGCATGTTCGAGCTCGGTACCGGCCACCAGGTCACTCAGGGTGGGTAAGGTGACTGCCATCTTGAACAGACTCAATTGCAGAAACAGCCAGCACTGCGGCAGGCTCAAGCGCTCGTAGCTCCAATCCAGGGCCGCGGTCAGTGATCGATGGCGCGCCACCGCCGTGCGGCGCCCACGGGCCAGCACTTGCAAGCCCGTGCGTACTTGCATCTGCACACCGCCGATGCCCAACGCATCCACCTGGGCCGCCGCCAATTCCAGGGCCAACGGCAGGCCATCCAGGCGCCGACACAGGTCGCGCAGCGGCGCCACATCCTGAGGCCGCAAATCAAACCCCTGCTGATTGGCACGCGCGCGCGCCACGAACAGTTGCACCGCAGGACAGGCCATCGCCTGTTCGACATTGGCCGACGGCGCCGGCATCGCCAGCCGAGGCACGCGCACCACCCACTCGCCAGGGGCCAACAAGGCTTCACGACTGGTGATCAGCACGCTGATGCCAGGCGCCATCCCACGCAGCGCACGCAGTAGCTGTCGACACGCGCCCAGCAGCAGGTCGGCGCCATCGAGTATCAGCAGTAACTGACGCGATGCCAGACGCCGGCCCAGTTCGTTGAGGCTGGCGGGCGCCGAATGCAACAGCAAGACCCTGGCCAGGTTATCGAGCAGCTCGCTTGGCGCTTGCACAGCGGCCATATCGACCCACCATACGCCGTCGCGATAACGCGGCAATACCCGCTCGGCCAGGGCCAGGGCCAGCGTGCTCTTGCCAATGCCGGCCACACCGGTGAGGGTCAGCAACCGCTGCGCGGCCAACCGTCGCGCCAGCACGCCCACCAGTTCATCACGCCCCCACACCGGGCTGAGCCGTGCAGCCAGGTTGTGCTGAGGCAGCAGCGTCGGCAGCGCGTCCTGCGCAGGCGCAGCGAAGCAGTAACCGCGCTGGGGGTGATTGAGGATCCAGCGTTGGCCGTCCAGCGCACGACGCAGCGCGGCGATGTGCACGCGCAGGTTGCTGTCCTCGACGACGCTTTTGGGCCACACCCGTTCGATCAAGGTCGCCTTGCTGATGAAGTGCCCGGGCGCTTCAAGCAGTACCGCGAGAATATCCAAGGCTCGCCCGCCCAGCGGCACCGGCCAACCCGCCTTGCTGACCAGGCGCTGCTGCCGATGAAAGGTGTAGGGGCCAAAGCTCACCGCCGTACCATTTTGCATGTCCGTCACAGCGCTGAAACACCCGTGCTTGAGTGCCTGCGCATCCTTTTCCATGGGCTCGACGCTATCTTGCCAGTTGGCGATGACAGGACAATGCTGGCACGGGGAGCAATACGGACAATCGGGTGCCTGAGACGGACAGGGTGTCGTTAACTGAACTGTTGTCGGTATTGGGTAGGGTTCAGCCCGAGCTTTTCGCTGAACAGAAAGCGCATATGCCGCACGCTGCCAAAGCCGGCGTGGAAGGCCACGGTCTTGAGCGGCAGGTCGGTGGTTTCCAGCAGGTGCCGGGCCCGGTCGATACGCGCGCCCTGCAGGAACGCCATGGGCGTCATCTGCACGTCCTTGGCGAACAGCCGCGCAAAGTGGCGCGCGCTCATCCCGGCCAACTCAGCCATGGACTCGATGGTAAAGGGTTGATCCAGATGCGCCAGGACGTGGTTCTGCACACGGGTGATCGGGGTTTCCTGGGGCGCCACGGCGGCAGTCATCGGGCTGAACTGGGCCTGGCCGCCCTGGCGTTTCATCACCACCAGCAGCACCTTGGCTACGTCCACCGCCACTTGCTTGCCATGGTCCTGGGCAACGACCGACAGGGCCAGGTCGATACCCGCAGTGACGCCCCCAGAGGTGATCAGGCGCCCGTCCTGCAAATAGATGCGGTCGGTTTCGACGATGGCGTTGGGAAACGCCTTGATCAACCGCTCGGTGTAGTGCCAATGGGTGGTCACGCGGTGCCCGTCGAGCAAGCCTGCGTGGCCGAGCACAAAAGCGCCGGTGCAGATCGAGCCAATACGCCGAGCCCGTGGCGCCGCAGCTTTGAGCCACGGCAACAGCGCGGGGTGGCATTCGTTATAGGCGCCGGGGCCGCCCGGCACCAACAGCAAGTCATAAGCCGCCTGGGCCTGTTCCAACAGCAGGTCGGTCTGCACGCTCACGCCATTGGAGGCCTGCAACGGGCCGGGCTCAGTGCCGATGGTCAGGATCTGGTAGTGATCGGCCGCTGGCAGGTAGCGGTTGGCAATCGAAAACACTTCCAGCGGCCCGGCCATGTCGAGCAGCAGGAAGTCCGGGAACAGCGCCATGGCCACGGTTTTCATAAGCGGGAAATGTCCATCGAGAAGGAGTGCGGCGAGCATTATGGCACGACTTTAACTGTCAACCTGAAAGCGACAGTTATTCTATTTTCATCTTCTTAATCAATCATTCGTTAACCATTAACCTTCTTCTCAACGCAAGCGCCCTGCATCTCGCAGCCCGCGCTCACTTGAGGACTGGACCATGCTGACCCTTCGCAAAGCTTCCGAACGCGGCGCCGCCAATCACGGTTGGTTGAAGTCGTTTCATACCTTCTCATTCGCCAACTACTGGAACCCCAAGGAACAGGGTTTTTCCGACCTGCTGGTGATCAATGATGACCGCGTCGCCGCAGGCAAAGGCTTCGGCCAGCACCCGCACCGCGACATGGAGATCTTCTCCTACGTGCTCGAAGGTGCGCTGGAGCACAAAGACACCCTGGGCACCGGCTCGGTGATCCGCCCCGGCGATGTGCAACTGATGAGCGCGGGCAGCGGCGTGGCCCACAGCGAGTTCAACCACAGCCAGCGTCACGGCGTGCACTTCCTGCAAATCTGGATCGTGCCCAACGAAGCCGGCGCCAAACCGCGCTATCAGCAAGAGCATTTCACTGAAGCGCAAAAACGTGGGCGCTTGCAGTTGATCATCTCGCCAGAGGGTGCCAACGGTTCGCTGAAAGTGCGCCAGGACGCACGGGTGTATGCCGGCCTGTTCGACGCTGACGAAAGTGCCCGCCTGGAACTGGCACCGGATCGCTACGCCTACATCCATGTGGCGCGCGGCAGCATTGAGCTTAATGGCCAGCGCTTGCAGGAAGGCGACGGTGTACGCGTACGGGACGAACGCCAGATCCGCTTGAGCCATGGCGAAGACGCCGAAGTGCTGGTGTTTGACCTGCGCCCCAACGAACTGCCGCAAATGCCATGACGGTCGCAGTGATGGTCCCGCCAGCGGGACCATCGTTGGCATCGATAGTCACCATCAGCGCAATGAAGTTCTCTTAAAAAATGCAACGCGTAACATCAAACCCATGCCAAACGGCACCCAACTTAAATACTCGGAGCACACCATCATGAAACGCCAAATCCTGCTTAGCCTCGCTTTCTCGGTACTCGCTGCAAACGCTTTTGCCCACCCGGTTGTCGCTGAAGGCGGCGCGGATCGCCTGATAGAAACCCGTGTTGCCGAAGGTGGCGCGGATCGCCTGCAAGAACGTGGTCTGGCTGAAGGCGGCGCTGATCGCTTGCAGGAACGTGGCCTGGCTGAAGGCGGTGCTGATCGCTTGCAGGAACGTGGTCTGGCTGAAGGCGGCGCTGATCGCTTGCAAGAACGTGGCCTGGCTGAAGGCGGTGCTGATCGCTTGCAGGAACGTGGTCTGGCTGAAGGCGGTGCTGATCGCTTGCAGGAACGTGGTCTCGCTGAAGGGGGTGCCGAGCGTCTGCTGAGCACCCACGTATAACCCCGCACTGTTGGCGGGACACCCCAAACCGGCCTGATCAGCCGGTTTTTTTTCGTCTTCGATTTGCAAAGTCTCTACATCACACGCTGTCAGGCCGCCATCGCAGGCAAGCCAACGCCCACATTGGGATCGTGGGTGTATCAGGTCGTCTTCACACCCTGGGCGATCAGGAACTTCTTGCGATACGCCGCCGGCAGCATCCCCACCCGCTGCTGAAACAACCGCCTAAACGAATTACTGTCTTCATAACCCACCGCATACGTGATGCTATCGAGCGTCATACGTGTCGACTCAAGCATCTGCTTGGCTCGCTCCAGACGCAGGCTCTGCAGATAACCAATCGGTGTAGAGCCCGTGGCGTCCTTGAAGCGCCGCTTGAAATTACGCACGCCAAAGCCAAAGCGCTGGGCAACCTCGTCGATCACCAACGACTGCGCAAAGTGCTGCTCCAACCAATGTTGCACACGCAGGATCTGCGCATCACCGTGGCTCTTGGGCAACGACCACATCGCATAGGCCGACTGTTCGGTGCGCCCGGCATCGATCAGCAAGTACTTGCCGCAGGTATGAGCCAGCTCCGGCGAGCCGAAACGGCGGATCAGGTGCAGCATCAAATCCATCGCCGCAGTGGCGCCACCGCACGTGACCAGCCGATTCTCTTCGCAGAGGATCTGCCGCTCATCCAGGCTGACCTGGGCATATCGACGCCGGAAGAACCCGGCAAATGCCCAGTGGGTCGTCGCACGCAAGCCGTGTAATAACCCCGTCTCGGCCAGCATGAACGCCGCCGTGCACATCGAAGCCAACACAGCGCCTTGCCCATGCTGCTCACGCAACCAGGGGCCGTAGGTGGCGAACGTCGGCATGGCTTCTTTGAGGGTAAAGAGAAAACCGGGAATCAGCACCAGGTCGGTATGCGCGATCTGCGCCAGTGAACCCTGCACTTGCAGGCATTGCCCGCCCCACGCCGTCACCGGCAGGCCGTCCAGGGACGCCAGCGTCACCTCGAAGGGCGGGCTGTCGGCGAAGAGATTGGCCGCGCTGAGCATTTCCATGGCCAGGGTGGCACTGGCAGCGGAGCATTGGTCCGCCAGGAGCAAGGTGACGTGCATGTAAAAACTCCAGCTTGCACTTTTCGCATGTAATAAGTCATTTACGCATCTACCTTAGCCGATTCCGGCTCCGTACAGTGCAGCCATTGATCAACTGTCTGGCGTCTTTATGAATCTCTGGTTTCGATTACTGCATATGCTGTTGCGCCGCCCCTGGCGCAAACCGGTCCATGGCCTGGCCACCACAGTGGTGCGCATGCGGGTCTGGCCCCTGGATCTGGACCTGAACCGGCATGTCACCAATGGCCGATATTTCACCCTGGCCGACGTGGCGCGCATGGATTTTGTGCTGCGCACCGGCGCCTTTCGCGTGGCCCTGCGCCACAAGGCCATGCCGATAGTCGGCGATACCTGGGGCAAGTTTCGCCGGGAATTGAAGCTGTTCGAAGCATTCGAAGTGCACACTCGCATTCTCGGCTGGGACCACAAGTGGAACCTGATGGAGCACCGTTTCGTCAGCAATGGGCGAGTGGTCGGCGTGGTGGTGATGCGTGGTTTGTTTCGCTCCGCCAAGGGCACCCTGCCCCCTTCCGAGTTCGTCCGCGAGCTGGGGTTGGACGACACCTCGCCGCCGATGCCGCAATGGCTCAGCGACTGGTCATGCAGTTGCGATGAGATGAGTGCGCAATTACGGGAACAAGAGCGAGCCTGAAGGGTGTCCAGACCACCGAAACGCGACTAACCGCATGTCGCTATTGGTCACACTCCATCCTTTGCCCGAGCGGAACTCTCGCAGCTTTTTCCTTCACCCAACAATGCGTCTGAAATTCAGACGCACTCCTCAGGAAACTTGCCTATTGGATATTCGCCTTACAGGTCCCCGCCCATGCTCAGTACGACCAAGCAAGCCAACCCCCACTGGTATGACGTCCCTTTCCACTCTACCAAGCCCGATGGGCCACCTCGCCAGCCACCGCTGATCGAGCCGCTAACCACTCCCCCTGCCTTGGCTGGCGCCACGCACGCGCCTGCACCGAAAACCTACAAGGAAGGGTTCGGCGACAGACACGACCTGCAAACGCTGACCACGAAACTCGGAGACATCGCGAAGCAATTGGATGTGAACACCACGCCTCAAGCGATACTGGCTGCCTTGAGAGCCCCCCTGGATATTCATCCTGACTCATCGTTCCCTGTGCGCCCCAGTGAAGGCGCGACACTGGAGAGCTTTATCAGGGCCAAGGGCTGGCCGATACCTACCACCCAACTTTCGCTGACCGAGCTGATAAAGACGGTGAAACAGGAAGCCCTGACGCAGCCGATGGGTAATTTTGGTGGCGCGTTGTCGTGGTCAATACCCCTGAGCCAGGCTGAGCAGAGCCGACTACGCATTATCTCCATGAGGTCTGACTACCTGAACGCCCTGGATGCCTTGCTGGCCCAGCACCCGCTAACCCCCGAGGTACAAAGTGACCCCGCGCAAGCACTGGAGGCCCTGCTCAGTTCCTCCGCAGGCCAAACGCTGGGTAAACACCTGCAGGAGCAATCCGGCGGTATCGCCACTGCCAACAGCGCCACCGACTACCTGATGGCTGCCATTCAGTTGCAACTGGACCCCGAATCCATTACCGCCCCTCAACGTAATAACGTGGCGGGGTTTGACCTGGCGCACGCGCGCCACTGGGGCAAACCCGCGTCTACAGTGCTGGATACGTTGAGCAAGCATTTGGTCGACAGTGGCAGGATCAGCCCTGTGCTGTCCAAAGTGGCTGCGTATGTGTTGCTGGCCAAGAAGGCCCCTGTTTACCTGATCAAAGACATACCGCCCTCCGTGAGGCACGGCAGCCCAGCCTGGCTGAACCTGGTCATTACCGTGGCGAGCATTGAAGCGAGTACGCCGGGGAAAGTCCCGAACATGACGTTTGCCCAAGTGATGCAGGAAGGCGAACATGCAAGGCTGGCGCAACCCGAGGCGGCTGCGCAGGCTCGTACAGCAGCGCTGGTAGATTGGGGGGTTTGCCATAACGTAATTGCCCGCAAGGACGACACGCAATACACCGTGCAAGAGCTGGAAACCCTGAAAACCACCTTCACAGCCCGACAGCAGGACATGCTAGGCGCCTCTGCCGCCTTGGATCTGGAACTGCCCACCCGAGAAAAGATGGCCATGGCCGTACTGGTGGAACGGTATGGCGACCTGGGTGATCTGTTCAAACAAAAACTGATCAAGACCAGCAACATTCCGCGCAGAGGGCAGAACAAGGCACACACATGGCTACCCGGCCTGCATTCGATGCTCGACATCGCAATGATGGATCTGAGATTGCCCTATCTCTTTGAAGCCGCGAACAAACGTGTACCGATCAACGACTTGAACGCCCGCTACCGATTTGGTGTGAGCGATAACTTCGAAAAGCGCTTTGAGGAAACAATCAAGAAGAAAAAGATCGCCCTCGCCACGACGGTCAAACACCTGATCGCGCAGCTCCCCCTGGAAGACCGTAGAAACTTTGAGTACGGCAAAGTTACGTATTATCGAAACTCGTCCACTGAGTTGGGTTTCTGGAGCAAGTCCGACCCGGTGTATGAAAAAAACCTTCTGGTGAAAATTGAACGCGACGGGCAATCCAGCGGCTACCGTATCGACCCGACCAAAGGCGAAATCGTGCCCATTGAAATGTGGGCGCTGAAAGAACGTGAATCCAGGGAGGCGAATGTAGCGTTCAACACCAGCGTGTTCGTCCCCAAAAGCGTCAGTGCCGACCACGCAAACGAACGCGCCGGCGCAACGGACGCAGCTATTGATAGTTTTGCTACCGACCGCACGCAAGACATTGCTGATGCCTTCGTTGAGCATTTCAATCTCGATGACCCGGATATCAAGAAATACGCCAGAGGGCAGACGACCCAGGACCTGGCGAACGAGAAAATCAATCAGGTAAACGATTTCTTCATGAACTTGATTCCTTTCCGCTCGGCAATTGAAAACTTTAAAAAAGGCAACAACGTCGAGGGCGGGTTTGACTTGGCCCTGGATGTGTTTGGCTTTCTCACAGCGGGCGCGGCCAATATCGGCAAACTCACCAAGGTCGCCGGCAGTGCCGCATCCCTTGCCACCAAGGTCGCGCGAACGGGCAAAGTCATCGGCATGGTCACCTTGAGCAACTTCAACCCTCTGGACGGGCTGGCTGACCTGGCCATTGGCGGCGCAAACCTGCTGAGCAAAGGGTTGACCAAAAGCACCGCGTGGCTGGCCAACATACGAAACACGGATAAAGCCCATGATTGGTTGAAGGCTATCAGCCAGGAGCATGGCAATGCATTGCTCGGTTCGATCACCTCCGGCGGGCGCTCGGTTGATAGTGTTGTGGTATTCAAAAACGATCAGTGGCACCACTACGACCCCATCACCCGCCAACCCTACGGCACGCCGGTGAATGGCTTCACGCCCAGAGTCCTGGCAACCCAGGGTGAAATCAACGGCACCCTCAGCGAGTGGGTCGCCAACTGGTTCAACCCGGCAAAACCCGGCATACCCATACCGGAGGCCTTCAACGACGCAGTTGACGCAGCAAAAGCAACCACCACAGGCCACGCGGCATTCAATCAGGGGTACAACACGCTCGCCCCGGCCAGCGTTTCTGGCTATTCAGCAGAGCTGGGCATCACTCAGTTGAAAAAACTGGCCACGGACGCCACCGCGTCACCCGAGGTACTGGGTAGCCTGTCCAGGCGTATCGACGAGCTGGAGGCGCTGCCAGGCAAAGTCAAAACACTCTACGAAAAACTCATTCCGCCCACAAAGCCATTGCCCGGCAAGCCCGCGACGCCAGAACAATTGCAGTTTGAAGAGGCGTTCGCAAGGGGGACTCCGGACGGGATCGACGGCTTCTCGCCGACAATGAAAATGCACCAACTGCGCGAATTGATATTGAACCCGAACCTGACACCTGCCGACCTCGGGGCGCTTTTCAAGCATATGCAACGCCGAGCGATGGAGGCCAGCTTCACGAGCAGCAGAAAATTCATTGATGACATGACCGCAGCGGGTGGCGCGGTGATCGCCATGCCGCAAGGCTTCTACCTGAGCCAGGTCAACCTTACGTCCAAGGGAGACTGTGCGGCGTTGTCGAATGGTATGGCACTGGCCATTCTCGAAAACGCGGAAGATACCCTGATCAAGAATTTCTTTATCAGTATGGCGCACCCCAAGCATCCCAATACTGAGCGATTCCGCGACAGCCTGGAGAAATTCCAGCACACCCTCACAAATGACTTTCACTCCGGGCAGCTCACCCGCCATGCCACGTACGACAAGATTATCTCGGAGTTGGCAACCGCCACCACCTCCAAAGCCTTGTTGATCAGCAATTCGAAGCATGGCGTCACAGCCGGCGTCAGAGTCATAAACGGCCATAAGACCTGGTTCTACTATGACCCCAACTTTGGGCTCGCCAAATTTCCCACTGAGGCCGCCATGCGCAGTGGCATGGAACGTGCGCTCAATAGTGGACAGACCAGCCACTTATTCCAGCCGCTCAAAAGGGCCGATGGCTACATCGTTTCTGAATTCAACGAGTTATACCTGATCAATAAGATGGGTGATCCTCGAAGTGTCAGCGGCCTGTATAGGGCAGAGATAGCCATAACCTAGAACGCCTCCAGCGCCTTTACAGCGTACGCGTGATTTTCAAATGGCGCGCGTACCAAGGCCGTCGTGGTACACGTTTGAACAAGCCCTTGAGCACCTCCTCATCGGCGCCGAAGGTAATGCGCAGGGCCAGCTTCATGACTTCCGGATCCATTTCCATCGAACGCCCTTGTTGCAGTCCCGGTGTGGTACTGCAGCCATGGGTGTCCGGTCCCAGCCAAGGGTCGCCTACTTCAACCCAGCGGCCCTGTGCAAACCAGGCTATGCCGTTGACTTCCAGGCGGTTCACCTCGCCAGGGTTGAAGCGTTCGTGGGCGCGAAACCAGTCTTCGATGCGGTCATCGATCCAGCCGTGGAAATGCCAGAACACCGGGTTTACGTGGGATGAAAACGGGTCGCCAAGAAAGTCGTTCTCCGGCGAATACCAACGTGGGGAAAAGTCCGCGGGGTCACGGGCGAAGGGTACCGGGGCGCCGTTGGACGGGTCGCGAGGCACCGAGGCCCAACGCATATGCAGCCAGTCGTGCAGGCCCAGTTCCATTTCCGAGCCCAACTGGCCCAGGCTCAACTTGGCCAGGTAACGCGGGTCGCGGTATTGGGATTCCCACACCTGGAAATTGCTGTGGTAGGTCTCGGCGGCCTTGATATCGCTGACCCACTGGGTGTAGTCGGCATCATCCGGCGCTGACCAACAGGGCGGCAGGGCGAAACCGTCGTGGTTGTCAAAGTAGCGTACAAAGCCCAGGCGATCGCGCTCCAACGGCGGTTGCGGCTCGGGAAATTGCGGCCAGGAGGGCAAGTCCTGCATGGAACGTGCGGTGCCGAGCATGTGGCGGTGCATGAAGAAGAAGTCGATGCCCGACCCATTGCGGTCCTTGCGCTTGCCGCGGGCGTCGCGTTCCTGGCCACGGGGCCCCGGTTGCCAGCCGATGCCACGCAGGGCCTCGCGTTTTTCTTCGGAGAGCTTGTGCCACTGATCGCGGGTGGCGTGCCACAGTTGGTGAAACAGCCGATGCTCGGGGGAAACCAGCCAGGCCAGCAAGGTGGGGTTAAGGCCGATGCGCTGGCGGGCTTCGGGGAACAGTTGTTTGTGGGCGATAAAACGGTTGTCACGTTCGGGCAGCGCCAAGGGCCGCTCAAGATCGAGGATGTGCCCGCTGAGGGTGGCGCTGCCGGCATTGCCGAAATCGGCCCAGACTTCATCCAGGGTCATTTTGAATTCATAGGCCGGCACGGCGCCGGCGGAATCGCGGTCGATCAAGCGCCAATAGAGCACGGCGCCCTCGCCCGTCAGCAGGTCGCCCAAGACGCGGTAGCGCGGTTCGCCTTCAGCGCGCAGCTGCTCGGCGGTATCCAGGTAACCGCGCAGGCCACGCCCACGGGGAGCGATGTCCAGCAGCAACTCCAGGCCATGCAGCGGCAGGCCCGCAAGGCCCGCATCGCGGCCTTCCAGGCGCAGGCTCCAGACGCCCCGCAGGGTGTTCGCCAGATGCTGGCCCTGGATGTCGGCCAGGTCGACCGTGGCTTCGCCGGGGGTGATGGGAAACTCGTCTTCCCGTGTCAACTCGCGATGGGCATAAAAGGCCGCGGGCACCGCTGCACCGGTCAGCGCCAGGCCTGCGATGAACCCACGTCGAGAGATTGTCATTGGCTACCTTAGGAAACGGCTTGATCAGAGCTAGAACGTTTGCAACCCGATGAAATTTACCGCCCTGCCCCCGCCACCTAAATTTCCCCCGTCATCGCTCGTCCTTCCCTGATAGCAAAGGCCTCAACTGACTGAGATGGCAATGACAAAATCACGTTCGAAAAAGGCGCTGTATATCGGCCTGCCGCTGGCCCTGGCTATCGGCGCCGGGGCTGGCTTGCTGGTCTGGGATCAGTGGTTCAAGGGCAACGCCGGCTACCCGCTGGAGGTGATCAAGCAGGCCAATGAAATGCAGGATCGCCTGTTGTCATTTGACAGCCACATCACCCTGCCCCTGGATTTCGGCACGGCGGGCAATGAGGCCGACAAGGATGGCAGCGGCCAGTTCGACCTGGCCAAGGCCGCCCGCGGCCGATTGTCGGGCGCCGCGCTGACGATCTTCGGCTGGCCGGAAATCTGGAACGGCGATAACGCTCCGCACAAACCCACCGATGGTTTTGTCGAAGAGGCCCGCCACGAGCAGGAGGTGCGCTATAAGATCATCTCCGGCATGGTGCGCGACTTTCCCAACCAGGTGGGCATCGCCTACACCCCGGACGATATGCGCCGCTTGCACGGCGAAGGCAAGTTCGCGATTTTTATCAGCATGCTCAACGCCTACCCCCTGGGCAATGACCTGAACCAGCTGGACCTGTGGGCCGCACGCGGCATGCGCATGTTCGGGTTCAGCTACATCGGCAATAACGCCTGGTCCGACTCGTCGCGCCCGCTGCCGTTTTTCAATGACTCCCCCGACGCCCTTGAAGGCCTGTCGCCGATCGGCCAGCAAGCGGTGCATCGCCTCAATGACCTGGGGGTGATCATCGACGTGTCGCAGATGTCGACCAAGGCCCTGGAGCAGGTCGCGCAGTTGAGCCGCACGCCGATGGTGGCGTCCCATTCGGCGCCTCGGGCGTCAGTGGATATCCCGCGCAACCTCAGCGACAAGGAACTGCAACTGATCAAGAACAGTGGCGGCGTGGTGCAGGTGGTGGGCTTCCCCGCCTACCTGCGCCCCTTGAGCCAGCCGACCCAGGACAAGCTCAATACCTTGCGCGCACGGTTCGACCTGCCGCCACTGCCGAATCTGGCCATGGCCCTGATGCCCGGCGATGCAATCATTGCCGCCTGGCCCGAGCAACGCTTCGGCCAATACGCCAGCGCGCTGTACGGCATTCTCGAGGAAGAGCCCAAGGCCACCCTCAAGGACCTCGGCGACGCCATCGACTACACCGTGCGCAAGATCGGCATCGATCATGTCGGCATTGCCTCGGACTTCAACGACGGCGGCGGCCTCCAGGGCTGGGAGAACGTCGGCGAGGTGCGCAACGTCACCGCCGAACTGATCCAGCGCGGCTACTCCGAAGCCGATATCGCCAAGCTGTGGGGAGGCAACTTCCTGCGGGTGTGGGACCAGGTCCAAAAAGCCGCCAAACCCTTGGCCAACCGCTAACTACTCACGAAGTAAGTCCATGACCGACCGCCGTACATTTCTCAAGCAGGCCGGCGTCTTTGCCGCGAGCCTGCCGCTGGGCACCGCGTTGCTGCCTCAGGCAGTAGCCGCCGCCACGAACGACCCATGGACGGGATTGAAACAACTGTTCAACCAGGACCCCAATTACCTGCATTTTTCCAACTTCCTGGTGGCCTCGCACCCCAGGCCCGTGCGCGAGGCCATCGAACGCTACCGCCAACAGATCGACCGTAACCCTGGCCTGGCCATGGACTGGGACCTGCAGGAAACCTGGAAGCGTGAAGGCCAGGTACGCGAGTGGGCCGGCCGCTACCTGAACGCCACGCCAGCGCAGATCGCCCTGACCGGCAGCACGTCCGAAGGGCTGGCGATGATCTATGGCGGGATCAAGGTGCGCGCCGACCAGGAAATCCTCACCACGGTGCATGAGCATTACGCTACCGAGTTCAGCCTGGACTTCCGGGTACGCAAGGAGCAGACCCAGGTTCGCAAGATACGCCTGTTCAAAAACCCCAATCAGGTCTCGGCCGATGAAGTGCTGGGCAATATCCAGCGCAACATTCGCCCCAACACCCGTGTACTGGGCATGACCTGGGTGCAATCCGGCAGCGGCGTAAAACTGCCCATCGGTGAGATCGGCAAGCTGGTGGACGAACACAACCGCAACCGCGACGAGCCGGACCGCCTGCTCTATATCGTCGATGGTGTGCACGGCTTCGGCGTGGAAGACCTCGACTTCCCCGCTATGCACTGCGACTTCTTCATCGCTGGCACCCACAAGTGGATGTTCGGCCCGCGGGGCACCGGCCTGGTGTGCGCCCGCGAGACCGAAAACAAATACGTCACACCGATGATTCCGACCTTCTCCGAAGACAAAAACTTCGCCACGACCATGACGCCCGGCGGCTACCACGCCTTCGAACATCGCTGGGCCGCCGACGAAGCCTTCAAGTTGCACCTGCAACTGGGCAAGGCGCCGGTGCAGGCACGTATCCATGCCCTCAATACCGAACTCAAGGACCAACTGCTGGCCCACCCGCAGATCGAACTGGTGACACCGCGCAGCCCCGAGCTGTCAGCCGGATTCACCTTCTTTCGGGTCAAGAACCGGGACAGCGATGCCGTCGCGGCCTACCTGATGAAAAACCGCGTGGTGGTGGACGCGGTGGAGCGTGACGTTGGCCCGGTGATTCGCACCTCGCCGGGCCTGCTTAACAACTCCGATGAGATCCAGCGCTTCATGACCCTGCTGAGCCAGCGGTTATGACCCCTTTTCCCTTTGAACGAGACGCCTCCATGACGCCATCCCGACTCAAACCGCTCACCGCACTGGCACTCACCGCCCTGTGCGGCGCCCTGCTGCCCGGCCTGGCCCATGCCGCCGCCCCACAACCGGGCAAGGTCTTCAAAGACTGCAAGGACTGCCCGGAAATGGTGGTGCTGCCCGCCGGCACCTTCACCATGGGTACCCCGGAAGACGAAGTGGGCCGCGAGCCCGACGAAGGCCCCATGCATGCCGTGACCTTCGCCAAGCCGTTCGCCATGAGCCGCTTCCACATCACCGCCGGCGAATGGGACAGCTACGTGCGCCAGACCGGAGTCAAGATCGCCAATGGCGACGACCGCCCCGGCCGCGAATGCATCGCCAGCAAGCCGCGCTACCCCCAGGGGCCACGTCAGCCGGCGGTGTGCATGGACATGGACGACATCAAGCAGTACGTGAGCTGGCTGTCGAAGAAGACCGGGCACACGTACCAAATGGTCAGCGAAGCCCAACGCGAATACGCCGCCCGCGCCGGCACCACCGGCCCGTTCCCCTTCCCGTTCGACGAAGGCAAGGGCTACAGCATCGCCCAGCACGCCAACACCTACGGTCCGGCGGACGGCTACAGCTATTCGTCGCCCGTGGGCAGCTACCCACCGAATGCCTTTGGCATGTATGACATGCACGGCAATGTGTATGAGCGGGTGGCTGATTGCGAGCATCCGAACTACGTCGGCGCGCCAACTGATGGCAGTGCCTGGGTGGAGCCCAACTGCGAGGCCTACCAGATTCGCGGCAATGACTGGGGCGAGGCGCCGGTGTTTTCACGCTCGGGCAATCGCAACAACATCTACCCGCAAACACGGGGGGATTGGATTGGGTTCCGGGTAGTACGCGAACTCTAATACCTTGTAGGAGCGAGGGGACGCCTAGTTCTTGCTCGCTCCTACAGGGTTCAGCCTTGTTTGGCCAACAGCTCCAAGCCTTCATGCAATGCCGGGAACAGGCTGTTGTTGAAGTTGTTCCAGCGCAGCTCAAGGATGGTGTCCTCGGGCGAAATCTCGGTCTTGAGCACGTCGTGGAACACCTCTCCCGAGTCGATGCCGTTATCCACGTAGTGGAATGACGCACCGGTCCAATACAACGGCTCGCACGCCTGAGTCGCCTTGGTTGCCCAGTCGGTAATCGCCTGCCCACGTGCGCCGTACAGCGCATTCCAGGTGGCGTACGCCCCACGGCGTTCGTAAGGCGACTCGAGGCGGGTGATGCCCGGATGAATGTTCATGATGCGCCGTGCAAACGGCGCACCCGGGCGCACCAGTTCGTCGAGGATCACCAGCAAACCATCCAGCACCACGATGTCAGCCTTCAACTCCACCAGGGTGTCATGCAGCCGACGCTCGAAATCCTGCTTGCCGGCGACATGTTCGGCGCTGCCCCGTGGCAGGCGACGATAGGTCGACGGCACGCTGAGCAGCAGGTCATTGACCAACGTGCCTTGCACACGCAAATCCGCCGGGTACAACCACTGGCGACCCGGCTGGTAAGCAAAGCCATAGTCCGCCACCAACTGCTGGTCCCGCGGGTTGTGCTCATCGTCGTCATACACCACGCCTACGAGGTTGTAAGCCTCGCCCAGCGACGTGTCGTTGAGCGAGCCCACCAGAAACTCCAGCACCGATTTCATATAGCGCTCGTGGTCTTTATAGGCCACCGGTTGCCCCGCCTTGTCGGCGGCGGCGTTTCTCAGGGACCAGACATACACCAGGTTCTTTTTCGTCATGTGTTTCGCTCTCGCTCAAAGGGCCACGCACGGCATTGATACACGTGCGCCTACAGAACAAGAACGAACCAGGCCCCGGGCAATTTATCGCCCACTGCCACCGCCCGGCACGCCGCGCTAAATAGTCACGCCACAGCTTCGTTTGTCATGGGTAAGGGTCTGTGTGCCCAGCCCCCTCTTTTTCACTTTCCGGGAAGTATTTATGACCGACCCCAAGCGCGGCGCCTTCAAAGGTTTGCTCGCATTGCTCAGGCCCTTTCGCACCATCGTGACGGTGTCCGTCGCCCTTGGCATGGCGGGCGGCCTGGCCATTACCTTGCTGTTGGCGACGATTAACAATGCCCTGCATTCGGCGGGGGGCATGACCCAGGGTGTGGTGTTGACCTTCGCCGCATTGTGCGTGGTGGCGCTGGTCAGCTCGATCATTTCCGACATCGGCACCAACTACGTCGGGCAACGGATCATTGCCGCCCTGCGCAAGGACCTGGGTGAAAAGGTGCTGTCAGCGCCCATCGGGCAGATCGAGCAATATCGCTCGCACCGCTTGATCCCGGTGCTGACCCACGACGTGGACACCATCAGCGATTTTTCCTTTGCCTTCACGCCCCTGGCCATCGCCGCCACCGTTACCCTGGGATGCCTGGGTTACCTGGCCTACCTGTCCGTGCCGATGTTCCTGATGATGGTGGTCGCAATCATCATCGGCAGCGCCGTGCAATTCATCGCCGGTGGCAAAGGCATTCAGGGCTTCGATCTGGCCCGCAGCCACGAAGATGAATTGCAGCGTTACTACAATGCGATTGCTTCTGGCGCCAAGGAACTGCGCATGCACCGCCCGCGGCGGTTTCGCATGAACACCCACCGCATCCAGGAAACCGCAGACCGCATCAGCGATATCCAGGTGCGTTCGGTCAACATCTATATCCTGGCCAAGACCTTTGGCTCGATGCTGTTCTTCGTGGTCATCGGCCTGGCCCTGGCGATGCAGGCCTACAATCCCAACCCCGATCCCACCGTGATTACCGGCTTCGTGCTGGTACTGCTGTATATGAAAGGCCCGCTGGAACACCTGCTGGGCTATTTGCCCGTCGTTGGCAAGGCGAAGATTGCCTTTGGGCGCATCAGCGAACTGTCGGAGCGCTTTTCTTCGCCCGAGCCCCACTTGTTGATGGACGACAGTGAAGCGCCGAAGCCGGTGGTCAACAGCCTCGAACTGCGCGGCGTCAGCTACAGCCCGCCAGCGGTTGAAGGCAGCCAACCGTTCCACCTGGGGCCGATCAACCTGAGCATCAAACAAGGCGATATCGTGTTTGTCGTCGGCGAGAACGGCAGCGGCAAGACCACCCTGATCAAATTGCTGCTGGGCCTGTATCCGCCTCAGGCGGGTGAGATCCTGCTCAACGGTACAGCGGTGACCGACCCAGCGCGCGACGATTATCGCCAGTTGTTCACCACGGTGTTTTCCGACTATTACCTGTTCGATGACCTGGTACAAGGCAGTGCCACCCAGTCCCTGGACAGCGCCACCCAATACCTTGAGCGCCTGGAAATCGCGCACAAGGTCAGCGTCAAGGACGGTGTGTTCAGCACCACTGACCTGTCCACCGGCCAACGCAAGCGCCTGGCCCTGGTCAATGCCTGGCTGGAGGAGCGCCCGGTACTGGTATTCGACGAATGGGCCGCCGACCAGGACCCGGCCTTCCGCCGCATCTTCTACACCGAGCTGCTGCCGGACCTCAAACGCCTGGGCAAGACCATCATCGTGATCAGCCACGACGACCGTTATTTCGACATCGCCGATCATTTGGTGCGCCTGCGCGCCGGTCAGGTGGTGCATGAGATGGAGCCTGCATGAAGTACCGGAATAATTTTTTCCGGTTTTGCGAAGTAGGAACGTCTCACTAGTGGTAATGAGAACTAAACTCAATAAACACTTAGAATTGCCCACTTAAAACATAGAAGAGAAAGCATCCATGCCAGCACGACTCGGTCTCAGCCCCCTGAGCAAAGCGCTATCCATGCGCCGGGCCCTGAACATCAACCTCTTGCCCAGTACCCTGGCGTTGGCTGTGTCGATGCCGATTGCAGGCTATGTGCAGGCCCAGGAGATCGAGTTGAATATTCCTGCGCAGTCGCTGGGGAGCGCACTGCAGGAATTTGGCCGCCAGACCAATGTGCAAGTGCTCTACAGCCCGGGCGATGTGCAGGGCAAGAACAGCCCCGCCGTCAAGGGCAAGATGCAGCCGCAGCAGGCCATAGCTGCATTGCTGGCCGGTAGCCAGACTACCTATAACCTCAATGGCAATACCTTGACCGTCACTGCTGCTGGTAGCGGTGGCGGGCTGGAGCTGAGCCCGACGCAAGTCACTGGCAACATGCTGGGTAACGTCACCGAGAATACCGGCTCCTATACGCCAGGCTCGATTGCCACCGCAACGCGCCTGGTCCTGACGCCCAAGGAAACCCCGCAATCGGTGACCGTGGTCACGCGTCAGCACATGGACGACTTTGGTCTGAACAGTGTCGACGACGTGATGCGCCACACGCCGGGCATTACCGTTTCAGCCTTCGATACTGAGCGCAGCAACTACTACGCTCGTGGTTTCTCTATCAACAACTTCCAATATGACGGGATCCCTTCCACCGCACGCAACGTGGCTTACTCGGCGGGGAACACGCTGAGCGACATGGCGATCTACGACCGTGTTGAAGTACTCAAGGGCGCGACTGGCCTGCTGACCGGTGCTGGTTCACTGGGGGCCACCATCAACCTGGTACGCAAAAAGCCGACCTCTGAGTTCCAAGGTCATGCCACGCTGGGTGCCGGTTCGTGGGACAACTACCGCAGCGAGTTGGATGTGAGTGGCCCGCTGACCGAGACCGGCAATATCCGTGGCCGGGCCGTCGCCGCCTATCAGGACAAACACTCGTTCATGGACCGTTACGAGCGCAAAAGCCCGACTTACTACGGCATCATGGAGTTCGACCTGTCTCCCGATACCCTGCTGACAGTCGGCGGCGATTATCAGGACAGCCTGCCGAAAGGCTCATCCTGGTCGGGCAGTTTCCCATTGATCGACGCCCAGGGTAATCGCAACGACGTCAAGCGCTCGTTCAACAACGCGGCCGACTGGAGCAGTTGGGAGCAATACACCCGCACCGTCTTCGCCATGTTGGAGCACGACCTGGGGGATGGCTGGATAACCAAACTGCAACTGGATCACAAGATCAACGGCTACCACGCACTCATGGGTTCCATTCAGGGTGACACCCCGGGATTGGATGGTAAGTCACAGCTGACTTCGGGCAAATACACCGGTGAAACCGTCAGTGACTCCGCCGATCTGTATGTGAGCGGCCCCTTCAGCCTGGGAGGCAGGGAGCATGAACTGGTATTCGGCGGTTCCATCAGCGCTTCGGAATGGAATGGCAATGGTTACTGGAACCTCGCCCCCAACCTGGTGGACTTCAATAACTGGCACGGCAACGCACCGCAACCTGATTGGGGCAAACCACAATCGAAAATCGACGACACCGTCCGCCAGACCGGCATGTACATGACAACACGACTGAACCTTGCTGACGACCTGAAGCTGCTGCTCGGTGGCCGGGTAGTCAACTACACGGTGACCGGCTACAACCCTACCTATCGCGAGTCAGGACGCTTTGTACCTTATGTCGGTGCGGTGTACGACCTGAATGACACCTACTCGGTTTACGCCAGCTACACCGATATTTTCATGCCCCAAGAAAGCTATAACCGCGACAGGGACAACAAGCTGCTTGAGCCGGACGAAGGCCAGAATTGGGAGTTGGGTGTAAAGGCCGACTTCCTGGATGGTCGTGTAAACGCCAGTGCGGCCTACTTCGAGATCCATGAAGACAACCGTTCCGTTTCGGACGATGACTACAACAACTTGAAACCTACCCCCTCGAACTACGCGTTCAAAGGCACCCAGGCCGTGACGAAGGGGTACGAGCTGGAGATGTCCGGCGAACTGGCTCCGGGCTGGCAGCTCCAGGCTGGCTATACGCACAAGATTGTGCGTGACGACAAAGACGTCAAGATTTCCACTTTCGAACCCGAAGACCAGGTCAGCCTGTACACCACTTACAAGCTCAAGGGTAATCTTGACAAGTTGACCGTTGGCGGTGGCGCTCGCTGGCAGAGCGTAGGCTGGCAGAATATCTATAACTCTCCCCGTGGTGGCTACGAGGAGTTCTCTCAAGAAGCGTACTGGTTGGTGGACCTGATGACCCGTTATCAATTCACTAAAAACGTGTCGGCGACGCTGAACATCAACAACGTTTTCGACAAGTCCTATTACACCAACATCGGCTTCTACAATTCTGCCGCTTATGGTGAACCCCGTAACTTCATGCTCAGCACTCGCTGGGACTTCTAAAGCAGGATCAGACGCCCCGAGGCAATGACTGCCCGGGGCGGTTTGTTTGTCCGAATTATAGATAGGGCCATAAAAAAGCCCCCAGTCGCTCAAGGTGACTGGGGGCTTTTCATATTGGCCTCTGGTCAGCTCATCGCGGCAGCGAAGCTATGGACGAACTCTGCGTTATCGATTAATCGGTCATGGCTGGTCTCGATCAACACTGAGCGCTCGATCGTTGATTGCACTGCAACTTCCAGCATGCTCGCCTCAATCAATTGATGATGTACCCCAGTACGACTCAAGGTCGCCCACCAGCAACTTATCGGTGCCTTGATCGCCTTGAAGTCGGCATCGTGCAGGCGCTGCCCGAGAATGCGGTCAACCTCCCAGGAAATCTGCGCTTCGTGGCCACTGAGCAACTCATCCTTGAGCTCGCCAAAACGCGAGCCCAGGGTTTCCTCGGCCCAGTGGCTGAATGCAGTCCATTGCTCGCCTTCTGCAGCCTCTAAGCATTGCAGCTCGGACCAGTGGGCATGAATCTGCTGGGAGAACTCAGGGAACATCACCTCCAACAGTTCCACACGCCGTTCATTGGCAGAAATATCTCTTTCGTCAACCATCACCGTCGTATCCCAAAACGGCTTGACCCACTGCGGCGGGGATGCGTCGATCCAGCCAACACACTCGACCTGTCGGCCCGCCTGCTCCAGGCCATAGGCGACTTCCATCGCCAGGTTGCCCCCCAGCGACCAACCGGCCAAACGGAACGGACCCTCGGGCTGAGCCTTCAACAATTGCGTCGTGTAGTCCTCGACCATTGCAGCCCAGGCAGGCACCTCGCTGCCCTCCTCGGCCAAGGCGCGACACATCACCCCCATCACCGGCCTGTGCTCACGCAACGCAAGGGCAATCGCCTTGTAACAATGCACCGAGCCATAGCTGGGATGGAACAGGTACAACGGTGTTCCACGGCTTTGACTGTTGAGCCTCACGATCAACGAACTGCCAGCGCTTCCCTCAAGGCAAGCCGCCTGCCCTGCGACGCTCGGATTGAGCATCAACTGACTCACCGACAACTCCACGCCAACAGCTTTGCGGATGCGCTCCTTGAGCATCAGGACCAGCAACGAATGCCCGCCCAACTCGAAGAAGTTATCTTCGACACTCACCTGCTCAAGCTCCAGGACTTCGCGCCAAATGGCTACAAGTGTTTGCTCCAGCGTATTGCGCGCTGCGACGAAGTGCCGTTCGTGCAAGTTTGAATCCGGCGCAGGCAACGCCTTGCGATCCAGTTTGCCGTTGGGGCTCAGTGGCATATGGTCCAGCAGTACCCACTGCGCAGGCACCATGTAGTCCGGCACATGTGCCAATAAATGAGTGCTCAGTGCATCACGCCAGGCGAGTGTCGAATCCTGCAGCACCACATACCCAACGAGATACTTGCCTTCATGCACTTGCACCGAGGCGTCGCGCACCAGTGGATGCTCCAGCAAGCGCGCCTCGATCTCACCCAGCTCTATGCGCAAACCGCGTAGTTTTACTTGATGATCCAGGCGCCCAATGTATTCGATCACGCCATCCCTGCGCTGTCGCACCCGGTCGCCGGTACGATACAACCGCGTGCCAGGCTGGAACGGGCACGGTACAAACCGCTCTGCGGTCAGGCTGGGACGTCGATGGTAACTGCGTGCCAGCCCGACGCCCCCCAGGTACAACTCGCCCGCAACGCCCACCGCGACTGGCTGCAACTGCGCATCCAGCACGTAAGTGCGCAGATTGGAAATGGGTCTGCCAATCGGCACGCTGTCACGATGCTCATCGACGCACGTCCAGTGAGTCACATCAATCGCAGCCTCAGTCGGTCCATACAGGTTGAACAAGCCCGTATTCGGCAGCTCGGCGAATACGTGTTGCTGCACCCCCACCGGCAAGGCTTCGCCACTACAGATGATACGGCGCAACCCCTGACAGCTGGCCACCTGTGAATCCTGCAGGAATGCGTGCAGCATGGAAGGCACGAAATGCAGGGTGGTCACTTGGTGCCGATTGATCAACTCCACCAACTTCGATGGATCCCGATGATCTCCAGGGGCCGCTACCACCAGCCGTGCACCGGTCATCAAGGGCCAGAAAAACTCCCATACCGATACGTCAAAACTGAACGGTGTCTTTTGCAACACCGTATCTTCGGCGCCGAGCGTATAAGCCTGTTGCATCCATAGCAACCGATTGGTCAACGCACAGTGACGGTTACCCGCCCCTTTCGGCTGGCCGGTGGAACCGGAGGTGTAAATGACGTAAGCGAGATTTTCCGCGTCTACGGCCACATCAGGATCGGTATCGGCATACTCGCTCAGCCAGTGATCGTCGGGCTCGATCACCAGACAGTGCGAGGGCGTGCTGACCGGTAAGGCCTGTAACAAATGCGCCTGCGTCAGCAGCAGCGGTACGTTGCTGTCTTGCAGCATGTAGGCCAGGCGTTCGCGCGGGTAGTCCGGGTCCAGCGGCACATAGGCGCCACCTGCCTTAAGCACAGCCAGAAGTGCTACCACCATTTCAATGGAGCGTTCCATCGCCACACCTACCAACACATCAGGCGCGACACCGGCCTGGATCAAGCGGTGCGCCAATCGATTGGCTCGTGCATTCAACTGCGTATAACTCAGTGTCTGAGCGCCAAACACCAAAGCCTGGGCATTCGGTGTGCGCCGCACTTGCGCTTCGATCTGCCTCTGCACGCTGTCTTCCAACCGATAATCCTGCGCCGTGTCGTTCCACTGTTCGACTATCACCTGATGCTCAAGAGGTTCCAATAGCGGTAGCTGAGCGACACGCTGGTGAGGGTCATCCAACATGGCCTGCAACAGGTTCTGCCAATGGCGCGCCATGCGATTGGGCGTGGCGGCATCGAACAGGTCGGTCGCATAAGTCAGGGTTGCCCATAGCCCATCGACGGTTTCCTGTGTGTCCAGGCTCAAATCGAACTGAGCGGTTTGCGTGCCCCACTCCAAGCTTTCAATCCTCAGGTCGTGTAGTTGCTGGCTCGTACTGGCTAGACGCGCTTGACTCTGATGATTGAAAAGCACCTGAAACAACGGATTGCGGCTCAAGCTGCGTTCAGGTTGCAGGGCTTCGACCAATTGCTCGAACGGCAAGTCCTGATGGCTTTGGGCGTCCAACGCCCGGTGCTTGGCCTGCTGCAACAGCTGGGTGACCGTCAGCTGCGCATCGATATCGCCCTTTAGCACTTGGGTGTTGACGAAAAAACCTACCAGGCGCTCGGTTTCGACCCGGTTACGATTGGCAATAGGCACACCCACGCGAATATCCTGCTGCCCGCTGTAGCGGTGCAGTAGAGCCTGGAACGACGCCAACAAAACAATGAACAGCGTGACATCCTCACGCTGCGCCAGGGCCTTGAGCCCCGCCACTAGTGCCGGTGCAAGCTTGATCTCCAGGCTTGCACCACGAAAGCTCTGCACCGAAGGTCGCGGCCGATCAAGGGGTAGCTCCAACACTGACGGCTCACCGCCAAGCAGAGCCTGCCAGTAACCCATTTGCCGATCGCGTTCACCACCCGTCATCCAGTCACGCTGCCACTGGGCATAGTCAGCATATTGAATCGGCAATGCCGGCAGTTGCAGGTCCTGGCCCTGGCTGTAGGCGGCATAAAGTTGCACCAACTCATCCACCATCACCTGCATTGACCAGCCATCGGAAACGATATGGTGCTGCACGAGCACCAACACATGGTCGTCTTCGGCCAGGCGCAACAAGGTTACGCGCAGCAACGGCCCTTGCTGCAGATCGAAAGGTTGCGCGATCTCGGTCTCTACCCGACGCTGCATGTCCGCCTCATTGACCTGCTCATGAAGGATGGCCACAGTGCCGTTTTCACGGATTATCTGGAAGGCCTGCCCTTCGTCCTGATGTACCTGCGTTCGCAGGCTTTCATGACGGGCTACCAGACTGTCGAAACTGCGTTGCAAAGCCGCATGATCCAGCCAGCCACGCAAGCGCAAGGTGCTGGGTACATGGTAGGCCGCACTGTGCGGATCCAATTGCCAGAGAAACCACTGGCGCTCCTGGGCATAAGACAGCGCCAACGGCTGTTGACGGCTGACCGGCAGGATCTGAAGCACACTTGCCTGTGATTCATGGGAGTTGCACAGGGTCTCGACAAACCCCTGCAGTCGCGGTTGCTCAAACATTGTTCTGAGGGGTACTTCCCGACCCAACAGTTGACGCAGGCGCGAAATTACCTGCATCGCCAATAATGAATGCCCCCCCGATTCAAAAAAGTGATCGGCCAGACCGACACGCTCCACGCCCAGGATCTGGGCCCAGATGGCCGCCACCTGTTGCTCCAACTCGCTCTCGGGCGCCACATACACCTGCTGCATCTGACTCACATCCGGCAGCGGCAAGCCCTTGCGGTCGAGCTTGCCGTTGGGGGTCAGCGGCATACGCTCAAGGAACATCAAATGCGTCGGCACCATGTAGTCCGGCAAGCGGGTTTTCAAGGCGCGCCGCAAGGTTTCGCGACCGGTGGATTGAGCGACAGCATCATCCAGGAGCGTCGGGTCCAGTGGTACGACATAGGCCACCAGTTGTTTGCCGGTCGGCCCCTCTTGGGCGACCACCACGGTTTCACCGACACTGGCTTGCTCACGCAAGCGCGCTTCGATTTCCCCCAGTTCGATACGGAAACCGCGGATCTTCACCTGATGGTCCACACGCCCCAGGTAATCCACCACGCCATCCGGACGCCCACGGGTCAGGTCGCCGCTGCGATACACGCGACTGCCAGGCTTGCCGAACGGGTCCGGCACGAAGCGTTCGGCGGTTAACGCCGGACGCTCCAGATAACCGCGGGCCACGCCCTCGCCGCCCAGGTACAACTCGCCGGCCACGCCGATGGGTTGCAGGTTCAGTTGCGCATCCAACACGTAGCCACTGCGGTTACCCAACAAGGTGCCGATCGGCGCATAGACGGCGCCACAGGGGTCGCCCTTGCGTGCCTTCCACAGCAGCGGCGTGACCACGGTTTCCGTCGGGCCATAGCCGTTGAACAGGTACTTGGGTTTCAGCGCGCGCCACGCCAGGTCGTAGCTGGCTTGAGCCACGGCATCACCGCCAAAGCAGTACACCCGCACCGCCGGCGGGTTGCCGTCGCGCTCGGCATGTTCGGCCAACTGTTGCAGGTACACCGGTGGGAACACCGCCATGGTCACGTTGTGACGATGCATCTGCTCGTAGGTGTACTCCGGCAGCCACAGGCTGTCGTCCCGGATCAACACGCTGGCGCCGTTGATCAGCGGGTGCATCCAGCCTTCGTGGGAGCCGTCGAAAGCGAACGACATGAAGTGCAGCTCGCAATCGGCCGGCGAGGTCTCATAGCGTTCGCCAGTGGCGATGATATGCGCCACCAGCGGGCCGTGTGACACCGCCACGCCCTTGGGCAAACCGGTGGAGCCGGAGGTGTAGATCACGTAGGCAAGGTTGTCGCCGTCCAGCGCCACAGTCGGGGCCGCATCGCTGTAATCCGACCAGGCTTGCACCTGATCCACCGCCAAGGCTTCGAGGCCGTCCGGGATCGGCAACCGGTGTTGCACGGCCGAATGGGTCAACAGCAATTTCGAGCGGCTGTCTTGCATCATGTACAGCAGGCGATCACGTGGGTATTCGATATCCAGCGGCACATACACACCGCCGGCTTTCATCACCGCCAGGAACGCCACCATGATCTCGGCACTGCGCGGCATGGCGATGGCCACCCGCACTTCCGGGCCGACGCCACGGGCGATCAAGGCATGGGCCAGGCGGTTGGCCTGGCGATCCAGTTCACCGTAAGTCAGGGTTTGCGCGTCGAATTTAACCGCCACTGCGTCCGGGGTTTGCCGGGCGCGATCGCCGACCAATTCGTGCACCAGGCGCTCGGCCGAAAAGCCAGACTCCGTGCGGTTCCACAGTTGCAGGATCTGTTGTTGTTCGGTCGCGTCCAGCAGGCTCAACTGGCTGAGCTGCTGTCGTGGGTTGGCGACCATACCTTGCAGCAGGTTCTGCCAGTGACGCGCCATGCGTTGCACGGTGCTGGCTTCGAACAGGTCCTGGGCATAACCCAAGGTGGCCCATATACCTTCGGTGGACTCCTGAATATCCAGGTCCAGGTCGAAATGTGCGGTCTTGCTGTCCCAGTCCAGGCCTTCTACCCGCAGCCCTGGCAATTGGTGCTGAACCTGAGCCTGGCCGACGTCAGTCTGATGATTGAACATGACCTGGAACAGCGGGTTGTGGCTCAGGCTACGCTCAGGTTGCAGGGCTTCGACCAGTTGTTCGAACGGTAAATCCTGGTGGGCCTGGGCTTCCAGGGCGCGTTGCCGAACGTGCTGCAGCAACTGCTCGACACTCATCTGCCCATGCACATCGGCCTTGAGCACCTGGGTGTTGACGAAGAAACCAATCAAGCGCTCGGTCTCGCTGCGATTGCGGTTGGCAATCGGCACGCCGACACGTATTTCTTCCTGGCCGCTGTAGCGGTGCAACAAGGTCTGGAACGATGCCAGCAACAACATGAACAGGGTCACGCCCTGCTGTTGGGCCAAAGCCTTGAGCCCCTGAGTGAGTTCCGGCGTCAGCTCGAATGCCAGGCGTGCGCCGCGGTGGCTCTGCACAGCCGGGCGCTGGTGATCGAACGGTAACTCCAGCACGCTCTGCTCACCGCCCAACAGCTCACGCCAGTAGGCCAGTTGACGTTGCTTCTCACCGGCGTCCATCCAGCTGCGCTGCCATACGGCGTAGTCGGCATACTGGATCGGCAGCGCCGGCAACTGCACGTCCTGGCCCTGGCTGTAACCGGCATACAACTGCACCAGTTCCTCGACCACCAACTGCATCGACCAACCATCAGAGACGATGTGATGCTGCACCAACACCAACACATGCTCGTCGGCGGCCAGGCGCAACAGCGTGACACGCAGCAACGGGCCTTCTTGCAGGTCGAACGGCTGGGCGATCAGCGCTTGCACCCTGGCGTTGAGCTGGGCTTCATCGGCATCGGCCTGGGTGATCGGCAAGGACATTGGCGGCTCAATCACTTGCACCGCGCCGTCGTGATCCTGGCGGATATAAGTGCGCAGGCTTTCATGACGCGCCAGCAAGCTATCGAAACTGCGTTGCAACGCAGCCAGGTCCAATTGCCCTTTCAGGCGCAGCGCGCTGGGAATGTGATACGCCGCGCTGTGGGGTTCCAGTTGCCAGAGAAACCATTGTCGCTCCTGGGCGTAAGACAGCGGCAACGGCTGCACGCGCCCGGCCGACAGCAGGGCCGGCGCCGTTGGCGATGAGCTCTCCTGGGCTTGCATGGCCGCGACAAACGCCTCCAGCCGCGGGTGTTCGAACACGGCTTTGAGCGGCACTTCCAGGCTCAGCGTCTGGCGGATGCGTGACACCACCTGCATCGCCAGCAAGGAATGCCCGCCCAGTTCGAAGAAGTGCTGGTTCAAGCCCACCCGTTCGGCCCCCAAAATAGCCGCCCAGATCGCCGCCACCTGTTGTTGCAACGGGGTGACCGGCACTCGCCAATCCTGTTGTTCCACGCTGGCATCTGGCTTGGGCAGGGCCTGGCGATCCAGCTTGCCGTTGGGGTTGAGCGGCATGCGCTCGAGGAAGATCAGGTGCGCCGGCACCATGTAGTCCGGCAGGTGGTCGCGCAAGGTGGCCATCAGCTGTTCGCCCACCTCGGCGCGCTCGGTTTCAGACAGCGTCTGCGCAGGTACCAGGTAGGCCAGCAGTTGGTTGTCGGCAGCCAGCAACAGCGCTTCACGCACGCTGTCCTGGGCCAGCAGCACAGTTTCGATCTCACCCAGTTCTATGCGAAAACCACGGACCTTGACCTGGTGATCGACCCGCCCGACATACTCCACCACACCATCGGCGCGATAGCGCGCCAGGTCGCCGGTGCGGTACAGGCGCTCGCCGGATGGGCTGAACGGGTCAGCGACAAAGCGCTCGGCGGTCAGGCCTGGCCGCTGCAAATACGCACGGGCCAAGCCATTGGCGCTGGCGATATAGAGTTCACCCACGGCGCCCAGCGGTAGCAGGTTCAGGTCACGGTCCAGCACATACAGGCCACGCCCTGGTAGCGCCCGGCCAATGGGGCTGGCACCGCCGGCGCTGACGGCGCTCGGGTCAGTGCAGTCCAGCACGCTGGAAACCACGGTGGCCTCGGTAGGCCCGTAGGTATTGAGCAAGCGCACATGGCCGAGCCCGGCGCGCTGCCACAACAGCGGGCCGTCCAACGGCATGGCTTCGCCGCCGATATGGATCTGGCGCAAGGCACCATAGGTCCTTGGGCCTGCTGCCAGGCAATCTTGCAGGAACAGCTTCCAGTAGGCCGTGGGCAAGTCGGCCAGGGTAATGCCCTGGGCAATGATCTGCCGATACAGCTCGGCACCGTCCCACAACTGCGGGCCACGCAGTACCACGGTGGCACCAAGGGTCAGCGCCGGGTACAGCTGCTCGACGAAACCGTCGAAGTTCAAGGTGGCAAACTGCAACACTCGGTCCTGGGCAACCAACTGCGAGTAATCCGCCGCGATGCCAGCGAACTCACTCAGTGCTGCATGGCTGATGGCAACCCCCTTGGGCTTGCCTGTGGAGCCGGAGGTATAGATCACATACGCCAGGCTCTGGGGCTCGACCTCAACCGGCAAATTATCGTCGGCACGCAACGCCAACTGCGCCTGGACCCGGTCGATGTCCACCGCCAGCACCTGGGCCGGCAACGGCAGGCGCCCATGCAGGTGCGATTGGGTCAACACCAGGCCCACACCACTGTCCTCAAGCATATGCGCCAGGCGTTCGCGGGGGTACTCAGGGTCCAGCGGCACATAGGCCGCTCCTGTCTTGAGCACCGCGAGCAAGCTGACCACCATGGCAAAGGAGCGCTCCACGGCGATCCCCACCAGCCCTTGAGGGCCGACGCCCTGAGCCAGCAGATAATGCGCCAGGCGGTTGGCCTGACGGTTCAGTTCCCCATAGCTGAGGGTCTGCTCATCCAGGGCCAGGGCTTGACGTTCCGGCTGCTGATCAGCCTGGGCTTCAAACAGCCGGTGTACAGCCTCAAAGGGGGTGACACCGGCCGGGGTGTTCCAGTCCTGGAGCATCCTGTGTTGCTCAGCGGCACCCACTATTGGCAGTTCACAGAGGCGGCTGCGGGGTGCGCTCACCACCGCCTGCAGCAGGTGTTGCCAGTGTTGCGCCAAGCGCTCGATGGTGGCGGCGTCGAACAGGTGGGTGGCGTAGGTCAGCGCGGCCCAAAGCCCGTCGGCGGATTCATGGGTGTCCAGGCTCAGGTCAAAATGGGTGGTCTGGCTGTCCCAGTCCAGTTCCACCACACGCAGGCCCGGCAACTGTTGGCCTTCGCGGCCGCCCTGGGCCTCGGTCTGGTGGTTGAACATCACCTGGAACAACGGGTTATGGCTCAAGCTGCGTTCAGGCTGCAATGCCACCACCAGTTGCTCGAACGGCAGGTCCTGATGGGCCTGGGCCTCCAGGGCGCGGCGTTTGGTTTGTTGCAGCAGCTCGGCAAAGCTCATCTGCCCGTCAAGGTCAGCCTTGAGTACCTGGGTGTTGACAAAGAAGCCGATCAGCCGCTCGGTTTCGACACGGTTACGGTTGGCGTTCGGCACGCCAATGCGGATATCCGACTGCCCGCTGTAGCGATACAACAGGGCTTGGAACGACGCCAGCAGTAGCATGAACGCGGTCACGCCCTCTTGCTGCGCCAGGCGCTTGAGCCCCGCCACCAGCGTCGGTTGCAGATGCACCTGCAGGCTTGCACCGCGATGGCTTTGCTGCGCCGGGCGCGGGCGGTCAAGCGGCAATTCCAGCACCGGTTGCTCGCCGCCCAGCAGGGCCTGCCAATACGCGAGTTGGCGCGCCTGTTCCCCGGCTTCCATCCAGCCGCGTTGCCACAGCGCGTAGTCGGCGTACTGGATCGGCAGCTCCGGAAGTTGCAGGTCATGGCCCTGGCTATGGGCGGCGTAGAGCTGCACCAGTTCCTCCACCATCACCTGCATCGACCAGCCATCGGAGACGATGTGGTGCTGCACCATCACCAGCACATGCTCATCCTCGGCCAGTTGCAACAGCGTCACACGCAACAACGGGGCCTGGTGCAAATCGAACGGCCGCGCCACCTCCTCTTCCACCCGCGCCATCAACTGCGCTTGGTCGACGTGCGCCTGCTGGATCTGCACCCGTGCCTGCGGCATCACTGCCTGCCACAGGCGTTGACCGTCATCGACCAATTGCGTGCGCAAGCTTTCATGCCGGGCTAGCAGGCTGTCGAAACTCCGTTGCAACGCTGCCAGGTCCAAGTGCCCCTGCAAACGCAGGGCGCCTGGGATGTGATAGGCGGTGCTGTCCTTGTCCAGTTGCCAAAGGAACCACTGGCGTTCCTGGGCGTAAGACAACGTCGGTGTGTCGCTGTCGTGGCGGGTGGGAGCAATCGGCAGTTGAGCGAAACTCATGCCCCGGCTTTGCAGGCGCTGGTAAAACTGCTGGCGCTGCTCCAGAGGCAAGCGAAGAAAGCGCGACACCAGGTCGATATTAGGGTTGGAAAGCATGGTTCAAATCGCCTCTAGTTCGCTCAAGAAGTCACGAAGGTCATCAAAATCTTCCACGCTGCCGGCGCGGAAAGTGGCTGCGGCCTGCACGTAGGCGCGCAGCGATTCAGTCTGGAACAGTTCCATCAACGGTACGTCCAGGCCGAGCTCGGCCTGCACCCGCGAGGTAATCTGGATCGCCAGCAAGGAGTGGCCACCGACATCAAAGAAGTTGTCGTTCAGGCCCACTTGCGGCAGGTGCAGGATGTCGGCCCAGATCGTGGCGATCTGCTGCTCAAGCTCGGTTTGCGGGGCCAAGTACTGCTGCTGCATCTGGCTCGCATCCGGCAGCGGCAAGCCCTTGCGGTCGAGCTTGCCGTTGGGGGTCAGCGGCATCTGCGCCAGGAATACGAAGTGGCTGGGCACCATATAGTCCGGTAGGTCGGCTTTCAGGGCACGACGCAGGGTGTCACGGAACTCAACCTGGTCGGCCAGGCTGGCGTCGGCCGGTACCACATAGGCCACCAGTTGTTTGCCGGTCGGCCCCTCCTGGGCCACCACCACGGTTTCACCGACACTGGTTTGCTCACGCAAGCGCGCTTCGATTTCCCCCAGTTCGATACGGAAACCGCGGATCTTCACCTGATGGTCCACACGCCCCAGGTAATCCACCACGCCATCCGGACGCCCACGGGTCAGGTCGCCGCTGCGATACACGCGACTGCCAGGCTTGCCGAACGGGTCCGGCACGAAGCGTTCGGCGGTTAACGCCGGACGCTCCAGATAACCCCGGGCCACGCCCTCGCCGCCCAGGTACAACTCGCCGGCCACGCCGATGGGTTGCAGGTTCAGTTGCGCATCCAACACGTAGCCACTACGGTTACCCAACAAAGTGCCGATGGGCGCGTAGACGGCGCCACAGGGGTCGCCCTTGCGTGCCTTCCACAGCAGCGGCGTGACCACGGTTTCGGTCGGGCCGTAGCCGTTGAACAGGTATTTGGGTTTCAGCGCGCGCCACGCCAGGTCGTAGCTGGCTTGAGCCACGGCATCACCGCCAAAGCAGTACACCCGCACCGCCGGCGGGTTGCCGTCGCGCTCGGCATGTTCGGCCAACTGTTGCAGGTACACCGGTGGGAACACTGCCATGGTCACGTTATGGCGATGCATCTGCTCGTAGGTGTATTCCGGCAGCCACAGGCTGTCGTCACGGATCAACACGCTGGCGCCGTTGATCAGCGGGTGCATCCAGCCTTCGTGGGAGCCGTCGAAAGCGAACGACATGAAGTGCAGCTCGCAATCGGCCGGCGAGGTTTCATAGCGCTCGCCGGTAGCGATGATATGCGCCACCAGCGGGCCGTGTGACACCGCCACGCCCTTGGGCAAACCGGTGGAGCCGGAGGTGTAGATCACGTAGGCAAGGTTGTCGCCGTCCAGCGCCACAGTCGGGGCCGCATCGCTATAACCGGCCCATTCTTCGGTGCGATCAATCGCCAGGGTAGCCAGGCCCTCGGGAACTGGCAGTTGCTGCAGCGCCCGGCTGTTAGTCAGCAGCAGTTGCGCACGGCTGTCCTGCATCATGTACAGCAGGCGATCACGTGGGTATTCGATATCCAGCGGCACATACACGCCACCGGCTTTCATCACCGCCAGGAACGCCACCATGATCTCGGCACTGCGCGGCATGGCGATAGCCACCCGCACTTCCGGGCCGACGCCACGGGCGATCAAGGCATGGGCCAGGCGGTTGGCCTGGCGATCCAGTTCACCGTAAGTCAGGGTTTGCGCGTCGAATTTAACCGCCACTGCGTCCGGGGTTTGCCGGGCGCGATCGCCGACCAATTCGTGCACCAGGCGCTCGGCTGAAAAACCGGCGTCGGTCTGGTCCCACAGCTCAAGAATCTGCTGCTGCTCATCCTCGCCCAGCAGGCTCAATTGGCTGATGGGCTGCTGTGGGTCGACCACCATCGCCCGCAACAGGTTCTGCCAATGCCCGGCCATGCGCTCGATGGTCGCCACGGCGAACAAGTCGGTGGCATAACTCAGGGAGGCACGCAGGGCCGTCGGGCTTTCTTCCACATCCAGCGCCAGGTCGAACTGGGCCACGCCTTCGTCCAGATCCAGGACTTCGACGTGCAAGTCGGCCAGGCGATGCAGATGGCTGTCGGCAGCGCTCACACGGTGGTTGAACAACACTTGGAATAACGGGCTCAGGCTAAGGCTGCGCTCCGGTTGCAATGCCTGCACCAACTGTTCGAACGGCAGGTCCTGGTGAGCCTGGGCCTCTAGGGAACGCTGGCGCACCTGGTGCAGCAATTGCTCGCTGCTCATTTGCCCGTGGATATCGGCCTTGAGCACTTGGGTGTTGACGAAGAAGCCGATCAACCCCTCGGTTTCCAGGCGATTGCGGTTGGCAATCGGCACGCCCACGCGCACATCTTCCTGGCCGCTGTAGCGATGCAGCAACGCTTGGTAAGACGCCAACAGCAGCATCGGCAGCGTGACGCCAGCGTGCTGCGCCAATGCGCGCAAACTGCCCAACAACTCCGGATGCAACTCGATACCCAAGCGTGCGCCGCGATGGCTTGGCTGTGCCGGGCGCGGATGGTCGAACGGCAACTCCAGCACCGGTTGCTCGCCGCTCAACTGCTCGCGCCAGTAGGCCAGTTGACGCGCCTGCTCCCCCGCCTCCATCCAACCGCGCTGCCACACGGCATAATCGCCGTACTGGATCGGCAGCGCCGGCAATTGCACGTCCTGGCCTTGGCTGTTAGCGGCATACGCCTGCACCAGCTCCTCGACCATCAACTGCATCGACCAGCCGTCAGAGACGATGTGATGCTGCACCAGCACCAGCACATGGTCGTCCTCGGCCAGGCGCAGCAAGGTGACCCGCAGCAGCGGCCCATGCAGCAGGTCGAAAGGCTGGGCGACCACCTGCGCGACCCGCGCCTTGAGGCCGGCATAGTCGCTGTCGACCTGCTCGATATCGACCCGGCCCTGGGCGTCAATGACTTGAACCGCGCCGGTGGCGTCCTGACGGAAATACGTGCGCAGGCTTTCATGGCGAGCCAGCAAGCTATCAAAGCTCTCTTGCAGCGCGGTCAGGTCCAGCGGCCCGTGCAAACGCAAGGCGCTGGGGATGTGATACGCGGCGCCGGCCGGGTCCAGTTGCCAGAGGAACCACTGGCGCTCCTGGGCATAAGACAGCGGCAGAGGCTGCGTGCGATCGGCCTTGATCAGCGCCGGCGCGGTGACGCCCTCCTCGCCCAAGGCCTGCACGAAATCACCCAGTAGCGGCTGTTCGAACAAGGCCTTGAGTGGGACCTCCAGCGCCAGGGCCTGACGCACCCGTGACACCACCCGCGTGGCCAGCAATGAATGCCCGCCCAACTCGAAGAAATGATCGTCGAGGCCCACACGGGGCAATTCCAGTACCTCGGCCCAGATCGCCGCCACCTGCTGCTCGCGCGGGGTGACGGGCGCTACATGGCCTTTGAGCGACAGGCTGGCATCCGGTTTGGGCAGTGCCTTGCGGTCGAGCTTGCCGTTGGGGGTCAGCGGCAGGCTGTCAAGGAACAGCCACTGCGCGGGCACCATGTAGTCCGGCAGACGCTCGCGCAGCGCGGCTTTATACACCTGCGGTGCCTGCGGCGCGGTGCTGACCAGGTAAGCGATCAGCCGGTCGTTATCGGCCAGCACCACGGCTTCGCGTACGCCGTCGAACTCACGCAGGCAGGCTTCGATTTCACCCAGCTCGATACGGAAACCCCGGACCTTGACCTGATGGTCGACACGGCCGATGTATTCCACCACGCCGTTCGCCTGATAGCGTGCCAGGTCGCCGGTACGGTACAGGCGTTCGCCCGGAGCCCCAAACGGGTTGGGCACGAAGCGTTCGGCGGTCAGCGCCGGCTGCCCGTGGTAACCGCGCGCCAGGCCGACACCACCGATCAGCAGCTCACCGGACACACCTTGGGGGCATGGCGTGAGACCGGCATTGAGAATGAACAAGCCGGTATTGGCGATGGGCCGTCCAACGAACGGCAATGCCTGATGCAAACGATGAGCCGCCGACCAGATGGTGGTTTCCGTCGGGCCATAGAGGTTCCACAGCGGGCCTTGCAGGTCGAGCATGCGCTGGGCCAAATCGACGGGCAACGCTTCGCCACCGCACAGGCAGGCGATGCCACGCAGTGAATGAGCCCGTGGGCTGTCGAGCAACATGCGCCAGGTCGAGGGCGTGGCTTGCAGCACATTCGCCGCCTGACGCTGGGCCAGATCAAGGATCGCCTCGGGGTCGAGGGCCATTGCCTGGGTGCTCAGCAACACGGTACCGCCGACACTCAGCGGCACGTACAGCTCCAGGGCGAAGATGTCGAACGAGAAGGTGGTCAGCGACAACAGCCGCGCATCCTGGCCGATACTCAACGTGCCGGCCATGCCGCTGGTGAAGCTGCACAGCGCCTTGTGACGAACCATCACCCCTTTGGGCTTGCCAGTGGAGCCAGAGGTGTAGATCACGTAGGCCAGATGCTCCGGTGTCACCGCAACCTGGGGATTGTGCTGCGCTGTGCCGGCCTCCTCCACCATCAGCACCTGCACGCCGTGCGGCTGCGCCAGGTGCCCCAGCAGGTGCGGTTGCGTCAGCAATACCCGGGCGCGGCTGTCTTCAAGCATGTAGGCCAGGCGCTCTGCCGGGAATTGCGGGTCGAGCGGCACATAGGCACCACCGGCCTTGAGGGTCGCGAGCAAGCCAACCACCATGTCCAGGGAACGCTCCACGTGCACCGCCACCAGCACGTCCGGGCCGACGCCCATGTCGATCAGACGATGGGCCAGCCGATTGGCGCGACGGTTGAGTTCGCCGTAGCTCAGGTGCTCGTCATTGAAGTGCAGCGCGATGGCGTCGGGTTGCGCCGCGGCCTGGGCCTCAAACAACTGGTGTACGCAGCGTTCGCGTGGGTAGTCGGTGTCGCTGCGGTTCCAGTCGTGCACCATGTGCTGCCATTGCGACGGGCTGAGCATCGCCAGGTCGTCCAAGGCCACCGAGGCATCCTGCAGGACCGCGCGCAGCAGGTTTTGCCAATGCTCGGCCAGGCGTTCCACGGTCGCCGCGTCAAACAGGTCCGTGGCGTAAGTCAGCGAGGCCCAGAGACCGTCCACCGATTCCTCGGTTTCCAGGTTCAGGTCGAACTGCGTGCTGTGACCGGCCCAATCCACGGGCTGCAAAGCCAGGCCGGGCAGTTGTACCGGGGCTGAACGCAGGCTGTCCTGATGGTTGAACATCACCTGGAACAGCGGGTTATGGCTGAGGCTGCGCTCGGGCTGCAACACTTGCACGAGCTGCTCGAACGGCAGGTCCTGATGGGCCTGCGCTTCCAGGGCACGCTGCTTGACCTGGGCCAGCAACTGGTCGAACGGCATCTGCCCGTGCACGTCAGCTTGCAGCACCTGGGTATTGACGAAAAAGCCCAGCAGTCGCTCGGTTTCGAAGCGATTACGGTTGGCGACCGGCACGCCGACACGCACCTGTGCCTGGCCGCTGTAGCGGTGCAGCAAGGTCTGGAACGACGCCAGCAACAGCATGAACAGCGTCACGTCCTGACGCTGGGCCAGGGCCTTGAGTTCAGTCAGCAGCGCACGCTCCAGATGAATCTGGCGGCGCGCGCCACGATGGCTCTGCACTGCAGGGCGTGGATGGTCCAGGGGCAGGTCCAGCAACGGATGTTCGTGCCCCAGACGAGCGCACCAGTAATCGAGCTGGCGTTGTTGTTCCCCAGCCGCCATCCAGTCGCGCTGCCACTGGGCGTAGTCGGCGTACTGGATCGGCAAGGCCGGCAACCCTGCGCTGCCTTGGTACAGCGCCACCCACTCGTCGATCATCACTTGCATCGACCAGCCGTCAGAGATGATGTGGTGCTGGGTGATGACCAGCACATGGTGATCAGGCGCGACGATCAGCAACTTGACGCGCATCAGCGGGCCGTTGCGCAGGTCGAACGGGCGCTGGATCTCTTCGGTGACCGCCTGCTCGATAGCGCCGGCGTCGACCTCTTGTTGTTCAACCGGCACGGCCAGGCTTGGGTGGATGACTTGCACAGTGTGCTCGCCCGCCTCCACAAAGGTGGTGCGCAGCGGTTCATGGCGCTGCACCAGGGCCTCGACGGCGCGCTCCAGCGCCGCGATGTCGAGTTCACCGCACAGGTGCAAGGCGGTGGGCACATGATAGGCCGCGCTGGTGGGATCCAATTGCCAGAGAAACCACTGCCGCTCCTGGGCAAAGGACAACGCCAGCGGCTGGTCACGGCCAACCGCCTGCATCACAGGCGCGGTATCGGCCTGCACGCCTGCGCACGCCGCTGCGAAAGCGGCCAGCGTCGGCTGTTCGAACAGGGCCCGCAACGGCACTTCCAGCTTGAGGTCGTGGCGCACCCGGGAGATCACTTGGGTGGCCAGCAAGGAGTGGCCGCCGCGTTCGAAGAAGTGATCTTCCAGGCCAACCTGCTCGACCTGCAACACTGCTTGCCAGATCGCCGCCAACTGGATTTGCAATGGACTCTGCGGCGCCACGTAGGCGGCGCTGGCCTGGTTCAGGTCGGGTGTGGGCAGCGCACGGCGGTCGAGCTTGCCGTTGTGGTTCAACGGCAAGGCATCGAGGAACACCCAATGGCCCGGCACCATGTAGTCCGGCAACGTCTGGCGCAAGCGCGCCGCCAGTGCCTGTGCCTCCAGCGCTTGGCCTTCGGCGGGCACCACGTACGCCACCAACTGCACGCCGGTCGCGCTCGGCTGCGCAAGCACGGCGGCTTCTCGCACATTTGGCAAGGCTTGCAGGCTGGCTTCGATTTCGCCCATTTCGATACGCAGGCCACGAATCTTCACTTGATGGTCGATACGCCCGACGTACTCCAGCGCACCCGCCGGGTTGTACCGGGCCAGGTCGCCACTGCGATAAAGCCGCGCACCGGGCATGGCGGAAAACGGGTCCGGCAAGAAGCGCTCGGCGGTCAGCGCCGGGCGGTCGAAATAGCGTTGCGCCAAGCCAACCTCGGCACCAATGCACAGCTCGCCCACGCCATCGGTGGCCAACAGTTCGAAACCGCTGTCGAGTACATACAGGCCGCGCCCGGCAATCGCCTGCCCGATTGGCACGCCGTAGGCGTCGTTGGCATCGGCCAATTGGCACTCATGCACGCTGGAGACCACCGTGGCTTCGGTCGGCCCGTAGGTGTTGACCAGGCGCACATTGCCCAAGCCCGCGGCGTACCACGCACGCACGCCCTCCACTGACATGGCTTCACCGCCCACATGCACCTGGCGCAGCTTGCCCAGGGAGCGACGGTGCTCGGCGCACTCTTGCGCCAACAGGTACCAGTAGGCGGCGGGCAAATCGGCCAGGGTCACGCCCTGCTCGACAATCTCTTGCGCCAGTTGCCCGGCATCCCAGAGTTCATCGCCACGCATGATCAACGCCGCGCCCGCACACAGGGGCGGGAAGCACTGTTCGACAAAACCATCGAAACTGAAGGTCGCAAACTGCAACACGCGGTCTTCGGCGCTCAGTCGGCTGTACAGCGTGGCGCTGTCACAAAACTGGCCGAGGGCGGCATGGTCGATGGCCACGCCCTTGGGCTGGCCGGTGGAGCCAGAGGTGTAGATCACATAGGCCAGGTCAGCCGCCGCCGCGTGATTAGGCGGATTGGTCGTCGGGTAGCCGGTCAGTTCGTCGCCACTGGTGCTGAAATCCACGCGGGTCAGGCCGCGGGGCAAAGGCAAGTCGGCGAGCAAGCCGGTTTCGCTGAGCAGCACGTCCAGGCGGCTGTCGGCGAGCATGTAGGCCAAACGTTCCGCTGGGTATTCAGGGTCCAGCGGTACGTAGGCCGCCCCGCTTTTGAGCACTGCCAGCAGGCTGACGATCAATTGCGGGCCACGCCGCGAAGCCAGGCCCACCCGTTGGCCGGGGCCGACGCCAAGCGCCAACAGGCGATGGGCCAGGCGGTTGGCGCGCTGGTTCAACTGGGCGTAGCTCAAGCTGGCGTCACCGGCCTGTACAGCCAGGGCGTCTGGCGTCGCCTCGGCCTGGGCTGCGATACGCTGGTGCACGCGTTCGTTGGCCTGGGGCGCTGCGGCTGAGCGGCTCAGAGCGAGCATCTGCCGTTGCGCAGGGGCGTCGAGAAGGCGCAGGTTGCCCAGCGGCATGTGAGCGTCTGCGAGCAATTGCGCCAGCAGGTGTTGCAGGTTGGCGCTCAACTGCGCCACGTGCGCCTCGCTGAACTGGGCACGGTCATAACTGAATTCCAGGCGCAGGCTGGCGCCCAGTTCGATGCCCAGGGTCAATGGATAGTGCGTGCGCTCATGGTTGTGCAGGTGACCGAAGGTCAGGCCGGCCGGCGCGCCTTGCTTGAGCGCCTCGGCGACCGGGAAGTTCTCGAACACCAGCAAGGTGTCGAACAGCGCGCCCTGCTGGCCGGCCCAGCCCTGGATGTCGTAGAGCGGCACATGTTCATGGTCGCGCAGGCTGAGGTTGAGCGCTTGCAGTTCGCTGAGCCACGTCGCGGCCGACTGGGCTGGCGAGGCTGCGCTGATGATCGGCAAGGTGTTGATGAACAGGCCCAGTTGCTGCTCGATCCCCGGCAGCGGTGCGGAACGCCCGGCCACGGTGGCACCGAAGGCGACGCAGTCCTGGCTGGTGTAGCGTTGCAGCAACAGGCTCCAAGCCCCTTGCAGCAGGGTATTGAGGGTGACTTTGTGCTGGCGTGCGAACTCGCCGAGGCGGCGGGTAAAGTCGCTCTCCAGTGCTACGTGATGGTCAGCCATGCCCACCCCGGCTACCGGCGTGCGCAGCGCTTGCGCCAGCAGAGTCGGCGCCGGCAATGCCGCCAGGGCTGTTTTCCAGAACGCTTCGCCCGAGGACTGTTGTTGCAGCCAGGCGAGGTAATCGCGGAACTGCCCGAGCGGCGCCAGCACTGCCTGCCCCGCATAGTGAGCGATGACTTCACCGAGCAACTGCGCGTTACTCCAGCCGTCCATGAGGATGTGGTGGCTGGTGAAGATAAAGTGCCAGGCCGCACCAGCACCGCGCACCAGCGTCAGGCGAAACAGCGGCGCGGCATTCAGGGCAAAACCGCGTTCGCGTTCGGCCTGGGCCAGGGTGTCGAAATCGGCGTCGGGGTCTTCGATCACTTGCAGTTGCAGGTCGACCTGGCGCTGGATCAGCTGATGAGCACTGTCCAGGCCCAGCCAATGGAAGCTGCTGCGCAGGATGTCGTGACGATCCAGTGCAGCCTGCCAGGCACGTCCGAAGGCGAGCAAATCAAGGCCCTCGATGTCGAGGCGCAACTGGTTGATATAGGCCTGTGCCTCGGGTTCCAACAGGGTGTGGAACAGCATGCCTTGCTGCATCGGCGACAGCGGATAAAGGTCGGCGATGGCCGGCCCGGCCACGGGCAAGGCATCCAGTTGCTGCTGGGTGAGACGTGCCAGCGGGAAATCCGACGGGCTCACCTGGCCTGCCGGCGTGGCACAGCAATGCTCGATCAACGCCTTGAGTTCGGCTGCGTACTCATCCGCCAACCGCTGCACAGTCGCCGCCTCGAACATCTCCCGGCTGAACCCCCATTGCAACGACAGCTCGCCGCCATATACCTGACCTTCCAGCGTCAGCCAGTTGGCCAGCGGCGCCTCTGGATCCTGGGCCTGGCCACTGCCCTGACTGGCCGGCACGAACAGTGCCGACTCGTTGAACTGACGGTCGAACTGGCCCAGGTAGTTGAACGTGATGCGCGGCGCGGTAAGGTTCGCCAGGCTTTCCTGCGCGTGTGGCGCGCCCAGGTAGCGCAGCAGGCCGTAGCCCAGGCCTTTGTCGGGCACGGCGCGCAGTTGTTCCTTGACCGCCTTGATCGCCTCGGGCAACTCGCCTTCGGCATGCAGGCGCACCGGGTACAGGCTGGTGAACCAGCCGACGGTGCGGCTCAGGTCGATGTCGTCGAAGAGGTCTTCCCGACCATGGCCTTCCAATTGAATGAGCGCAGCAGGTTGCTCGCTCCAACGGCTGATCACCCGCGCCAGGGCGGTCAACAGCAGGTCGTTGACCTGGGTGCGATAGGCCGCTGGCGCGTCTTGCAGCAGTCGGCGGGTGTGCTCGACGTCGAGGCGTGTTTCCAGCTTGGCACCCAGGCGGTTTTGCAGGCCGCCTTCGGGGTGATCACACGGCAGTTCGGCGTCGATGGACTGGGCTTGCCAGTACAGCAGTTGCTCCTCGACGGTCTGCGCGTGGCGGTGCAGCTGTTGCGCCCAGCGCTGGTAGGCACTGGTTTTTGCCGGCAGCACCTGTTCTCGGTAAGCCTGTTGCAGGTCTTCAAGCAGGATGCGCCAAGACACGCCATCCACCACCAAGTGATGGATCACCAGCAGCAAACGTTGGCTGCCATCGGCCCAATTCACCAACGCGGCGCGCAGCAGCGGGCCTTGGGCAAGGTCAAGGCTGCGCTGGGCTTCATCACACAACACCGCCAGTTCAGCGTCGGTGCTGGCCTGGCATTGCCACAACAGCGGTTCGCTGACATCGGCGGCATGGCTCTGCTGCCAGCCGTCAGCCTGCTGCACAAAGCGCAGGCGCAGAGCGTCGTGATGCTGGATCAACCGCGCCAGCGCGGCCTCCAACCGTGCAGGCTCAAGCACCTCACCGGGCACCAGCAACAAAGATTGATTCCAGTGATGCCGCGCCGGGATCGGTTGGACGAAAAAACTGTGTTGCACGGGCGTCAGCATCACCTCGCCACTGACCGGGCCCTGGTCGATCAGGCTGACCTGCTCGAAGCGCGCCACCAGGGCCAGGCTGCGGATGCTCTGGTACTGGAACAGGTCACGCGGGCTCAGGCGAATGCCGGCCTGACGGGCGCGGCTGACCACCTGGATGGAGATGATCGAATCGCCGCCCAGCTCGAAAAAGTTATCGTCCTGGCCGACCTGCTCAACGCCCAGCACGTCGCTCCAGATGGCAGCCAGGGCTGTTTGCAGGTCGCCTTGGGGGGCGACAAATGCCTGCGGCTGAGCCGCATCCGGCGCTGGCAACGCCTTGCGGTCGAGCTTGCCGTTGGCGGTCACCGGCAGCTTGGGCAGCGCAATGAAATGCGTCGGCACCATGTATTCCGGCAAGCTGCCGAGCAACCAGGCCTTGAGGTCCGTTGGCGCCTCGCCTGCGTGCACCAGATAGGCGATCAACTGCTTGCCGCCCTGTACCAGTACCACGGCTTCGCGCACGTGTGGATGCTGCATCAGGCGTGCTTCGATTTCGCCCAGCTCGATACGCAAGCCGCGCAATTTGACCTGATGATCGAGGCGGCCGAGGTATTCGATCACCCCATCGGCGCGTTGGCGCACGCGGTCACCGGTGCGATACAGGCGCTCGCCCGTCACGAACGGGCTGGGCACGAAACGTTCGGCAGTCAACGCCGGGCGTCGGTGGTAACTGCGCGCCAGGCCAACGCCGCCCAGGTAGAGTTCGCCACTGACACCGGCCGGCACCGGGTTGAGTTGTGCGTCCAGCACGTAGGTGCCGAGGTTGGCGATGGGGCGGCCGATGGGCACGCTGTCGGCGCCTTCGTCGATGCAGGTCCAGTGCGTGACGTCGATAGCCGCCTCGGTCGGGCCATAGAGGTTGTACAGCGCCGCAGCGGGCAACTTGGCGAACACTTGCTGTTGCGCGTCCAGGGGCAAGGCTTCGCCGCTGCACATAATGCGCGTGAGGCTTGCGCACGCCTGTACGCCCGGCTCATGGATAAACGCCTGCAACATCGACGGCACGAAGTGCAAGGTGGTAATGGCGTGCCGGCCAATGGTGTCGATCAGGCGCGCCGGTTCACGGTGTTCGCCAGGCGCCGCGACCACCAGGCGGGCGCCGGTCATCAGCGGCCAGAAGAACTCCCACACCGACACGTCAAAGCTGAACGGGGTTTTCTGCAACACCGCGTCATTGGCAACCAGGCCATACGCCTGTTGCATCCAGCTCAAGCGGTTGACCAAGGCGCGATGGCTATTGCCGGCGCCTTTGGGCTTGCCGGTGGAGCCCGAGGTGTAGATCACGTAGGCCAGGTTCAGGGCATGCAAGGCCACGTTCGGCGATTCGCTGCTGTAGCCGTCGAGCCATAGCGCCGGCTGGTCCAGGGCAATCAACTGGATACCGGCGACGGGCAGCGACGCCAGCAGGCTCTGCTGGCTGAGCAGCAGTTGTATGCCGCTGTCTTCGATCATGTAGGCCAGGCGTTCCTGGGGATACTCAGGGTCGAGAGGCACGTAGGCGCCACCGGCCTTGAGAATCGCCAGCAGGCCAACCACCATTTCGATGGAGCGCTCGATGCAGATACCCACCAGCACGTCGGGCCCCACGCCCTGCTCGCCCAGGGCATGGGCCAACTGGTTGGCGCGCGCATCCAGTTGGGCGTAGGTCAAGGTGGTGGTACCGAACACCAGTGCCGGTGCATCGGGGCTGCGCCGCGCCTGGTCTTCGATCAGGTGTTGAATCCCGCGCTCGGTCGGGTACGCCTCGGTGGTCTGGTTCCAGCTGTGGACCAGCCGTTGCTGTTCAGCCGCGTCAAGCATGGGCAATTCGCCAATGCGCTGTTCGCCATCGAGCACCATGGCCTGCAACAGGCTGATCCAATGCCGGGCCATGCGCTCGATGGTGGGCGTATCGAACAAGTCATTGGCGTAGGTCAGCGCGGCATGCAGGGTGCCGGACTTTTCATAGGTGTCCAGGGTCAGGTCGAACTGGGTGGTGCGGCCTTGCCATTCCACCAGGGCCAATTCCAGCCCCGATGCGGTGCTGACCGAGGCGATGTCGGCGACTACCGGCTGATGGTTATACATCACCTGGAACAGCGGCGTGTGGCTCAGGCTGCGCTCGATTTTCAGCGCTTCCACCAGCCGTTCGAAGGGCAACTCCTGATGGGCCTGGGCGCCCAGAGCATGCTCCTTGATACCTTGCAGCAACTCGGCAACCCGCGTTTGCCCGGTCAGTTCGGTGCGCAACACCTGGGTGTTGACGAAGAACCCGATCAGCCCCTCGACTTCGGTGCGATTGCGATTGGCAATCGGCACACCGACGCGGATGTCGCCCTGGCCGGTATAGCGGTGCAGCAGCACATTGAAAGCGCCGAGCAGCAGCATGAACAGGGTAACGTTGTGTTTTTGCGCGCAGCTGCGCAGTTGCGCGGCCAGTGCCGGCTCAATCGCGAAGTTATGCCGTGTGCCCTGGTAGCTGGGCATGGCCGGGCGCGGGTGGTCGGTGGGCAGCTCCAGAACCGGATGTTCATCGCCCAGGCGAGCCTGCCAATATTCCAATTGGCGCGCCTGCTCGCCCGCTTCCAGCCAGCGGCGCTGCCACAGGGCGTAATCACTGTACTGGATGGGCAGCGCTGGCAGTTGGGGCGCTTCGTTGCGCTCATGGGCGTCATAGCAACGGATGAATTCGTCGATCAGCACGTTCATCGACCAACCGTCGGAGACGATGTGGTGCAGGGTCAGCAGCAGCACGTGTTCCTGCTCGGCAAGCTTGAGCAGTTGCACGCGCAGCAATGGGCCGTGTTCCAGGTCGAACGGCAACAGCGATTGACGGGTGGCGGCGGCGTTGACGGCCTGCTCACGCGCATCAAAGGCCAAGGCGGTGAAGTCCAGGTGCTCGACGGTCACCGACGGCTCCACCGCCACCTGCGCCAGCCGCTCATCAGCCTGACGCTGGAACACCGTGCGCAGGGTTTCGTGACGCGCCACCAGGCTGGCGAACGCTTGCTCCAGCGCTGGCAGGCTCAGCGCCCCCCTCAAGCGTACTGCGCCAGGCAAATTGTAGGCGCCGCTGGCCGGGTCCAACTGCCATAGAAACCACATGCGCTGCTGCGCGTAGGACAGCGCCTGGCGGTCCTCCACCTCCACCCCTGCCGGAATCGGAAACCTTGAAAAATCCACGCCTTCTTTCTGCAAGGCTTGCAGGAACAGTTGGCGTTTTTCCAGAGGCAGCCCGATAAACCGGCGAGCAAGTTTCAAGGAGTCTTCAGCATTCATTTCTTGGAATCCGGGGCAATAGGCGGGAAGCACAAAGGCACGTCGTCCCTATAAAACGAACCGGGCGGGGAAAAATTAGCGAGGGAATGGGTGGCGCCGCACAGGCTGTCATCGGGGGTTACATCAATCCCCGCGAAGCCGCACGAAGCTGAGCTAGCATTGACGAACACCACTTTTTGCAACTACATTTAGTTACACGCAGGGAACGCCGTGTCCAAGAATGAAAAGCTGCTCGCCAAACTGCTCAATGAGCACATGGCATTTACCTGGTCTGAGCTCGTCACGTTATTACGCCGATTGGGATACACACAGATTGAAGGGGCCGGAAGCCGGGTCAAGTTCGACATGGGCGACCCCAGTGCAATGATCACCCTGCACAAGCCTCACCCCGGCAACGAACTGAAACACTACATTCGGCGCCAGATCATCGAACAATTGAAATCAGGAGAACTGATTCAGTGAACAACCAACTGAAACACAAAGGCTACATCGGCTCCATCGAAGCCAGCCTCGAGGACAACTGCCTGTTTGGTAAAATCCTGTTCATCAAGGCATTGGTGAGCTATGAAGGCAAAACTGTGGCTGAACTGGACGCAGCCTTCCGTGGCGCGGTGGATGATTATCTCGCTACCTGCCAGAGCCTGGGGCACACGCCGGAGAAACCGTGCAAAGGTTCATTCAACGTACGTGTCGGGCATGACTTGCATTTGGCCGCTGCCCTGGCGGCAAACCGTAAGAAAGTGACATTGAATGATCTCACGCGTCAGGCGCTGAACGAATTTCTGCAGCATCACTACCCAGAGCCATGCCCGACGATTGGCTGACTATCCCAACCGCCGGTAACCCACTACCGCCGAGCCCGCAACCACCGCCCCTGCCGCCAGCGCCACCCAGAATCCGCTGGTGGCGCCAAAGTGGTCGATCATCCACCCCGAACTGGCGGCGCCAATGGCCACGCCGATGCTCAGGCCGGTGATCAGCCAGGTCATGCCTTCGGTCAGGCGGCTGGCCGGGACGATCTGCTCCACCATGGCCATCGACACAATCAAGGTGGGCGCAAAGAACAGCCCGGAGATAAAGATGGCAGCGGCCAAGCCGGGAATATTGCTCACCAGCAGCAAGGGCAAGGTGGTCAACGCCGTGGCTACGCCGCAGTACAGGAACTGGCGTGGCAACGGCGCCTTGAGTTTGAGGGCACCGAAGGCCAACCCGGCCAGGCACGAACCAATGGCATACACCGACAGCACGATACTCGCCGCCGCCGGTTGGCCCTGATGCTGGGCGAAGGCCACGCTGACCACATCCACCACGCCGACGATCACGCCCATGGCCAGCAGCAAAATCATCAGGATCAATACCGACGGCGACGCAATCAGCCAGCGACCGTGCGCGCCCTGATGCGCGTGTACCGGTGGCTCGGTTTGCCGTTGCAGCACAAAGGTGGTGACGCCCACCCCCAGCAACAGCGCCGCCACCAGGGGCCCGGCTTCTGGGAACACCGCCACGCTCAACCCCACCGAAATGGGCGGGCCGATGATGAAGCACACCTCATCGAGTACCGACTCCAGGGCAAACGCGGTTTGCAGCCTGGGCTGGCCACGGTACAACTCGGTCCAGCGCGCCCGCACCATGGCCGACATATTGGGCATGCAGCCCGCCAGCGCGGCGAACAGAAACAGCGTCCAATTCGGCGCCTGCAACCGCGTACACAGCAGCAACATCAATAGCGCCCCGCCGCCGATCAGCGCGGCAATCGGCAGCACCCTGCCCTGGCCGTAGCGGTCCACCCAACGTGACACTTGCGGCGCGCAAATCGCCGTGGCCAGGGCAAACACCGCCGCCACCGAACCGGCCAGGCCATAGCCGCCATGTACCTGGGACAGCATGGTGATCAGGCCGATGCCGGTCATGGATATCGGCATGCGCGCCAGCATGCCCGCGAGCACAAAGGCCCGGGCACCGGGGACCTGGAATAACTCAGCGTAGGGGTTTGCCATCCTGCTTGACCTCTTGCTCGACGCCCTGGGCTTGCTATCTGAATCCATCAGGGCAAAATACATACGACGCGTATGTGGCAGATCATGCTTCGCATACGCAGCGTATGTCAATCACTTAACCAAGAGACGCCCATGAGCCGAGCCCGAGCTGAAATGATCGAAGACACCCGCGCCCGCCTCATAGCGAGCGCGCGCCGGGCCTTCGCCACCCAAGGCTATGCCAATACCTCGATGGATGACTTTACTGCCCGTGCCGGCCTGACGCGCGGTGCGCTGTATCACCACTTTGGTGACAAGAAAGGGCTGCTGGCGGCGGTGGTCGCTCAACTCGACAGCGAGATGGACGCGCGCTTGCAACGCATCTCGGAGCAGGCCGTAGAGCCTTGGAGTGGTTTTTGCGAGCGCTGTCGCGCCTATCTGCGCATGGCCCAGGACCCGGAAATCCAGCGCATTGTATTGCAGGATGCCCCGGCGGTACTGGGCGACACTGGCTCCCAGCAACACTGCGTGGAGTCCTTGCGCCAATTGCTGGAGACCCTGATGCAAGCGGGCCTGATGCCTACGGCCCCCAGCCACGCACTGGCGCAGTTGATCAACGGCAGCCTGGTCAATACCGCATTGTGGATTGCCCGCGATGAGCACCCGAGTACACGGCTGGAGGAAGGCTTGCAAGGCCTGGAGCTGCTTTTGCGCGGGCTGAGCCTCACACCAACCGCTTGATCTGCTTATGCCGCCACACCAAGCGGTAATAGGCGATCTGCAACACCAGCATCGCCAGGTAGGTCACCGGAAATGCCATCCACACTCCTTCCAATCCGAAGTGGGCGTTGAACAGATAGGCCATTGGCAGTTCCACGCAGAGCACGCAGAAGATCGAGATCGCCACCGGCATCAGCACCACCCCGCTGGCGCGCATGATGCCGCCAATCACCGCCTGGAAGCCAAATACCAGAATGCTCCAGAGCATGATGTGCAGCAGGTGTTCGGCCCGTACCCGTGCGCTGTCGTCGGTGATGAACAGGCCCAGCAACCAGTGGGATAGCCCATAGCCGAGCACGATCAAGCCACCGGTGAGGCACAGGTTGATTACAAGCCCCGTGCGCAGGATCGGCCCGATGCGCTCCAGGCGCCCGGCGCCAATCGCCTGGGCGCCGAGGATCGAGGCGGTAATGGCGATCGACAGCGCCGGGAACTGCACATAGTTGACGATCTGCGTCACCGCGCCATAGGCCGCCGTGGCCTGGGAACCGTGGCCGTTGACCAAAGCCAGGATGACCAACTCCGACAGCGATAGCACCACCATCTGCAAGCCCGTCGGCAGGCCGATGCGCAGGACTTTGCCGAGGATAACGCGGTCCAGGCGCAAGGCGGCAAGCAGCTCGCGGTCTGGCGCCATCACGTGGCTTTTGTGGCGCAGGCGCAGGATCAGAAACAGCATCGCCAAGGCGTTACCCACCAGCCCGGCATACACCGCACTCTGGATGCCCATGGGTGGCAGGCCGATCCAGCCGCGAATCAGCGCAGGCGTGAGCAGCAAGCCCACCAGGGTGGAGACCATCAATGCCAGCAACGGCGAAATCGTGTCGCTGACGCCACGCAGCAGTTGGGTATAGAGGATGAACACCAGCAGCAACGGCATGATCAACATCATCATCTGGGCGTAACCCACCGCATCGTCGAGCACATCCACCGGCGTGCCCAACGCCTGCAATGCCGGGCGCGCAAACAGGCTGCCCAGCACGGCGGCCACCAGGCCCACCAACGCGCCCAGGGTCAGGGTGGCACCGGTAATCACCTTGACCATTCCGGTCTCCTGGGCGCCCCATGCCTGGCCGATCAACACCGAGGCGCCCGCCCCCAGGCCGATCACCAGGGCGATAAAGAAAAACACGATGGGAAACATCCCCGACACCGCGGCCAAGGCCTGGGTGCCCAGCATCTGGCCGACGTAAATGCCGTTGAGGGTGCCGGAAAAGCTCTGCAGGAAATTGGACAGCACCATCGGTGCCAGGAACAACAGATAGATTTGCCACAGCGGACGTTGCAAAGGGTTTTGCATGAAAAATGGGGCCTCGAATCACGAAAGCGTCTCAGGGTTATACCGTAACTGGATCCAATATGCTGTTGTGAAGGCCCGGGTTAACCCCCAAAGGTCTGCGACGGCCTGCGCAACGTCGGGTCAAACGGATTGAGCCGCGGCCCGATGGCCGCCGCCTCGCGCTTCAACAACTCCACCACCATCGGCAAGCGGCTTGGCCCCAGGCGGTCGCTGATGGTCGCCACGCTCAACGCCGCGACCGCGTACCCGTCGCGGTTGAGGATGGGGACCGCCAGCCCTGCCATACCTTCCAGCACACCGGTGTTGCGTGCTGCATAACCCAGCTTGCGCACGTTCTCAACTTCGGAGCGCAGCAGCACTTCGTCGTACAGATGGAAGTCCTTGAGCCGTGGCAGGTTGTAGCGGATCACCGTCTCGCGCTCTTCTTCCGGCAGAAACGCCAGGATCGCCAGGCTGCCCTGCCCCACACCCAAGGCCACGCGCCCACCGATATCGCCGGTGAAGGTACGAATCGGGTACGGACCCTCGCTGCGGTCCAGGCAAATGGCGTCGAAGCCGCTGCGCGCCAGCAGGAACAGCGAGTCCCCCAGCGACGCGCTCAGGCGCAACAGGCTGGGGCGCACAAGGTCGCGCAGGTTGCCGGTCTTGCCCGCGTTGGCCGCCAACGCGAAGAACTCCAGACTCAAGCGATAGCGTTTGCTGCGTGCATCCTGCTCAACCATGCCTTCGTCCATCAGGCTGCGCAGCAGACGATGGGTGGTGGGTTGGGACAAGCCCACCTGTTGGGCGAGCTGGGTGACCCGCTCGCCGCCCTCGGGTACCTCCCCCAGGGCTCGCAGCACAGCAAACAACCGGGAGACGCTGCCCGCACCGACTTCTTTGCCGCCATCAATTCGCTCAGTGGAATCCATAACACCTACTCTCGTTAATAATTCTGCTCAATGAATAAATCGCAAAATAGTAGTCCATTGAGTGAAATTCCACCTTCCACCCATCCTAGTCTTCGTCCTAATCTGCGTCCACAGGGGCGAATTGAACAACAACCGGCAGCCGACTTGAGATCGAGCGCCAACGCACCGGCACCGCACTTTTCGCATCTGCCCAAAACAAGAAAGCGCGTTTAGACGCGACTGAATAAAGGTGGAACGCAAACATGGCATTTCTCCAACTCAAGGCCTTGAGCAAACGCTATGGCGCCGTCGATGCGGTGGTCGCCACTGACCTGGCGGTGGAACAAGGCGAGTTCGTTTCCCTGCTCGGCCCTTCAGGCTGTGGCAAGACCACCACCCTGCAAATGATCGCCGGTTTCGTCGACGTCAGCGGCGGCCAGATCCTGCTCGACGGTCGCGACATTACCCACGCAAAACCCGCCAGCCGTGGCCTGGGCGTGGTGTTCCAGAGCTACGCGCTGTTCCCGCATATGAGCGTGCGCGACAACGTCGCCTTCGGCCTGAAGATGCGCAAGGTGCCTGCGGCCGACATCGCCACCCGCGTCAATACCGTGCTGGAGCTGGTGCGCCTGGCCCAGCATGCGCAGCGCTACCCTCGTGAGCTGTCCGGCGGCCAGCGCCAGCGCGTGGCCCTGGCCCGTGCGCTAGTGATCGAACCGCCGGTGTTGTTGCTCGATGAGCCGCTGTCCAACCTCGACGCCAACCTGCGCGAAGAGATGCAATTTGAAATCCGTCGTATCCAGTGCGCGGTGGGCATCACCACCCTGATGGTCACCCATGACCAGGCCGAAGCCCTGTCCATCAGCGACCGTGTGGTGGTGATGCAGGCCGGGCGTGTGACCCAGATCGACGCGCCGTACAAGCTCTATGAGCACCCGCGCACGCGGTTTATCTCGGACTTCGTCGGCAAGGCCAACCTGCTGGCCGGCGACTACGATGCGCTCGGCGCACCCCAAGTGCGTCACGACGGCGGCGCAGGCGAACTGACCCTGAGCCTGCGCCCGGAAAAAATCCAACTGGTGGAGCCTGGCACCGGGCGCATGCAAGGCAAAGTGCTAGACCGCTACTTTTTCGGCAGCCAATGGCTGTACCGCGTCCACACCGCCCTGGGCGAAATCACTGTGGTGCGCAGTAACGACGGCAGCGCACCGTTGGCTGGCGGCGCGGCAGTGGGCCTGCAATGGCAGGCCGATTTGCTGCGGGTACTGGCCGCCGATGAGGTGCACCCATGAGTCGCGGTTACCTGCTCTCGCTGCCAGCGCTGGTGCTGTTTGCCGGGCTGCTGATCGTGCCACTGGGCTTGACCCTGGTGCTGTCGTTCAATGTGTTCGACTACCAAGTGGGCGTGAAGGTCGATGAGTGGACCTTGGCCCATTACTGGGCGCTGTTGAGCGACGCCTACTTCTACGAGATTTTCTGGCGCACGTTCTGGATCAGTGCCCTGGTAACGCTGCTGTGCGTGGTGATCGGCGTGCCGGAGGCTTACATCCTCAGCCGCATGGGCACGCCGTGGCGCTCGATTTTCCTGATAGTGATCCTCACACCGCTGCTGATTTCGGTGGTGGTACGCGCGTTTGGCTGGAGCCTGCTGCTGGGTGCCGACGGGCTGATTAACCAAATGATCCAGGCTCTCGGCGGCAGTCCGATGAAGCTGCTGTATACGCCCTTCGCCGTGATCATCGCGTTGGTGCACGTGATGCTGCCGTTCATGATCATCCCGGTGTGGACCTCCCTGCAAAAGCTCGATCCGTCAGCCGAACAGGCGGCGTTGTCCCTTGGCGCCAGCCAAGCGACGGTGATGCGCAAGATCGTATTGCCCCAAGTGATGCCCGGTGTGCTGTCCGGCACCCTGATCGTATTCGGTTTGGCTGCCAGCTCCTTTGCGATCCCCGGTCTGCTGGGCGGGCGACGCCTGAAGATGGTCGCCACCGTGGTGTACGACCAGTACCTCTCGGAACTCAACTGGCCCATGGGCGCGACCCTCGCGGTGGCGCTGCTGTTGGTCAATCTGCTGATCATGCTGAGCTGGAACCGTATGGTCGAAGGCCGCTACAAAAAGTCCCTGGGGGTTTAAGCGCATGTCCAGAAACGGTCCGTTGGCCCTCGGTTTCCATGCAGCGGTGGTGCTGTTCATGATGGCGCCGCTGGTGGTGGTGTGCCTGGTGGCATTCACGCCAGAGAACACCTTGAGCCTGCCCACGTCGGGCTTCTCCCTGCGCTGGTTTCGCGCAGTGTTCGAACGCGCTGACTTTATCCAGGCGTTCTACAACAGCCTGATCCTGGCCTTCACCGCCGCCACGCTGGCGACCCTGATTGCGGTGCCGGCGGCCTTGGCGATCAGTCGCTATGCGTTCCCGGGGCGCAATTTTTTCAGCGCGCTGTTCCTGTCGCCCATCATCATTCCGCACCTGGTGCTGGGGGTGGCCATGCTGCGCCTGTTTGCGCTGATGGGCGTAAACGGCAGCTTTACCTGGCTGATGCTCGCGCACGTGGTGATCATCACCCCCTATGTGTTGCGCCTGGTATTGGCGGCGGCCATCGGCATTGATCGCAGTGCCGAGCAGGCCGCCGAATCCCTCGGCGCCGGGCGCTTTACGCTGTTCCGGCAGATCACCTTGCCAATGATTTTGCCTGGCGTGGCCGGTGGGTGGTTGCTGGCGTTCATCAACAGTTTCGATGAAGTGACCCTGTCGATTTTCGTCAGCTCGCCGGCCACGCAAACCCTGCCGGTGCGCATGTACGTGTACGCCACCGAGTCCATCGACCCGATGATGGCGGCCGTTTCGGCGCTGGTCATCGCACTGACGGCAGCGACCATGATTGTGCTCGACCGGGTCTACGGCCTGGACCGCGTACTGGTGGGGAAACACTGATGGCCTTGTTCAAGCGACTGAGCGAAACCCAACGCCCTGCCCTGGCCTTTACCCTCGACGGCCAACCCGCCACGGGGCTGCTCGGCGACACCCTGCTGACCGCCATGCTGACCTGTGCCGAGCACCTGCGCGGCAGCGATTTCAGCGCCGAGCGCCGCGCCGGGTTTTGCCTGATGGGTGCGTGCCAGGATTGTTGGGTGCGGCTGGCCGATGGGCGGCGGGTGCGCGCCTGTTCGACCCTGCTTGAAGACGGCCAGGCGATCAGCCGTGACCCGGGGCGCCAGCCATGAAGCCGGTGGTGATTGTGGGTGCAGGCCCGGCGGGGATCAGCGCGGCGCGCACGTTGCTCGACCACGGCATCACACCTTGCCTGGTGGATGAGAGCCCGCGCGGTGGCGGGCAGATTTATCGGCGCCAACCTCCAGGGTTTCAACGCACCGCCAGGCAGGTCTACGGGTTTGAAGCGCGCAAGGCCCAAGCCGTGCACCGCACCATGGATGAACTGGCAGCCTTGATCGACTATCGGCCCGATACCTTGGTGTGGAACGCCGAGGACGGTCGCCTGGACATGCTCAATAACGGGCGCGCCGACAGCCTCGAATACGCGCAGGTGATAGTCGCCACCGGCGCCACCGACCGCATCCTGCCTGTGCCGGGCTGGACATTGCCCGGTGTCTACAGCCTGGGCGCGGCACAAATCGCCTTGAAGTACCAAGGTTGCGCTATTGGCGAACGCGTGGTGTTTTGTGGCTCCGGGCCGCTGCTCTATTTAGTCGCGTACCAATACGCAAAGGCCGGTGCCAAGGTGCTGGCGGTGCTTGACAGTGCGCCGCTGAGCGCCCAATGCCGGGCCTTGCCAGCGCTGCTCAGGCAACCGGCGACCCTGGCCAAAGGCATGTATTACCGCGCCTGGCTGACCGCCCACGGGATTGCCGTGCATCAGGGCGCAATGCTCAAGCAGATCGACGGCGACCAACGGGTGCGTGGCATTCGCTTCGGCGAACAGACCCTGCCATGCGATGCGGTGGCCTTCGCCCATGCCCTGCGCAGCGAAACGCAATTGGCCGATCTGCTCGGCTGTGAGTTTGCCTGGAACCCGCTCAATCGCGCCTGGCTGCCGCAACGTGACAGCGCCGGGCGCAGCAGTGTCGAAGGGGTGTACCTGGCGGGCGACGGCGCCGGGATCATGGGCGCCGATGCCGCGCAAATGGCCGGCGAATGTGCCGCGCTGGCGTTGCTGGAAGATACCGGCGTCGCGGTCGACCCGCACCGCCGGGCCACACTGGAGCGGCAGTTGGCGCGTATCCAGCGCTTTCGCCAGGGCCTGGAAACCGCGTTCCCCTTCCCCGAGCACTGGGCCGCGCAGGCGCCGGACGAACTGGTCCTGTGCCGCTGCGAAGAGGTCAGCGTCGGCGAGGTGCGCGCCGTGGTGGATGAAGGCCACTGGGAAATTAACCGGGTCAAAGCCCATTGCCGCGTCGGCATGGGCCGCTGCCAAGGGCGCATGTGCGGGTTGGCGGCGGCGGAAATCGTAGCAGAGCGCAGCGGCCGCGACCTCCCACAGATCGGGCGTTTGCGTGGCCAGGCGCCGATCAAGCCGCTGCCGTTTGGCGTGCAGGTGCAGCCATGATCGACGTCATCGTCTTGGGGGGTGGCATCGTCGGGGCTTCGGCGGCCTTGGTGCTCGCGCAAAAAGGCCAGCGGGTGGCACTGGTAGAACGGGATTTTTGTGGCTCGCACTCAAGCGGCGTCAATTACGGCGGCGTGCGGCGCCAGGGGCGGCCCTTGCATCAGTTACCGCTGTCCCAGCGCGCTCACCAACTGTGGGCCGACCTGCCTGGGTTGATTGGTATTGAGGGTGAATACGTGCGCTGCGGGCATTTGAAGCTGGCGCGCAGCCCCGGGGATTTTGCCGCACTGCAAGCCTACGCCGATCAGACCCGTGGCTTTGGCCTGGGCTTGCAGCTGTTGGACCGCAGCGAGTTGCGCAAGCGTTTTCCCTGGGTGGGCGACGTGGCAGTGGGCGCCTCGTTGTGCCCGGATGATGGGCATGCCAACCCGCGGCTGGTGTCCCCAGCCTTTGCCCGTGCCGCCCAACGCCATGGCGCTGCGGTGTACGAGCAAGCCGAGGTGATCCGCATCGCGCACGACAGCCGACTGTTCCAGGTGCACTGCGCCAACGGCCTGCACTTGCAAGCGCCCTGGCTGCTCAACTGCGCCGGCGCCTGGGCTGGCAAGGTCGCCGCGCAATTGGGCGAGCCGGTGCCGATTATCTCGGCGCACCCGGCAATGCTGGTCACCGAGCCGCTGCGGGGAGTGATGACCGTCAGCACCGGCGTCGAGGGCGGCGGCATCTATGCCCGGCAAGTCGCCCGTGGCAATTGCATCCTCGGCGGCGGGCGCGGCTTTGCCCTCGGCCCACAGCAAGCCCGGCCGGGCCAGGCGGCGGTGCTGGAGATCCTGCGCAATGCCGGCGAACTCTACCCGTTTCTACAGGGAGCCCAGGCCATTCGCACCTGGAGCGGCACCGAAGGTTACCTGCCCGACCACGAACCGGTGATCGGCCCCAGCAGTACCCAACCCGGCCTGCTCCACGGCTTCGGCTTTGCCGGCGCCGGGTTCCAGCTCGGCCCCGCGGTTGGTGAAGCCCTGGCAGAGATCGTCTGCGACGGCGCCAGCCGCCAACCCATCGAAGCGTTTTCCATCCGTCGTTTCCAAGCCTGAGAGGAAAAACCCCATGCAATCACGTCTCGCGTTGTCCTGCTTGTCCCTCGCCTTGCTCACCAGCACGGCCCATGCCGCCCCCACGCTGTACCTGGGCATGAACGGCGGTACCATGGAACGGGTGTACGCCGACAAGGTGCTGCCCGCCTTCGAAAAGGCCAATAACGCCAAGGTCGTGATCGTACCCGGCACCTCATCGGACATTCTTGCCAAGGTCCAGGCCAACCAGGCCAACCCGCAGATGCATGTGATGTTCCTCGACGACGGCATCATGTACCGCGCCATCTCCATGGGCCTGTGCGACAAGCTCGCGCCGAGCCCGCCACTGGAACAGATCCCGGCCAAGGCCCGAATCAAGGACGAAGCCGTGGCCGTGACCCTGGGCGTCACCGGCCTTGGCTACAACGCCAAGATGTTCAAGGACAAAGGCTGGGCCGCGCCCACCTCATGGATGGACCTGGCCGACCCGCGTTTCAAGGACAAAGTGGTGTTCCAGTCCCTGGCCTCCTCGACCTTCGGCCTGCATGGTTTCCTGATGTTCAACCGCATCCAGGGTGGCGATGAAAGCAATGTGGAACCGGGTTTCAAGGCCTGGCCTACGACCGTGGGCCCCAACGTGCTGGAATACATCGCCAGCTCCGCAAAGATCTCCGAGATGGTGCAGACCGACGAGGCCGCGATCTTCCCCCTGACCCCGACCCAGGTCGCCACGCAAAAGCTGCTCGGCATACCGATGGAGTACGCGCAGCCCAAAGAAGGTGCGGTGGTGCTCAACGTGGCCGAATGCGTGATCGCCCGCAATGACCAGCCGGAACTGGCGCAGAAGCTCGCAGCGTTCTTGCTGACTGCCGAGGCCCAGGCGCCGGCGTTGGAAGAAGGTGACCAGATCCCGTCGAACCCGACCACCCCCACCACCGACAAAACCCGCGCGCGGGTGGAGGCCATGCAGAGTTATCTGCAAACCGCCATTTCGATTGATTGGGACCAGGTCAACCAGGCACGGCCGCAGTGGAATGCGCGGTGGAGTCGGTCGATTGAGCGTTGAGGCTCAGCCCTGCGCAATCAGGGCCAGTTCTTCGCGGGTGCGACTGATGTATGCACCGGCCTTGAGCAATTCGTCGACAGCCTGTACACCGCCCTCCTCGCTGATGCCTCGGCACGCCGGCAAATGCAGGATCACTTGCAAGCCGGCCTTGAGCAATTGCAACGCGGTAGTCTTGACGCAATAGTCCAGCGCCAGGCCGCCGACGATCACGCGGGCCACGCCGTGGGCCTTGAGGTACTCGATGACGCCGGTGGACAGTTTGTCGTGCAGGTCGTGGTAACAGGCGCCGTAGGGGTGCAGGTCGGGCTCGACCCCTTTCCAGATGAAGTAGTCGTAGTCATAGGGGGTGGGCAACTCATCGAGCAGGGTGAACCCTTCGGTGCCGGGCACGCAGTGGCTGACCCAGGTCACATCGGCATGGGCCAGGCCGGTGGGTTGCAGCATCTCGCTGTGCTGCCCGACCACCCAGAGTGCGTGGGGGGTGTGGGCGTCCTTGCTGCCGATGCGGTGGCCGGCGAGACTGGCCATGTAATTGAGTTCGGCACCAATGCCGTCGCCACCGGCCACTGGCAACTCGTTGGGACACAAAGGCGTGAAGCTCTTCTGGGCGTCGACGTCGAATGAAGCGATGGCAGCTTTCGAAAGGCTCATGGTCGTTCTCGGGTGGTCTGCACGTACGACCGCCTCCGGGCGAGCGTAGAAATCTTGAAGTATGGGACAGTTTACTGCGGGGATCGATGCGTTGCTGACTTACCCTATTCTCAAGAACGCTGAAGTTCAAAGGTGGGGCTTGCCTGCGATGAGGCGAGTGAATCCACCAACGCTATCGCAGGCAAGCCAGCTCCCACAGTTAAATCAGCGTCAACCGCTAGTTCATCCAATTGCCGCCATCGACGTTATAGGTCTGGGCCACCACATAGTCGGCGTCCGTCGACGCCAGGAAGATCGCCATGCCGGTCAGGTCTTCAGCCGTGCCCATCCGCCCAAACGGCACCTCATCCCCTACGCGCTTTTTCTTCTCGCCAGGCGCCAGCCCTTCATGCCTGGCGAACAACGCATCCACTGCGTCCCAATGCTCGCCGTCCACCACACCGGGGGCGATGGCATTGACATTGATGCCCTGCTTGATCAGGTTCAACCCCGCCGATTGCGTCAGGCTGATCACCGCCGCCTTGCTCGCACAATAAACCGCCACCAACGGCTCGCCTCGCCGCCCGGCCTGGCTGGCCATGTTGATGATCTTGCCGCCATGCCCTTGGCTGATCATCTGTCGGGCTGCGGCCTGCAGAGTGAACAGCGTGCCGGCGACGTTGATCGAGAACAGCCGTTCAAAGCTGTCGCGGGTGATGTCGACGATGGGGGCCAGGTCGAACAGGGCGGCGTTGTTGATCAGGATATCGAGCTTGCCAGCGTGGCTCACCACTGTGGCGATCGCCGCGTCGATGGAGGCTTGGTCGGTGACGTCCATCGCCACGGCGTAAGCCTGGGGCCCCAGTTCGGCGGCGGTGGCCTGGGCCTGTTGCAGGTTGATGTCGGCGATGGCCACGGTGGCGCCTTCAGCGATGTAGGCTTGGGCGAACGCACGGCCAATGCCTCGCGCCGATCCGGTGATCAGCGCGCTTTTACTTTCGAGTCGTTTCATGGGGGCTCCTGTGAAGGTTATTGCCGGTAGCCGGTGAACACCGCCGAGAACAGCTTGCCGACCTTTGTTGTTGAGCCTCGATTACAGCAGCTTGGCCTGCCGCCTCACAAACGGCTGGCGAATGCGCGGCTGATACTTTTTTAACCTGAGGCACAGGATCAAAAAAGTATCAGCCTCAGGCGAAACCGGGGCTAGCGCACCGATTGCCAGTGCGGGTATTTTGGGAAAATTGCACCACCACAAGAGGCAGCATCATGCCCGTCAGCCCCGCCACCCTGTTCGAGCATCGCCCTGCGGAGCTTGAGGTGATCCTGACCGAACCGGAACATGGTTTTCGCTGGTTCGAACATGACTATCCCTATGAACTGGCACGCTGGAACCACCACCCTGAATTCGAAATCCACCTGATCCGCCAAGGCAGCGGCAAGCTGGTGGCGGGCGACTATATCGGTGCGTTCAGCGCAGGGCATGTCGCACTGATCGGCCCTGACCTGCCTCACGACTGGATCGGCGACCTGGCCCCCGGCGAATACCTGCACGGGCGTGATGTGGTGCTCCAATTCGACGGCGCCGCCCTGCTCGCTCTGCGCACCACCCTGCCGGAACTGGGCGAGTTACAGGCGTTGTTTGAACAGGCGCGACGCGGCCTCGAATTCACCGGAGCAACCGCCACACACGCCGCCAGGCTGATGGAGGCCATCGGCAATGCCCATGGTCTGCAACGCCTGACCCTATTTCTGCAACTGCTCGATACGCTGAAGAACGCCCCGCCCTCACAGGCCAAGACCCTGGCCAGCCCGTGCTACGCACCGACCCTGGATGCGCGCAGCGCCGAACGTATCAACAAGGCGCTTGACTACCTGATGCGGGAACTGACCGGCGATGTACGCCTGTCGGACATCGCCCGGCAGCTGGACATGAGCGAACCTGGCTTTTCGCGGTTTTTCAAACGCAACACCGGCCACGGCTTTATCGACCTGATGCGCAAGTTCCGCGTGCTGCGTGCCTGCCGCTTGTTGTTGCACAGCCAGATGTCAGTGGCGGACATCTGCTTTGAAGTGGGCTACGCCAACCTGTCCAATTTCAATCGCCACTTTCGTATCGAAATGCACCAGACGCCGAGTGAGTACCGGCGGCAGGCCGGATTGCCGATGTTCAGCCCCATCGCCTCTGCGGGATGACATCAATCCCAGTGTTTTCCTGACCAAAGCGTCGGCTAATTGCTCTTTTTTCTAAACAGTTCAAGCCATTGACCCAAGTTGGTACAACCTGTGCAAACGTTTGCGGAACGAACTTGACCGCCAAGTTCACTCCTCCCCGTCGAATCGGGTTTAAACCGCGTAAGAATAAGGACTTTCAATGCAACCCACCTCAAAGCCTCGTGCCGGTCTTGGCGTTTCGTTGCTACTGGCCGCCGTTACGGGAGTACTCAGTGCACCCATTTTGGCGCAGGAAAAGCCCGTGGATGACTCAGCACAGGGCGAAACCCTCAGCCCTGAAGCCAACCCCCCGGCGAAAAAAGGCGTGTATCTGTCCGAGTGGTTCAACCAGGACCTCACGCTGATCGGCAGCAAAGACATCAGTTTCGGCCCCAAGCCTCAAGATGACGTCTACCTGGAATACGAGTACTTCGGGCGCAAGGGCCCCTTTGAGTTGTACGGCTATATCGATGTACCGAAGATCCTCACCATCGGTAACAGTAATGACAAAGGTGTGTGGGACCATGGCTCGCCGGTGTTCATGGAGCATGAACCGCGGATCTCCATCGACTACCTCGCAGGACGCAGCCTGGCAATTGGCCCATTCAAGGAATGGTATGTGGCCTTTGACTGGATCTACGACCACGGCAGCCGCAAGGAAAACCGCGCCAACACCCTGTACAGCGGCCTGGGTACCGATATCGACACCCATTCGAGGGTCAACCTGTCGGCCAATTTCTACGGGCGCTACCAGTGGGAAAACTACGGCGCCAGCAATGAGTATTCCTGGGACGGCTACCGAGCGCAGATGAAGTACATCGTGCCCATCGGCAAGTTCGACAACGGCGCCTCGCTGACCTACATCGGTTTCACCAACTACGATTTCGGCTCGGACCTGCACAAGGACAACCCGGCGCGCACCGCCAATTCCCTGGTGGCCACCAACGTGTTGCTGTACTCGTTTACCCATCTGCGCTTTACCCTGGTCGGCCGTTACTTTCACAACGGCGGCAACTGGGAGGACGGCAGCGAGTTGAATTTCGGCGAAGGCAACTTCCGCGCACGCTCAGACGGCTGGGGTTACTACGCCGGCGTGGGCTATCAATTCTGATCAAGGAGCTGTAGATGAACGCATTGACCCGTGTCTCGCTGGCCGTCGGCCTGGCCCTATTGCCCCACATGGTGCTGGCGGATAGCCCAGCACCGATCAAACCCAAGGTGATGCTGATCACCATGTTTGCCCCCGAGGCGCAAACCTGGATCGACCGCCTCGAACTTAAACAAGAAGTACGCGTTCCAGGCTTGTCCGCCGAATATCCAGTGATTCGCTGCAACAACCAGGACGTGTGCCTGCTGGTGACCGGCATGGGCCAGACCAACGCTGCCGCATCTACCCTGGCCCTGGCCTTGTCGCCCAAGTTCGACCTGCGCCAGAGCTACTTCCTGATCGCCGGGATCGCCGGCATCAACCCCAAGCACGGCACCATCGGTACCGCCGCCTGGGCCCATTACCTGGTGGAGTTCGGCACGCAGTGGGAGCTGGATTCACGGGATGCGCCCAAGGACTGGCCGACGGGCTATATCGGGATCAACACCAAGGGGCCCAACGAAAAACCTCCGCTGGACTACAAGACCGAAGTGTTTGAGCTCAACCAAAAGCTGCAAGCCAAGGCGTTTGCCTTGTCGCACAAGGTGGAGCTGACAGAAAGCACAGAGTCCGCCGCCTGGCGCAAACACTACCCCGCCGCCCCGGCCAACCAGCCGCCGCAAGTCACCCGCTGCGACACCCTGGCGGGCAACACTTGGTTTTCCGGCACGCGGTTGAGCGAACGTGCCGAAGTCTGGACCCAGTTGCTCACCGACAACAAAGGCGAATACTGCACCACCCAACAGGAGGACAACTCCACCTACGAAGCGCTGCTGCGCGCCAGCCGCGAAGGCTTGGTGGATATCCAGCGTCTGGCCGTGGTGCGCGCAGGCTCTGACTTTGACCGGCCTTACCCTGGCTACAGCGAAGTGGACAACCTGCTCAAGTATGCCGATCAGGGTGGGTTTGTACCGGCGCTGGAAAACCTGTACCGCACGGGCAACCCGTTGGTCCAGGCGATTGTGAAGAACTGGTCGGCGTGGGAAAAAGGCGTTCCCGAAACCGAATAAAGATCAACACTGTGGGAGCGGGCTTGCTCGCGAATGCAGAGTGTCAGTCGATATATAGGTGACTGATGCACCGCATTCGCGAGCAAGCCCGCTCCCACATTTCTATCCCATCAGGGCAGGAAAATGATTTTGTCTGGGCTGTCGTTGTTCACTTCTGCATAGCACTGAACACCCTCCACCAACGCCACTTCACGCAACCCCGTAGGCAGCGGCAACAGGCCTTCATCAAAGAAGCGCCCAAACGCCTCCAGCATCACCGCGCATTGTTCGCAGCTATAGAGCAAAGAGTTGATCCCCACCACCGACCCGCCCTTACGGTACAGCGCCAGGGCCGGTAACTGCACGTGGCCGTCAACCGGGGCGGCGATGATGGCGATGCGGCCGAACGGTGCCAGCCCCGCCACCGCGGCGGGCAGCCAGAAACCGGTAGTGTCAAAGATCACGTCGGCGCCGCCATTGAACACGGCCTGCACTTGCGCGCCCAGTTCCTCCGGCTTGCCCAAGGCAATCGCCTCCAGCCCTTGGGCCTGTAACAACTCGAGCTGATCGGCCTTGCGCACGGCCGCCAATACCTGCGCACCGCGTATCTTCGCCAGCGCCAACGCCGCACTGCCGACCGCGCCGTTGGCGCCGATCACCAGCAAGCGCGTGCCCTTGCCAACGCCGCTGCGCTCCAGGGCGTCCCAGGCGGTGGTAAAGGGCACACCGAGGCTGGCCGCCTGGGCAAAGCTCAAGTGCGTGGGTTTGTGCGCTACGCCCTTGGCTGACACGCGCAGGTATTGGGCATGGGAACCGTCAGCGAAAAACCCCAGGTCACGACCGGTGCCCCAAACCTCCTGGCCGAGCAATGCCTGCGGGCCTTCCACCACCACGCCTGCGAAGTCACGCCCAGGGATGCGTGGCAGCGTGGTGTAGGGGAAACGGCCAAGCACGTTTTTGACGTCGCTGGGGTTCAGGCCCGCCGCGTTGACCTTGACCAACACTTCGTCGGCAGACGGTACCGGCATGGGCACCTCCACCAGGCGCAGGTGGGCGAGGTCGCCGGTGTCGGTAAATTGCAGTGCGTTCATAGAGGGCATCCGTGGAAGGGAAAAGGGATCAGGACAACCAACCACTGACCAACTGCCGCACCATGGGCCAGAGCTTTTCGCCGAGCAGCATGCCCATCAGGCCGACCAGTGCGATAGCGGGCGGTGCAGGCGAGCGGAAGTCCAGCGCGCCGTAGATCACGCCGACAAACAGGCCGATGGCCAAGGAAATCAAATAGCTCATGAAGGCTGCGCCCGGTGGATTGATGGGCTCAGTCTAGGGCGCACCTACCGTGGGTATCGGCCAAGTGCTTCAGGATTTCGGCCAACTCCGGTACTGCGACGGCGACACGCCCAATTCGCGTCGGAACATGTCGCTGAAGCTGCTGGGCGAGTAACCCAGGGTGCGCGCTATGCCGCTCACCGACTGGCCTTGGATCAACTCCGCAGCCGCCGTGGCCAACTGCACCTGACGGCGCCACTGGGCAAACCCCATGCCCAGGTGCTGCTGGAACAGCCGCGCCAGGGTGCGCACGCTGGCGCCCGCTGCCTCGGCGTGCTGTTCGAACGGGATGTCCAGGGAAGGCGCAGCCATGACCGCCTGGCACGCATTGATCAGCCGACGATCCGCCGCCACCGGCATTGCGATGCGAATAGGCGAGCGCCGTGCGCGTTGCAACTCCAACAGAGCCAGGCCCACCACAGCGTCATAGTAAACCGCATCACCGTGATCACCCTGCTCGACCAAGGTCACGATCAACTCCCGCAACAAGCGGCCCACTTCGATGACCTGCACCTGGCTGTCCAGCGTCGCCGCCAACGCCGGGCGCAGGTAGATATTGCGCATCTGCAAATCGGAGACCACACGGATCCCGTGCTCCACCCCCGGCGGCAACCACACTGCACGCTGGGGCGGCACTACCAGGGCTTCGCGGGGCGTCTCGACCCACATCACACCGCTCATGGCGTAGAGCAACTGGCCCCAATCGTGGCTGTGCGGTTCTACGTACAACCCACGCGGGTAGGTACGCGCCAACGGCTGCACGGGAACGGCGTGATCACTAAGGTCGGGGGGCGCGGCCAGGGCCATGGCGGTACACATCAAACAAGGACGGGCGACCATGGTAAAGACTGGTCGCCGGCAAGCGAACTGTTTTTACTCATCCTGCAGGCACCGGGTGCCCGGGCCTGCAGGTCAATCCTGTCAACCGTGGGCCGACTTGGCGCATTCGCATCCCGTCGCCGCCGCGCAGGGTTCACCGTGAGCATGGTGCTCGGCACAGCCCTGGCAGCAATAGCCCTTGCCGTCTTTCATTATTGCGTCAGCGCCCAGGACACATTTGCAGTGAGGGCAAGCACAGGTTTGATCTGGCATGGTCAGACTCCTTGTTCATGGTCGTCCGATGCGGCGAGCGCCGCACCTTAAGCAGTGACCCTGGGCAAGCAAGCATGGTTCAGCGCCGTCAGTCGGCCCGGCGGCTATTACTGCGGTACATGAACACCAACGCCAGGGCGAGCAACAGCATCGCGAGGATACGACTGCCCGACAGCTCGATCGCCGGGTTGCCCAGCCAGCCAAAGTTGTCGATCAACATGCCCATGCCCAGTTGCCCGACAATCACGGCCACCGTGGCGACGGCCGTACCGACCACCGGCACCGCGCCGACCATCACCATCATGTACACCACGCCAAACAGGGCACCGGTCAATTGCCACTTTGGCACCTCCAGCAGGCTGACGGCCTGGGCCGGCTCGAAGAAAAATATCAACAACGCCGTGGTCAGCGCGCCCACCGCGAAAGTCAACAGACTGCTGCGCAACACTCCCACAGTCTGGCCCAGACGCCCATTGATAGCGGCCTGCACACTCAGCACCGCCCCCGCCGCAATCACCATCACCAACAACATAAACAGATTCATCGCCTTAGCCTCGTGCAATCAGAACCAGTGCCGCCACAATCAACGCCAACGCGATCCAGCGCTCGCCATTGACCCGTTTGCGCGCGGTGCCGAACCAGCCGAAGTGGTCGATCAACACACTCTTGCCCACCTGGCCCGAGAGAATCGCGATCATGGTCATCGCGATGCCGATGTGCGGTGTAGCCAGGGTCAACACCACTACATACATCGGCCCCAGAAACCCGCCGATCAACTGCCAGCGCGGCAGCTGCGTGAATGCCGGGCCCTTTTGCGGGCCGCTGAACAGCAGCAGTAAAAACAGAATCGCCGTGCCAACGCCAAAGATGCTCAACGTCGCCCACAAATGCCCGACCTGCGCGCCCAATGGCCCGAGCAATCCGGCCTCCACCGACAGGCCCATGCCCGCCAGAATTACCAACGGCAACAGCAGCAGCCGTAGAAGGTTATTGCTCGGCCTGGCCTGCGCCAAGCCTTCGGTGGAACGTGCCTGCATACATCACCTGTGTATCAAGAATGGAAAAACATGGCGCGCATTATCCGGTGGCCGTGCTGTGCGATAAATGGGAGTATGCGGACAACACCTTTGCGTAAAACGCACAGCCTGGAGAGATGATGCAGGGCTTGAATGAACTGAGTTTCAAGGCGCTACGCCTGTTTGTGGCCGTGCTGGACCAAGGCAGCTTTTCCGAAGTGGCCCGCCGCGAAAGCCTGGCGCCCTCCTCCATTTCGCGGCACATTCAACTGATGGAACAGGCCGTCGGCCAGCAATTGCTCTACCGCCATACGCGTGCCGTCAGCCCCACCGAAGCCGGCCGCCTGCTGGGCCGCCACGCACGCTTGCTACTGGAGCAATTGGAGACGGCGAACCAGGCCCTGCAGGAGCAAGACAGCGAGCCCAGCGGCCTGGTGCGCATCAACGCGCCCATGGTGTTCGGCCAGCGCCACCTTGCACCCTGGCTGGGAGCGCTGTGCCGGCGCTACCCGAAGTTGCAGTTGGATATCCAGCAAACCGACACCTTCGTCGACCCGCTGCAAGATGGCACCGACCTGCTGTTTCGTATTGGCGTGCTCAATGACTCGGGCATGCAGGCGCGCATCTTCGCGCCGCAACGCTTTCGCATCGCGGCCAGCCCTGCTTACCTGGCCCAACATGGCAGGCCGCGCCACCCTGACGAACTGGCCCACCACCATTGCCTGGCCTACAAAGGCATCACCGGTCAGCAGCGCTGGTTCTTCCGCCGCGGCCAAGGCGACTGGACTGCCTACAGCGTCAGCGGCCCCATCACCGGCAACCACGCCGACACCCTCACCCACGCCGCCGAACAAGGCCTGGGCCTGGTGGTGTTTCCGTCCTGGCTGATTGGCGAAAGCCTGCGCGCCGGTACCTTGCAGGCGGTGCTGAGTGAGTACGAGGTCGCGACAACCCTGGAGCCCCAACAGATCGCTGCGTTGTGGCCGGGCAGCCGCAGGCTGTCGCTGAAGGTGCGCACGGTGATCGACTATTTCGTGGAGTGTTTTGGGACGGTGCCGTATTGGGATCGGTGAGTGTGACCGCCCCCTGACGGAGCGCAAACTGTTCGAAGGCCGGGTTGAGAAAAAGAGCACATGACTCAACCCTGGCTCAGAACAACCACTGCCCGATCAACCACGCATTCGCCCCACTGATCACCGCGAACAGAAACCACGCCAGCAGCCGCGTGGGCAACCGGTTGACGAACGGCCCCATCAATTGCTTGTCGCCGGTCATGCGGATCAACGGGTACAACGCAAAGGGCAATTGCAGGCTCAGTACCACCTGGCTGAGAATCAGCAGCTTGCCGATAGCATCGTCACCCATCAGCCATACCCCGAGAAACGCCGGGATCAGCGCCAGCCCACGGGTAATCAGGCGGCGCTGCCAGCAGGGTATGCGCAGGTTGAGGTAACCCTCCATAATCACTTGCCCGGCGATGGTGCCGGTAAAGGTCGAACTCTGGCCCGAAGCCAGCAAGGCGATACCGAACAGGATGCTGGCGAAAGCACCGCCGACCAAGGGGTCGAGCAGGTGATAGGCGTCCTGGATTTCCACCACATCGGTATGGCCGGTCTTGTAGAAGGCCGCTGCGGCTAGCACCAGGATCGCGGCGTTGACCAACAGCGCCAAGGCCAGGGAGCCGATGGTGTCGATACGCGCCAGCTTGACTGCATCCTGCTTGCTCGCCAGGTCCTTGCCGATCAGGCGGGTCTGCACGATAGAGGTGTGCAGGTAGAGGTTATGGGGCATGACCGTGGCACCGAGGATGCCGATGGCCAGGTACAACGGCGCCGCATCGCTGATGGCCGACAGTGACGGGGTGAACCCGCTGAGCACGTCGGGCCAGTAGGGTTTGATCAGCACCAGTTCGATGAAAAAGCACACGCCGATGGTGGCGACCAGCGCTAGCATGATCGCTTCCAGGCGCCGAAAACCGCGATTTTGCAGGGCCAGGATCAACAGCGTGTCGAATGCAGTGATGACAATGCCGGTGGTCAGCGACACCCCCAGCAACAGGTGAAACGCCAGGGCGCAGCCGAGCACTTCGGCAAGGTCTGTGGCGATGATGGAGATTTCCGCCAACACCCACTGGGTACGAGCAGAGCGCTGGCTGTAGCGCTCACGACACAGTTGCGCCAGGTCCTTGCCAGTGGCGATGCCCAGCCGCGAACACAGGCATTGCACCGCCATCCCCGCCAGGCTGGCCAGCAGCACCACAAACAACAGGCTATAGCCGTAGCGTGAACCGGCCTCAATGGCCGTTGCCCAGTTGCCGGGGTCCATATAGCCGATGGAGATCAACAGGCCGGGGCCAGCGAACATCAGCACCCGTTTAAAAAACGAGGCCTTGGGATCAACAGCGACAGAGCCGGCCACTTCCGGCGGGCAGAACGGGGCGGTGGCGATTTTCGGCAGGCTGAATTTCACGCGGTATTCCAGGCAAATACACAAGACTTGGGCAGCAGCTTATCAGTCGGTGGCGACGGTGCGCATCACCGTGTCTCGCGGCAGGTCAAACGCTTCCACCACTTGCACCACCAGCTCCAGTTCCTGGTTGAGCGCCTCGCGCTCCATGCGTTGGCGGATCACGCCGACCACCAGTACCGCCAAAGTGGTGATCGAATACGCCGGGCCGGAAAACGCCCGAACGCCGCTGACCAGCAACATCGCCGCAGCCAGCGCCTGGCCCACTACCGGAATCGCCGTGGCCGCACCGCGCCGCAGGATAAACCCGGTCAGCCCGGCCAACGCCGTGCCGCTCAAGGCTGCGGTAGCCGAACGGCCCACATCCAAGCGGTTGAACAACCCCTGCTCTTTTTGTGCCGCCGCCTTGAGCTCGGCCTCGAACGCCTGACGATCAGCGCGGCTGAGTTTGTCCTTGTACTGCTCGATCAGTGTTTCTGCGACCTGCCCTTCGATCTCGGCAAGCGCCACATGCTCAAGTGGTTGGTCGAACTTGATGCCCAGGCGTTGCGCCACATCTTCGGCAATCTGGCGATAGCCCACGCCATGGCCACGGGCCAGGTTCATAAAGCTATCACCGCCCATGCGCTGCAATTCAATGGCCAGTTTCAACGGCTCACGCACACTGGCATCGATCGCGGCACTGCGCTTTTGCGCCATCAGTTCGGCAAGAAACTTCAGCTCCTCCGGCCGCGCTTGCACCAACGCCGGGTACAGGTCCACGTCTGCTTCGGCAAACCGCACGTCACTGCTGCGCGAGTCCACACGGATCATGCCGCGCCGTTCCTGCAGCAAATCGGTGTACTGCACCACCGTCTTCAACTGCGGCCAATAGGCGGCATGATCGAAGCTGGCCAGGTGCACATTGGTGACCTTGGCCTTGAGCGCGGGCGTCACGTCAATCGCATAGCGGCCGATGCAACGCTCGGTATCGGGCTTCATGGCCAGCGCCCAGTCCTTGCTGGAATGGCAGTTGATCAACCGCCCCTTCAGCGGCGCCGACACCTCGTCCCAGGGGCTCGAGGTACAGATCGCCCCACCCATCAACAACAGGTTATTCAACGGCAGTTCGCGAGCGATCTCGGGGCTGGCCAGCAGGCTCTTGACCAGAATGCGTGCGCCGAGGGAATGGCCGATCAGGTTGATGCGCCGCACCGGCAGCGCCTGGTTGTGCAGGTAGCCGGCCAGTTCGGGCAACAAGGTCTTGGCCACTTCATCCACCCGTGCCTCGACACTTTTGTAATGGTCGAGAAAATAGGCAATAGCCTTGCCCACGCCCACCGTCGCCGCGCCCAGGCCGCCACCGCCGAGCAGCGAGGCGAGCACGTCCTTGAACGGTGCAAACAGGTTTTCCAGAAAATGCCCCGCCGGCCAGAACAGCATCAAGTTGGTCGAACCTTCGATACCCGCCAACTGCTGCTTGAAGTTGCCCAGTTGCTGGCGGTTGAAGAACGCCGAGTAACCGTGAACATAGAGATTGAGCACATCCCCCTGGGGCTCGCCACACAGGACGAACGTGGGCTTGCGGGTGCGGTGCATTTCATCCCACTGGTGTTGCATAGGGCGGCGACTCCGGGTGACAGGATGGCGATAGTAACAAACAGAGCCGACCAGCAAGGTGAATCCTGACCGACATTCGCAGAAGGGCCTTGCCAAAACACTGTTCAACCAAGACCAAACGCTGTGCGACGGCTTAAACTGTCTGGGGGGCATGGTAAAACAGCGCCCTGCCCCTTTACCGGAGACCACTGTCATGACGTCCAAAGTTGAACAACTCAAGCCATTTACCAGGGGCATGGGTGCACACTTGCGCACCTTGAGCCAGATCGAGCAACTGGCCAGCGTATGACCCTACTCTCCCCATTGGCCCAACCGCGCACCTTGGTGTTCCTGACGTATCCGCAGATGGGTTTGCTCGACCTGACCGGCGCGCAGACGGTGTTCTGGGCCGCCACCAAGGCCATGGCCGAACGCGGTTTGCAAGGTTATGTGCTGCACAATGCCAGCCTGGCGGGCGGGCTGATGCCAACCGCCGAAGGCTTGAGCGTCGACACTGTGGCTTTGGCGCAGTTGGACCCAGCCGCCATCGACACTCTTGTGGTACCCGGCGCGCCCGCCATTGAGCAAGCCATGCTGGACAACACTGCGCTGGTGGACTGGCTGCGCAACGCCTCCGGTCAGGCGCGACGTACCGCGTCGGTGTGCAGCGGCACGTTTTTGCTGGCGTTGGCGGGCTTGCTGGAGGGTCGCCGCGCGGCGACGCATTGGGCCATGTGCGAGCTGCTCAAGCAACGCTTCCCGAGCATCGAGGTGGACGTGGACGCGATCTTCGTGCAGCAGGGCCAGGTGTGGACCTCGGCGGGCGTCAGTGCCGGGATCGACCTGGCGCTCGCGCTGGTGGAGGCCGACTGCGGGCGCGAAGTGGCGCTGCAAGTGGCACGCGAACTGGTGGTGTTCCTCAAGCGCCCCGGTGGCCAGGCGCAGTTCAGCCAGGTGCTGCAAGCGCAAACCGCCGACAGCGCCGGCTTTGATGCGCTGCATGCCTGGATCAGCGACAACCTGCGCGACAGTGACCTCAGCGTCGAACGCTTGGCCGCGCAGAGCCATATGAGCCCACGCAATTTTGCCCGGGTCTATAAGCAAAAAACCGGTCGCACCCCGGCCAAGGCCATCGAACTGTTTCGCATGGAAGCGGCGCGCCGCATGCTTGAAGACTCCCAGCGCAGCATCGAGCAGATCGCCGGGCTGTGCGGGTTTGGCGACGAAGAACGCATGCGCTGCACCTTCCACCGCCAGCTGGCCATCTCACCGCGCGACTACCGCGAGCGTTTTTCCCGCTAGGCCGACTGACCTGGCAGTCATCCAGGGTTATCTGTCCTTTCGGACAGACCCTGCTGCTTTTACAGTGATCCGGCAATGCCTTGCGGCTTACCTGGTCTCTGGAGCAACCCCATGAAACAACATATTCTGATCATCGGCGCTGGGTTTGGTGGCGTGTGGAGCGCCTTGAGCGCCGCTCGGCTATTGGATAAACACGACCGCAACGATGTGCGTATCAGCCTGCTCGCCCCCCAAGCAGAACTGCGTATCCGCCCGCGGTTCTACGAGCCCGATGTGCATACCATGCTGGCCCCGCTTGATGCGCTGTTCGACGCTGTGGGCGTGACCTTTGTGCAAGGCGCCGCCGACAGCATCGACGCCACTAATAAGCAAGTGACCTACCGCAACGCGGCCGGCATCCCGGCCACCCTCAGCTACGACCGCCTGGTAGTGGCTGCCGGCAGCCGCTTGAACCGCCCAAACATGGACGGCATTGCGCATGTGTTCGATGTGGATCAGATCGAAGACGCCGCGCGCCTTGAGGCCCATATCAAGGCCCTCAAAAATCTGCCCGACACTCCGGCCCGCAATACCGTAGTGGTGGCCGGCGGCGGCTTTACAGGTATCGAGACCGCCACCGAAATGCCGGCGCGCCTGCGTGCGGCACTGGGTGAGACGGCCAACATCCGTGTGATCGTGGTCGACCGCGGGCCGCAGATTGCCGCGTCGATGGGCGACGGCATACGCCCCTCTATCATCGAAGCCAGCCGCGAGCTGGGGATTGAATGGGTACTGAACACCTCGGTCGCCTCGGTGGATGCCGGTGGCGTGACCCTGGCAGATGGGCAGCGGATTGAATCGAGCACCGTGATCTGGACCATCGGCTTTCGCGCCAACCCGCTGACCGAACAGGTTGAGGGCACCCGCGATCCCCAGGGCCGCCTGCACGTGGACGCCCACCTCAAGGTCAAGGGCCAGGCTGCCATCTTCGCCGCTGGCGACGTGGCCTACGCCGCCACAGACGCGCTGGGCAACTTCGCTGCCATGTCCTGCCAGCACGCTATCGCCCTGGGCCGCTACGCCGGCAACAACGTCGCCGCCGATCTGATCGGCGTGGCCCCCATGGCCTACAGCCAACCCAAATACGTGACCTGCCTCGACCTCGGCGCTTGGGGCGCGGTGTACACCGAAGGCTGGGACCGTCAGCTCAAGCTGGTGGGCCAGGAAGCCAAGGAACTCAAACAGCAGATCAATAGCGTGTGGATCTACCCACCGGCGGCGGATAGAGCAGTGGCACTGGCGGCGGCGGATCCGTTGATTCCGGTGGCGTAGAACTTCGCGTTGCTCACTACAATGACAGGATGTGAACGATCCATTTTTTTGATGTCATCCACTTCCCGGTTGCGATGGAGCATCGCGCAGGCTACTCTTTCAACTCGCAGCAAGTGCTGCGATTGGACTTGGCGGTCCGACCAGATATAGGCGCAACGGCGCCCCCAACACGATTGCAGGCGCTTTTTTTGCGCCCGTGATTTCGTGCAATGGCGGGTTGCGCAGGGACTTCTTCGGAAGTGCCGGGTCCTATATCCCCGGTCCGCCAACCTTGCGTAATCCGCCACCCTAATTCTGCTTGGCGGCAGAAGGTGACGGCTCACTTAGATATAGGAGCAAGAACCATGACCTCATCTGATCGGTATATGCCCATAACGGGCCCCGATTGCACCATACCTACACTGCTAATCGATACTCAGGCGCCGCTTGATGCTTTGCATGACGCAGCAGTTTTTCGTATTCGGGCAGTCACTCAAGTTCTGGAAAACCTGGCACTTCGCGATGAAATCAGCAGCGATACCGTGGTGCTGCAGGACTTCGCGTCGCTGTTGAGTATTCCATTGCGGGACGGCTGCGATTTACTGGATGTGATCGGGCGTAGGCTAAGGGCAAGGATGTCGTAACCGAAAACAGGCGACCTTACGGTCGCCCTCTATAAACTCAGCAAATCAGCAAAGCCGCATTTATTCAGCGTACCTTGTGATAGTTGGCCAAAGCATTCATATATGCTGCTTTAACGGTCAGGCCTACAGTATCCAATACCTTCGCGTTAAGGGCAGCAAGCTTGTCACCTATCAAGCTTTGCCCCGCCTGCTTCAACTTGAGCCGGGAATGCCCGGCATATTTCGTGCCGGCGATATCCACCGTCAGGCTAACCTCACAGGCGTAATAGTCAGGAGAGTTCCAAGTCTTGACGAAGACTCTGTCGATCTCGACGCTGGTTTTGAGTGTCGAAGAGGGAGAAACGCCCACCGCACGCTTGGTGAAGTCGGTCCAGTCGTCAACAGGAACGTTGGCGAACCCCTCGTAAAGGCCGACATTGTAATTAGCAGCATGCCAAACAAGCTTGCTCGACTCCTTGCAGCGCGTACACTTTTCAGCGCCAGTCACTTGCACGATGTCGGCCTGTACAATACTACTTTTGATTGCCGCCAACTCGGCCTCCGTCGAGTACGCCGCGAAGTGCAACTGGTTGGTAACGCAACCACTGAGCCCTAACAGAACACATGCAACGATCAAGTACTTCATCAATCACCAATCCCTGTGAAATTCATTTATTAAGCGGCACACCCTGCCCAAACCGCCAAATCGCCAGGCAATACCCCACCAACGCCAGCCCCGCCAGCAAACCGCCCGCCGCGCCGATCCAGGCGAAGCCGAAGTGGCTGCCCACCCAGCTGCCCATCAACGCGCCGCCGCCGATGCCAATGTTGTAGATCCCGGAAAACATCGCCATGGCCACATCCGTGGCATCCGGTGCCAGCACCAGCACCTTGGACTGCATGGCCAGGCCAAAGCCCATGATCGCCATGCCCCAGAAAATACTCAGCCCCACCAGGTAAGACTCGGCGCCGCTCAACGGCAGCATCAGCGCCAGGCACGCGGCGAGGATAGACACTGCGCCGATCACGAACAGATGGGGGTTGAAGCGATGCACCAGGCTGAACAACAACGAGCCGATGATGCCAGCACCACCGAACACCAGCAGAATCAGGGTCACGGCCCTGCCGCCCAGGCCGGCGACGCCTTCGACGAAGGGTTCGATGTAACTGTAGGCGGTGAATTGCGCGGTGACGGTCATTGCGGTCAGCACGTAGAGCGCCACCAGAGCCGGGCGCTTGAACAGCAGCGGCAGGCTGCGCAGGGAGCCGGAGTTCTGGCTGGGCAGCAGCGGCAAGGTGCGCGCCAGCCAGAACACCAGGGCGGCGGCGAACGCGGCGATCACCAGAAAGGTGGTACGCCAGCCCATGGCCTCGCCCAACAGACGGCCTAACGGAATGCCCAGTACCATCGCCAGGGACGTGCCGGTGGCCAGCAAACCAAGGGCCTGCACCTGCTTGCCCTCTGGCGCCAGGCGTACAGCCAGCGAAGCCGTGATCGACCAGAACAACGCATGGGCCAGGGCAATGCCGACCCGACTGACCATCAGCAAGCCGAAGCTGGTGGCCACGCTGGAGAGAATATGGCTGGCGATAAACAGACCGAACAGCACAATCAACAATTTGCGCCGTTCGACGTTGCGGGTCAGCAGCATCACCGGCAGCGAGGTCAGCGACACGATCCACGCATAAATGGTGAGCATCAGGCCGACGCTGGCCACGGGCATGTCAAAGCTGGCGCCGATGGCGCTGAGCAGCCCGACGGGGACGAATTCGGTGGTATTGAACACAAACGCGGCCAGCGCAAGGGCGATGACCGGTTGCCAATTGGCTTGTGGGGTTGCGGCTGAAAGGCTCATTGACGGGCGCGGTACTCTGACGGTGATCAAGCGGCCACCCAGGACAAGCGCCGCCGCCGAGCATTCTATAGGTTTCTCGCACCGCTGTTGCTGCGGATCGTCGCCCGGCGGCCTACGGCGAAGTCATGGTAATGATGTAGTTGCCTGACTGGATGAGCTTGCCGGCGCTGTCTACCAACACATAACGCTGATCGTAATAGCGCCCCTTGCCGCTGTCCGCCACCAGCCGCACATGGGGTGCATCGACACTGACAACCGGCGCCACACTGCGCACCTCGATTCGGCTGCCACGACTGGATTGGGCACAGCCGCGCAGTTCCATCACCGAACCGCTGCGCGCATTTGTCGCACACCCTGACTCGACAATGGCGCCGCTGAACCTGATGGTGCCCTGCCCCACGGTTTGTGCGGCGCCGCAGGTACTTGCCCACAGCCCCAGAAGGCCAGTCATTACCGCTACACGACGAACGTTCATGCCGACACTCCTTCTTGGGTTAGTTAAGAAGTAAGTCGTCGTCACGCCGGTTAACTTGAGCTTATTTACCCGCGAATGAGAGGTGCATCACGGATCCACCTGCCCCATTAACTCGGGGATGCTCTCCGGCCGCTGGGCATAGCGTTGGGCCAACGCCGCGCAGACCATCAACTGGATCTGGTGAAACAGCATCAACGGCAAAATCAACACGCCCATGCTCGCCCCGGCAAACAGCACCTGCGCCATCGGCACGCCGGTCGCCAGGCTTTTCTTCGAACCACAGAACAAGATGGTGATGCGGTCTTCCTGGTTAAAGCCAAACGCCTTGCCCAGCAGCGTAGACGCCACCAATACCAGGGCCAGCAGCACGCAGCAAGCCACCACCAAGCCGCCCAACTCCCACAGCGGGATCTGGTGCCAGATGCCTTCGTTGACCGCCTCGCTGAAAGCCCCGTAGACCACGAGCAGAATCGAGCCCTGGTCGACGAATTTCAGCCAGGCTTTGTTACGCCCGACCCAGCCACCGATCCATCGGCTGGCAATCTGCCCGGCAATGAACGGCAGCAACAACTGCACGCTGATTTTGACAATCGCATCGACTGTGGAGCCGCCATCCCCATGCACGTTGAGCAGCAGCGCTACCAGCAGCGGCGTCAGGAAGATGCCGAACAGGCTGGACGCCGCCGCGCTGCAGATGGCCGCCGGGATGTTGCCGCGGGCCAGGGAGGTAAAGGCAATCGCCGATTGCACAGTGGCCGGCAAGGCGCAGAGGTAGAGCATGCCCATGTACAGCTCGTTGCCGATCAACGGCGACAGCACTGGCTTGAGCGCCAGGCCCAACAACGGAAATAGTACGAAGGTCAGGCTGAACACCAGCAAATGCAAACGCCAGTGGCCGGCACCGGCGACGATAGCCTTGCGCGACAGCTTGGCGCCGTGGAGGAAAAAAAGCAGCGCGATGGCCAGGTTGGTGACCCAGCCGAACGCCACGGCGGTCTGGCCGCTGGCGGGCAGCAGTGAAGCGAGGATCACCGTGGCGATCAGAGTGAGGGTGAAGTTGTCGGGGAGAAACCGGGGCCGGGTCATAAGCAATTCTTCCAGGGGTTGCCAAGAGCGTCGCGACGACTCTAACGTAACCACCTGTTACCGACTAACGCCAATGAGCCAGTAAATGCCGCCTAAAGGACATGAAAAAGCCGTTCGCCGCAGTGTCCCAGGGCTTTCCAGCCTGCCGAGGCCGGTGTACGGGCGTACTGAATCCTTGCCCAACCGTGCGCTGACGCGACGCCACAGCCACCCGTGGGTGCAGCTGTCCTACGCGATTTCCGGAGTGCTGGAGATCCAGACCAGCGTTGGCCGTTTCGTCGCACCACCGCAGCGCGCGGTGTGGATTCCGGCCGGCATGCCCCATCGGGTGTTCAGTTCACCCCATACGGAAATGCGCAGCTTATACCTCGATTGCAGCGTCACCGCCTGGGCCGCCGAGCGTTGCCAGGTGCTGGAGGTGAGCAGTTTGCTACGCGAGCTGATCCGCAACTTCAGCCAATTGCCGGTGGAATATACCGAGGACGGGCCGGACGGGCGCCTGGCTCAGGTACTGCTCGATCAACTCGCCGCCGCACCCCAGGTGGATTTGATGTTGCCACTGCCTCACGACCCACGGCTGCGACAGATCTACCGCAGCCTCAACCTGCATCCCGAGCAGCAGACGACGTTGGGCGAGTGGAGCCGAAAGCTGGAGGTGAGTGAAAAGACCCTGAGTCGGGTGTTCCTGAGTGACACCGGGCTGACGTTTCGCGCATGGCGCCAGCGCCTGCGCCTGTTGAGCGCCCTGCCCGCCCTGGAACAAGGCGAGCGGGTGACGGATGTGGCATTGGGGTGTGGCTATGAATCGACCTCAGCCTTTATCAATGCATTTCGTCAGCAGTTTGATTCCACCCCCGGTGAATTCTTCCGCTGACCCTCCCACGACGCAAATAATCCCCAAACCCACGCTCGGCTGGTATTGTGCCGCGCTTTGAAACACAGCAACCGACTGCGAGGAAATGGACGTTGAACACTGACGAAAAAATGACCGGGGACCTGTTCGAGGTTGATAAGCGCCTGTCACTCAAGCCCGTGGTGGACTTCAACGCCTACCTGCGCAGCGCCTTCGGCGACGGCACTTGCACCTGCGTGCGCTGCACGGCCAACGGCGGCGATGAAAGCGGTTATGAGTTCCAACACACCTTCACCTTCGACACCAAGCCCCTGCACCGTCGCTTCGCTTCGACGGCGGGCAGTGATGTGTTGATGGCGTTGAAGAAGGCATGGTTGTCGTACACCAAGGCCGAGCTGCCGCTCAGTGGTACGTTGGGGCTGGATACGGTCAACGAGTTTGTCGAGCCACAGTTGCACAAACGCCTGGCGCCGCTGTTTGTCGCCAGTGGGTTGGTCAAGGATGTCGAAGGCCAATTGCGCATCCAGCCGCAAGCCGCAGCCTGACACCGGTTAATGTGGGAAACACCACTGTCAAAGCAAAGAAAATCCATGTGAGAGCTGGCTTGCCTGCTATAGCGGTAGTGCGGTCACAGATGCAGTGACTGTCACACCGCCTTCGCAGGCAAGCCAGCTCCCACATTGGTCATGCATCGCCCACAAAATCAGCGTCCGGCACAGATCCCCTGCGGGAGCGGGCTTGCCCGCGAAGGCAGCGCGTCAGTCACTGAATATTCAACTGAACCACCGCTATAGCAGGCAAACCAGCTCCCACATTTTTCCGGTTATTGGCCTAGAACCCGGGAACACCTTGTACGCGCAACTCAGGGGTCAGTTCGTCCACTGGCTCGGTCAGCGGCCGGTCGCTCCCACCCGGTAGCAGGATCACCTTGCGGCATTCCTCTTCGGCTTTATCAAACAGCTCATACCCCCGCGCCGCCTGCTCCAGGGGCAGCCGGTGAGTGATGATCGCCTCCGGGTGCAGATGCCCCAGCTCGATGTGCTCCAACAACTCCGGTAAGAACCGCTGCACATGGGTCTGGCCCATCTTGAAGGTCAGCCCCTTGTCGAAGGCATCGCCGAACATGAAGCCATGGATAAACCCGGCATACACCCCGGCGACACTGACCACGCCACCGCGACGCACGGCGGCGATGCACTGGCGCAGCGCCTTGCCGCTGCTACCTTCGATCTTGAGGGCAGTGAGCAGGGTTTCTGTAGTGCTGCCCTTGGCCTCGAAACCCACCGCGTCCACCACACCATCGACGCCGCGCATGCCGGCGGTCTGGCGGATGATGGTGTCCGCCGGGTCCTCGTCTTCTTCGAAGTTGATCGGGATCACACCGTACATTTTCTGCGCATAGGCCAAACGATACGGATGGTCGTCGACCATGAAGATCTGCTCGGCGCCCAACATTTGTGCGCAAGCCGCACTGAGCAGGCCCACCGGCCCGGCGCCATAAATCGCCACACTAGAGCCTTTGCCAATGCCGGCATTGGTCACTGCCTGCCAGGCGGTGGGCAGGATATCGGAGAGGAACAGCACCTTCTCATCCGCCAGGGTGCCGGGCACCTTGAACGGCCCGGTGTTGGCCTTGGGCACCCGCACCCACTCCGCCTGGCCGCCGGGAATGCCGCCATACAGACGGCTGTAGCCGAACAGCGCAGCACCCGGCGGGATGGCTTTTTTATTCAGGATCGCACCGCGCCCATCGTTGGTGGTTTCGCAAGCGGCGAATTGCTGGAGCTGGCAGAAGAAACAATCGCCACAGGCAATCACAAACGGAATCACCACACGGTCGCCGGGTTGCACGGCAGTAACGGCCGGGCCGGTTTCTTCGACGATGCCCATGAACTCATGGCCGAAGATATCGCCGTGCTCCACGGTCGGGATCTTGCCCCGGTACAGGTGCAGGTCCGAGCCACAGATCGCGGTGGCGGTGACCCGCAAAATAATGTCGTCGGGTTGTTCAATGATCGGATCGGGCACGGTATCCACCTGCACCTTGTGTGCGCCCTGGTAAGTCATCGCTCGCATGCTCTGCGCTCCTGCCGTTGAGGGGTTACTAATTAAGGACAGAGCAGCCCCTCAGTGTTCCTTCGACGTAGAGCGACACCCGATCAATGGTCGCCGCGCGTCTGGGCCAACAGCAGGTCGACTACCTGGCGCACGCTGGCAATTGCATCGGCGCCGCTGGCCTGGGCCTGGGCGTGCCAGCGCAACTGCTCAGTCGCGCTGTTGCCGCGTTGCAGCAAGGCATCCAAGGTATCGAACAACAGCGGCTCGCCCATGGCCTCTGCGGTGGCGGCAAAGGTCTGTCGGGCGTATTGCAGCCATTGCTCAGCGCTGCCCAGGGTGCCGGTGTCGTCCAACGCAAAGGTACCAGCGGCCCCATAACGCTTGGCCTGCCAGCGATTCTCCTTGAGCAGCCAGCGCGCCTCGGCACTGAACCTGGCTCCAGGGCGCTGCATCGCGCAGGCATGGGTAACCATCACCCGAAACAGCGTGGCGAGGGCCAAGGCGTCCACCAGCCGTGGGCAGGCGTCGGTCATGCGCAGTTCCAGGGTGGGGTAACGCGCCGCCGGGCGAATGCCCCACCAGCCATTGCCATCGGCCTTGATCGCGCCGATGCGCTGCAACATGGCCAGGTAGCGCTGGTACTCGGCCCAATCGCTGAAGTGTTCCGGCACGCCCATGCGGGGCCACTCGTCGCAAGCGGCCTGGCGGTAGCTCATGAAGCCGCTGGGCGCGCCGTCCCAGAAAGGCGATGAGCAACTGAGCAACAACAACAACGGCAGCCACGGCGACACCTGGTTCATCACCGCGATACGGTCCAGCGTTTGCGGCACCTGCACATGCACATGCAGCCCGCACAACACACTGCGCCGCGCTACATATTGAATATCGTCGAACAGTTGCCGGAAATGCGCCTGATCGGTTGGCCGTTGCCCACGCCAATCGGCCAGGGGGTGGCTGCCGGCGCACACCACACCGAGGCCGAACTCAGCCAGGGATTGCGCCAGGTTGCCGCGTACTGCTCGGAAGTAGTCCGCCGCTTCGGCGCTGGAGGTGAACACCGGAGAGGCCGCCTCGATCTGGCCCTGGAACATCTCAAACGAGAAGCCTGCGCCAATCGCTTCGCGGCAGGCCGCCAGCACCGCCGCCGAGGGCTCGCCGACCATCTGGCGGCTGTGCAGGTCGGTGATGAAGTATTCCTCTTCAATGCCAAAGGTGAGCATCGGGTATTCAGCGCAATCGGGTGACAGTCAGCGCAACCACGGCGATGCGCTCCACCTGCTCATAGCCGGGCTTTTCCAGTTCTTCGCCGAAAACGTCCGGGTCCAGTTCGCGGTAGGTCCAGCCGTAGGCGTCGCTGCCCAGCAATGGCTTGACTGCCTCCAGGAAAGGGTCGCTGCCGGCCACCATCGCCACCCCGGTATACAGCAACAGGCTACCGCCCAGGGCCAGGCGCCCGATGGACTCACTGACGATGCGCAGCGACAACTGCTCCCCCAAGGCGCCGCCGCCATGGCGATAGGCGCGCTGGCGGTCATCTTTCATGTACGGCGGGTTGGCGACGATCAGGTCGAATTCGCCCTCCACACTGGCCAGCACGTCACTGTGATACACGCTGACGTTATGCAGCGCGGCCAGCTCGGCATTCACCGCGGTCATGCGCAGGGCGCGGGGGTTGATGTCCACTGCCAGCACCTGGGCGTCATGCCGGGCTTGGGCAATCACCAGCGCGCCGACACCGGCGCCACAGCCGATGTCCACAGCGCGCTTGAGCGGCTCGAAACGTTGTTGCAGGTAAGCTTCGATTACCTGGGCAAAGCGATAGCTGTCGGGGCCGAAAAACACCGCGTCCGCCTGGTCGGTGGGATAAGGCGAATGGGCGAACAGCAGCTCGTCGAGGCTCGACCATCGCACTGCGCTGCGCCATAGCGCGCCGTGCTTTTCGATCACATCCGCTTGCTGCAATTCTTCACGCAGGGCCTCGGGCAACAGGCCTTGATCGAACGGCATCGACCAACCGAACACATCGCGCAGCGTCATTGCCAGGGGCGTCGCCAGCCGCCGATAGACACGCTCATGGGTCAAGGGCGTTGGCGTGATAAAGCGATAACCACCCTCCTTCAACCCGCGGCCCAAATTCAACAAGGCACGATCAGCCAGTTGTTGCGCAAACATAGGCACATTCCTTAGCGCAGGCGCGCACGCAGTTGGATAAAGCGGCGAGTGGCATACAGCCCGGCAGGCGTGCAGTGACGGCGGGCCGACAGCCACGGGATCAGCGCATTGAGCTGTTGCTCATCGGGCAAGTTGCACAATGACTCCGCCAGGGCCTGGGTATCAGGATCCGCGGGACGATGCTGCTCGCGGGAAAACCGGCTGCCGCGTCCCGGCCGCACGGGCGGCACGCGTTCGCTGGCAACCCATTCACCCGCAATCCAGTCATGGATCAGTTGTTTTTCATAACCGCTGAACACCCCGAACATCGCGGCGCCAGCGCCCTCGATCAATTGCCAGAAGCGACTGTTGGTGGGGTCCTGGTTGTGCTTGATCCAGCCTTTGTCTTCGAGGGCCTTGAGGAAAGCGCCGATCTGCCCAGGCCGGGCCAGCCATTGGTTGACGGTCTGCCCTTCAAAGCGGCAATAGTCCGAATGCATGTGCTGGCCGAAGGCGCGCTTGCGCTCAAGCATCGCCACCACCTCGTCCTGCAAGTTGAATTGTTTGATGATAGACGTGGTACCCAGGCCCAAATCATTCAGACGGTAGCCTGCCGCCACACGGCGATAGAAGTCTGCCCTGCCCTCGCCCAGCGGCAACAGGTTCAGCACCGATTGTGCAGCTTTGCACGCGTGGCCACTGCTGGCGTTGTCGATGGTGACATGCAGCGTGAAGTAATAAGGGTCGATGCCTAGCTCACTGAGTTCATAGGCGGTGATCAACAGGTGCAGCGGCAGTTGCTCGTAACCCAGGTTGAAGCCAATGACCTCCGGCAGGAACTCGTCGGCGCAAACGCCCAGCGCCAGTTGCAGCGCGCCTTGCAGGTAATGGTCATCCTCAAGGCCGGCGTCGCTGTCGGCATCGTGCTCGCTGAGCAACTTGCGGTAGATCACCACATGGTTCTGCGCAGCTTCACCGTCGCCCAATTCTTCCAGGTAAGTGGTGAGCAGGCCGTCGAAGCGCTGGTCTTGCCAATAGCGCAGCAAGCCATAGAGCCAGGCGCCGTCGACCTGTTTAGTGGGTGCCACGCGCTGCAGAAAGTACAACGCATGGGCCTTGTTCTGGAAATACCGCCGTGGCCCACCTTGCCGGCGCTGCTCAAGATAGTCGGCATAGGCCTGGGCCACCTCGGCGCAGCGTTGCTCGACCCAGGCCATCAGCTGTTCTGGCGCCTCTGGCAAGTCGCAGTCGGTGGCCTCTACCAGGGCCAATTGATCGTGCAGGTATTCACGCGCCAGTTCGGTGGCGTCTCGGGTTTCGCCATACAGCTGTTGGTACACCTGTTGATGGCGGCCCTGGGCCGAATCGGTGAGAGAGGCCGGCTGGCCTGACAGCGCTGTGAGGAGTGTCATGATGGCAGTTTCCGCAAAGTCCGTTACAACGGGCCTCCCACAAGGTGGCCCTGCAATAGCGCTTGAAAACATGCGCTTCTAAGATGCAGAACCTTGAGATGTGCGGAAAATTCAGATTGGATTGTTAACGTGGGGACAAGCGGTCGCGGTGCTATTGCGATGGGGACATTGGGTCACCAAATCGTGCCTCACGCGATATGAGGAGAAAATCAGGGGTACTCTTGCCGAGCGTGCAACACGTTGACTATCTCGATGCGCTCTGCTGTTACTCGATACACTAGGACGTAATTGGGGTGAACGACGACCTCCCGCGTACCGGGCACACGGCCGTTCGGATACAGGTAAGGATGCTCGGTCAGTGGCAGAGGCGCACCTTCAAGACGTGTCTTGATACGTCGCGCCGCCCCAGGATTCTCTTCTGCAATGAAAGTAACGATGTCAATCAGGTCGCTGATAGCCTCATCAAGCCAAACAACGCTTAACATCAGGCTTTGGCCCACTGCTTGCGTTCTGCTTCAAGGATAATCGCCTCGACCCTCGCCATGACTTCGTCATGGGGTACACCGGGTCCGGGGTTGGCCAAGCTTTTTTCGACTTTGGCGCGAAACCAAAGATCATGACTATTCGCCTGCTCCTCGGTTTCAAATTCGGAAACAATTGGGGAAAGTGGAACACCCATAAGATGACCTCCTGTATGAATGCTCAGCAGTTTAGTCCCAAGCTAGCAAGCTGTCTCGGAGCACCAGATGAAATGCAGGTGGCTCACCCACAAAAAAAAACAACGGCACGCAAGCGTGCCGTTGTGTTCAGCTCATTCAGCGAAATTACTTACGTGCCGCCTCCCACTGCTTGAGCAGGTCGTTGTAGTTCACGGTTTCGCCCTTGGGCTTCTCGTTGGCCAGTTTCGGCTTCGGCGCGCCCGGCTGGTCAAACCAGTATTGCGCGTCACGCTCGGGGTTCATTTTCGGGCCGCACACCGGTTGCACCTTGGAGCGTTCCAGGCGCGTCATGATCGCATCCTGCTCCTTGGCCAGGTTGTCCAGCGCCTGTTGCGGGGTTTTCTCGCCGCTGGCCGCTGCGGCGATGTTGCTCCACCACAGTTGCGCCAGGCGCGGGTAGTCCGGCACGTTGGTGCCCGTCGGGGACCACTCGGTGCGGGCCGGGCTGCGGTAGAACTCCACCAGGCCACCGAGTTTGGGCGCCATGTCGGTCATGGCCTGGGAGTTGATATCGGACTCACGAATCGGCGTCAGGCCAACGATGGTTTTCTTCAGCGACACGGTTTTTGAGGTCACGAATTGCGCGTAGAGCCAGGCCGCGAGTTTCTGCTTTTCGGGCGTGGACTTGAGGAAGGTCCAGGAACCTACGTCCTGATAGCCCTTCTTCATGCCCTTTTCCCAATACGGCCCGACTGGGGACGGTGCCATGCGCCATTTCGGCGTACCATCGGCATTCACCACCGGCAGGCCCGGCTTGACCATGTCGGCGGTAAACGCGGTGTACCAGAAGATCTGCTGGGCGATGTTGCCCTGGGACGGCACCGGGCCGGATTCGGAGAAGGTCATGCCCGCCGCTTCCGGTGGCGCGTAGGCTTTCATCCAGTCCACGTATTTCTGCGTGGCGAATACCGCCGCCGGGCCGTTGGTGTCGCCGCCGCGGGTGACGCTGGAGCCCACCGGGTGGCAGTCCTCTACACGAATGCCCCACTCGTCCACCGGCAAGCCGTTGGGCAAGCCTTTGTCGCCGCCGCCGGCCATGGAGAACCAGGCATCGGTGAAACGCCATCCCAGGGACGGGTCTTTCTTGCCGTAGTCCATGTGCCCATAAATGCGCTTGCCGTCGATTTCCTTGACGTCTTCGCTGAAGAACTTGGCGATGTCTTCATAAGCCGACCAGTTCACCGGCACGCCCAGGTCGTAGCCGTATTTCTCCTTGAACTTGGCCTTCAGCTCCGGCCGCTCGAACCAGTCGGCGCGGAACCAGTAGAGGTTGGCGAACTGCTGGTCGGGCAACTGGTAGATCTTGCCGTCCGGCGCGGTGGTGAAAGACAGGCCGATAAAGTCCTTGAGGTCCAGGGTGGGCGAGGTGAAATCCTTGCCTTCGTTGGCCATCAGGTCGGTGATGGACTCGGTCTTGCCGTAGCGAAAGTGCGTACCGATCAAGTCGGAATCGTTGACCCAGCCGTCATAGATATTCTTGTCGGATTGCATCTGGGTTTGCAGCTTCTCCACCACGTCGCCTTCCTGCAGCAGGTCGTGGGTCAGCTTGATGCCGGTGATTTCACTGAAGGCCTTGGCCAGCACCTTGGATTCGTATTCATGGGTGGTGAGGGTTTCCGACACCACGTTGATCTTCATCCCACGGAACGGCTCCGACGCCTTGATAAACCACTTCAACTCCTCCAACTGCTGGGCTTCGGTAAGGGTCGAGGGTTTGAACTCGCTGCCGATCCATTTTTTCGCGGCATCTTCATACGCATCAGCCCAGGCCGAAGCGCTCAAACCACTGAGGGCCAGTACGGCGGCCAATGAAATGCTATGTCGCAGCTTATTGTTTTTATTCAACATAGAGACCTCCAGGTTAGTTTCAAACGGGGCTTGCAGGAGCGAGCTTGCTAGCCCCAACGCATCACACTCAACAGCCAAACAAGGGAGAGCGCGGACGCCACCCAGATACTCCAGTCGGTAACGCCAATGACCAGCAAATGCAGGTAGGCGCTACCGAGAAGACCGATAAACAAGCGATCCCCACGGGTGGTGCTGATCGGCAGCAAACCGCGCCGCGGGATACTCGGCGAACGTAATTCCCAAGTGGTCATGCCCGCCAGAATCAGGGCAATGCCGCCAAAGAACAGCGCAGTGGGGGTGGTCCAGGCCATCCATTCCATCATCGACTCCTCTAGACCCGGCCCAGGGCAAAGCCCTTGGCCACGTGGTTGCGTACAAACCAGATCACCAGCATGCCCGGCAGGATGGTCAACACCCCCGCCGCTGCCAGCACGCCCCAATCAATGCCGGACGCCGACACCGTGCGGGTCATCACCGCTGCGATGGGCTTGGCGTTGACCGAGGTGAGCGTGCGCGCCAGCAGCAGTTCGACCCAGGAAAACATGAAACAGAAAAACGCCGTGACGCCGATACCGGAGCCAATCAGCGGGATAAAAATCTTCACGAAGAACTTGGGAAAACTATAGCCATCGATGTAGGCGGTTTCGTCGATTTCCTTGGGTACGCCGGACATGAAGCCTTCCAGGATCCATACCGCCAACGGCACGTTGAACAGGCAATGGGCCAGGGCCACGGCGATGTGCGTGTCGAACAGGCCAATGGATGAATACAGCTGGAAGAACGGCAGCAGGAACACTGCCGGCGGCGCCATGCGGTTGGTCAGCAGCCAGAAGAACAGGTGCTTGTCACCCAGGAAGCGATAGCGCGAGAACGCATACGCCGCTGGTAACGCCACGCTCAGGGAGATCACGGTGTTCAGGCTCACGTAGTACAGCGAGTTGAGGTAGCCGGTGTACCAGCTCGGGTCGGTGAAGATCACCTTGTAGTTGGCCAGGGTGAAATCCTGCGGAAACAGGGTCAGGCCGCCGAGGATTTCGGTGTTGCTCTTGAAGGACATGTTCAGCAGCCAGTAGATCGGCACCAGCAGGAACAGGATGTAAACGAGTAGTGGAATCAGCTTGCGCTTGCTCATGTTGGCGGCCTCAGCGGTTGGCGTCGGAATGGGTCATGGCGGTGTAGAACAGCCAGGACACCAACAGGATGATCAGGAAGTACACCAGGGAAAACGCCGCCGCCGGGCCCAGGTCGAATTGGCCGACGGCCATCTGGGTAAGCGTCTGGCTCAGGAAAGTGGTGGCATTACCCGGCCCGCCGCCGGTGAGCACGAAGGGTTCGGTGTAGATCATGAAGCTGTCCATGAAGCGCAGCATCACCGCGATCAGCAGCACGCTTTTCATCTTCGGCAACTGGATATGTCGGAACACCGCCCAGGCCGATGCACGATCAATCCGCGCAGCCTGGTAGTACACGTCCGGAATGGCCCTTAAACCTGAGTAGCACAGCAGCGCTACCAGCGAGGTCCAATGCCACACATCCATCACCAGTACGGTGACCCAGGCGTCCATGGTGTTGGCAGCGTAGTTGTAGCTGATGCCCAGGGCGTTGAGGGTCGAGCCCAGCAGGCCGATGTCGGCACGGCCAAAAATCTGCCAGATAGTGCCGACCACGTTCCACGGAATCAGCAAGGGAATGGCGAGGATGATCAGCACCAGCGAGGACCAGCGGCCCTTGGTGGGCATGGTCAGGGCGATGGCGATGCCCAGTGGGATCTCGATCAACAGCACGCAGGCCGAGTAGATGAACTGGCGCAGCAGCGAGTCGTGCAGGCGCGGGTCGAGTAGCACCTGCTTGTACCAGTCGGCTCCGACGAAATAGCGGCTGGATTGGTCGAAAATGTCCTGCACCGAATAGTTGACCACGGTCATCATCGGGATCACCGCACTGAACGCCACCAGCAGGAACACCGGCAACACCAGCCACCAGGCCTTGTTGTTCTGCACTTTGTTCATGGCGCCACCTCCAGCAGGTAATCGTCGGCGTAGAGCATCAGCCATTGCGTCGGGAAGCTGATGGAAGCCTTGCCTTCCGGCACCGGCTTGTCCTCGGCCAGGCGCACCTTGAGGGTGGCGCCGTCGAGGTTGAGGGTCATGATCTTGTAGGTGCCCAGGTCTTCCACATGTACGACGTCGGCTTGCAGGGCGTCAGGGTTGTACTCGTCCCATACGTGGATAAATTCCGGACGAATGCCGACCTGGAGCTTTTTGTAGTCGGTGGTGTTGAGACGTTGCTGCATTGCTTCGGACAGCGGCAACAGGGTATTGGCGAACCCTACACCGCCAGCCTTGGCCTGCACCTCGATCAGATTCATCCCAGGACTACCGATGAAGTAACCGACAAAGGTGTGGCTGGGCCGCTCGAACAATTCACGCGGCGTACCGAACTGCACGATCTGCCCGCCGTACATCACCGCGATCTTGTCGGCGAACGTGGAGGCTTCCAGTTGATCGTGGGTAACGTAGACCATGGTGATATTGAACTGCTCGTGAATCTGCTTGAGCTTGCGCCGCAGTTTCCACTTCAGGTGCGGGTCGATCACCGTCAGCGGCTCATCGAACAGAATGGCCGACACGTCATCGCGCACCAGGCCACGGCCCATGGAGACTTTCTGTTTTTCGTCGGCGGTGAGGTTGCGGGCTTTTTTGCTCAGCAGGTTTTGCAGGTCGAGGACTTCGGCGATTTCCTGCACCTTGCTGTGAATTTTCGCTTCGGCCATGCCCTGGTTGCGCAGCGGGAACGCCAGATTGTCGAACACCGTCATGGTGTCGTACACCACCGGGAACTGGAACACCTGGGCGATATTGCGTTTCTCTGGGGTGAGATCGTTGACCACTTGGGTATCGAACAGCACCTGGCCTTCGGACGGGCTGAGCAGGCCGGAAATGATATTGAGCAGCGTGGACTTGCCGCAGCCCGACGGCCCGAGCAAGGCGTAGGCACCGCCCTGCTCCCACACATGATTCATTTCACGAATGGCGTAATCTTCTGGCCCTGTGGGTGTAGGACTATAGCTATGGGCCAGGTTGCGCAAATGGATCTCGGCCATCAGGCAACCCTCGCGACACGGCGTCCGGGGGCCTGGACCAAGCGGCCCTGACCATCGAACACAAACAGTTTATGGGTGGGGATATACACACGGATCGGCGCGTCGACATCGTATTCATGCACCCCCGGCAGGTGCAGCACCAGCAGGAAGTGCTCACTGCGCACATGCAGAAAGGTTTCCGAGCCGCTGATCTCGGCGACTTCCACGGTCACCGCCAGCTCCAGGTCATCATCATTACTGGGTACCAGGCTGATATGGCTGGGGCGCACGCCAAAGCGGAACTCGCCTTCGCCGATAGGACGCAGGTCAACATTGAGTGGGAAATGCACGAAGTTGGCGAAACTCACTTCGTTGCCGCTGATGCGCCCTGGCATCAGGTTGATCGGCGGCTCGGAGAACAGCTCAGCGGCGAGGACAGTTTGCGGCTGGTGGTAGACCTCGGCGGCCTTGCCGCTTTGGATCACCCGCCCCTCATGAAGAATGGTGGTGGTGCCACCCAAGGCCAGGGCCTCGTTGGGCTCGGTGGTGGCATATATCGCGATGGTGTGGCGCGCCTTGAACAGTTCGCGCATTTCCTGACGCAGCTCTTCGCGCAGTTTGTAGTCCAGGTTGACCAGCGGCTCATCGAACAGAATCAGTTCAGCGTCTTTCACCAGGGCGCGGGCCATGGCGGTGCGTTGCTGCTGGCCACCGGACAATTCCAGGGGGTGGCGCTGCAGGAATTTCTCGATGCGCAGCATCTTGGCGGTTTCCAGCACCTTGCTCTGGATCACCTCCTGGGACACACCGGCCTGGCGCAACGGCGAGGCGATGTTCTCGAACACGGTCATGGTCGGGTAGTTGATGAACTGCTGGTAGACCATCGACACATTGCGCAGGCGCACCGGCTTTTGCGTGACATCCACGCCGTTCATCAGGATGCGGCCGCTGTCGGGCTTGTCCAGGCCGGCCATCAGGCGCATCAGGCTGGTCTTGCCGGATAGGGTGCGACCGAGCAGGACGTTGAAAGAACCGGCTTCGAACCGCAGGTTGGCGTCGTCGATCCAGGTTTGGCCGTCGACAACGCGGGAGACATGTTCCAGGGTCAATGACATGACACGACCTTTTTATTATTGGAATGAATCTGGTCCGTTGTCAGAGCGAGTTTCGTGCCAATACCGCAAGCGCTTGATGTGTAAGGAGATGGTCGAATGGTGATGTTCGGGAGTGAACAATCCGGCTGAACAATTGAACACTGCCGGGGTTGACAATGAACAGTTGTGAACAACACTCTCATGACCAACACAGGGTAAATGTGGGAGCGGGCTTGCTCGCGAATGCGGTGGGTCAGTCAATCATCGGTCGACTGATACACCGTATTCGCGAGCAAGCCCGCTCCCACAGTTTGAATCGGTTTCTTCAGTTAGATATGCAATAACAATAAAAATGAAGGTCGCACGATGGCCGAACCCTTGACCCACGACACCCTTATCCAGGAATCCTGGCGCCGTTGCCGCGCCTACGGCCTGGATCACCAGAGCACCCCCAGCTTTGACCAACTGCCCGCCGAGGGCATTCGCCATCTCCTGGAAAGCCAGCATTCACTTGTGCAGACCACTCATCAGGAAGTGCTGCCCTACTACGAAAATATCCTCAGCAACTCCAACTGCCTGATCATGCTGGCCGACAATCAGGGCCAGGTCCTGACGTCGTGGGGCACCCAGCGGTTTATCGAACCCAGGCTGGCCCGTGGCTTCAGCCCCGGCGCGAGCTGGATGGAGCGTGCCAGTGGCACCAATGCCATCGGCACCGCACTGGCCTGCGCCCAGGCCGTGCATATTGAACACGATGAACACTTCCTGAAGGCCAACCGCTTCATGACCGGCTCCGCGGCGCCGATTTTCGATGCCCAGCGCGAAATCATCGCCGTTCTGGACGTGTCCAGCGACAGTTACCTGCCGCCCTCCCACACCCTGGGCATGGTCAAGATGATGAGCCAGACCGTGGAGAATCGGCTGATCCTCAACCTGTTTCGCGGCGAACACTTCCAACTGACCTTCAACACCGGCTTGAGCAACCTCGACAGCCAATGGGCCGGCCTGCTGATCTTTGATGAAAGCGGCCAGGTGCTGTCGGCCAATCGGCGCGCAGATAATCTGCTGGGCATCAGCCTGTCGCGGGTGATGATCGACAGCCTGTTCAAGGTCTCGCTGCTGGAGTTGCTCAACCAACCGGAAGGGCTGCCCTTCGCCTTGCAGGCGGCGGGACGCAATCGGTTCCAGTGCCTGTTGAAGCGGCCCAAGCAGATGCCGGTGCAAGCGCGGCTGTTCAGCCAACCGCCGCCAGCACCGACGTCGATCAACCTTCAGACCCTACATTTTGGCGATGTGCGCGTGGAAAAAGCCGTGCGCCAGGCCGAGCGCCTATTGGAGAAGGACATTCCGCTGTTGATCCATGGCGAGACCGGCGTAGGCAAAGAGGTGTTCGTCAAAGCCCTGCACCAGGCCAGTTCCCGCAGCCGACAGGCGTTGATCGCGGTGAACTGTGCGGCGATTCCCGCAGAGCTGGTGGAATCGGAACTGTTCGGCTACGAAAAAGGCGCCTTCACCGGCGCCAACCAGAAAGGCAGCATCGGCCTGATCCGCAAGGCGGACAAGGGCACGCTGTTTCTCGACGAGATTGGCGATATGCCGCTGCCCACCCAGGCCCGCCTGTTACGAGTATTGCAGGAGCGCTGTGTGCAACCGGTGGGCAGCAGCGAGGTGTTCCCGGTGGACTTGCGCATCATCTCGGCGACCAACCGCGCTCTGCGCGAACTGGTACAGGCCGGACGCTTTCGCGAGGACTTGTACTACCGCATCGGGGGCCTGACCCTGGAATTGCCGCCATTGCGCGAGCGTACCGACAAGCAGGCGCTGTTCCAGCAACTGTGGCAGCAACACCGCGAACCGACGCAATGGGCCGGGCTGAGCGCCGAGGTGCTGAGGCTATTCGAGCAACACCCGTGGCCGGGGAATTTACGCCAGGTGAGCAGCGTGTTGCAGGTGGCGTTGGCAATGGCCGAGGAGCAGCCGATCCGCGCAGAGCACCTGCCCGATGATTTTTTTGTGGATTTGCAGGCGACAGTGCCGCTGTCTAAACCTGAACACCTGGATGAAAGTCTCGACCTGAGCCAGCGCCTGGAAGCCGTGGGCGGGAATATTTCCCACCTGGCGCGAGAGCTGGGGGTGAGTCGCAACACCCTGTACAAGCGCCTGCGCCAACACGAAGGTTGATTTAACGCCAGCTCCAGGAAACGCCGGTGTAGATACCCCGCCCGTCAGCGGGGGTTGAACGTGCAGCGTCCATGCCTTTGTCGTCGTAAGCCGGCGTAACGGTGTTGGCATAACGGCGGTTGGTCAGGTTGCGCAGGTCGACCCAGGCTTGCCAGTCTCGCTGGGGTGCGTCATAGCCGAACGTGGCACCGAGGGTGGTGTAAGCCGCAGCGTAGTAGGAATTGGCGTAGTCCACCGCTACCCGCGAGGCGTGCTCGGTGTTGAGGCTGGTGTAGAAACCCGTCGGGTGGCTGTAGCGCACCTGGGCCTGATAGTAATGCTTGGGGATGCCGGGCAAGGTGTTGTCGCCGAAACGGTCATCGTCGCGGTAGTGGAAGTCGCTGTAGGTATAGGCTTGGCGCAGGTCGAGCCTGCCGTTGCGGCCACCGTCCCATAGCGGGCTGAGCAGGCTCAGCTCCACGCCCTGGTGCACGGTGGGGCTGGCGTTGGATTCGGCAATAATCGCGCTACTGTTGGCGGTTTGGGCCTGGGTTTCGACGGAGAGCAATTCGTGGCGTACTTCGGAGCGGTAGAGGGCCAGGTCCCATTGGCCGAGCCAGGCTTCACCGCGACCGCCGACTTCCAGAGTGGTGGCGGTCTGGTTCTTCAGGCTGACACCTTCGCGTGCCAACCCATTGGCAGGGCCGGCGTCGAAATATTTGTTGGAACCCCAGATCATCGACCAGGCGTGCGGCGGCTCTACCGACCGGCTCAAGTTGGCGTATACCTGCAATTGCGGGGTGAAGTCGTAACGCAGGCCGATGCGCGGTGCGTAGTCCCAGTCATGCTGACTGAGCGGCGCCTGGCCGTCGGGGTAAGTCACCTGGGTTTCGCGGCGGGTGTAGATCGCGGCGAGGCCAGTGGTCAGCCACAGATCCTCCAGCAGTTCCAACTCGTTGCCGACATGCAGCACGGTGTCGGAGCCCAGGTAGCTGTAATCGCGGGTTTTGGTGCCGGGGGCGTAGATTGCGGTCTTGCCCGCCGGGATGCGCACATATTCCGAAGCGCCATTATTGGGCATCGCCTGGGTGGTGCGCAGACCGACGGTGGTTTTGCTGGCATGGCCGAACAGGTTGTCCTGACGGATGTAGTTCAGGGTGCCGCTGATATCGGTGTAGGCGACCTTGAGGCGGTTGGTGCCCTCGCGCAGATCCATCGGGTAATCGTGATAGGCCAGCCCGACTTCGATTCTTGATGCGTCATCGAGTTGCAAGGTGGTCTTGTTGGCGATCCAGGTAGAGCCCGGTTGCAGGCGTTTTGAATCGCGGGCGGCGTTGAGGCTGTTGGCGGCACGCGGATCATGGCTGATCTGGTCACGCGTGAGTCTGCCGGGAGAATCGTTGGTGGTTTCGCGATAACGCAAGTAGAAGCGCGTTTCCAGGTCCGGGTTAAAGCGATAGCCAAAGTTGGCGGCGATGCCCTTGCCGGTACCAGCGCTCTGGTGCTGATAACCGTCGGACTCCGAATCGGTGAGGCTGATGTAATAGTCGGCGTCCCCCAGCACCTGCCCGGAACTGACTTCGCGTTGGGCATAGCCGCGACTGCCGACCTCATAGCGCACTTGCAGCTTGGGCGCGTCCAAGCCGGTGCGGGTAACGTAGTTGACCGCACCGCCCAAGGCCAATGCACCCTGATCGAACCCGTTGGCGCCACGCAGCACCTCTACCCGGCTTTGCCACAGCGGGTCCTTGAGCTCATAGGGCGTGCCGCCTGGGCCGGTAAGCGGCAGGCCGTCGAACATTTCATACAGGCCGGAGGCATGGGCACCGGGGGCGCGGTTCAGGCCCGAGCCACGAATGGACACCTTCACCCCTTCGTTATTGGCCGCCTTGGCGTAAACACCAGCCTGGTACTTGAAGACATCCTCGTTGGTGCTGACCCGTCCCTGTTGCACGCTGTCCATATCGATGTAATTGGTGCCGCCGGGCACGCTTTTGAGCTGCGCCTGGGCGATTTCTGCGGCACTGGCCTCAGCCGTAGTGACTTCAACCGGCGCCAATTGCAGGCCTTCGGCCTGTACCAGCGAACTGAGGGTCAAGGCGGCAAAAATAAACGGGGGGTGGCGCAGCAGCATTGGGAGCAGGTCCTTGGAATCCGGGAACGTGCCGGGCCGAGCCCACCACGCGAACAGTGATGGGAAGGCAGGTATGCCCCTCGAGTCACTCCTTAATGACGGACAGGGGCGTATCAAAAACAGGGGTGAATCAGTTTAACCATCGGCAGTTGCCAATGTCCGCATCAGATCATCTGCATCCGACCCCGGCGGAAAGCGAAAGCCATACATTTCGTCAGTGGCGAGAATCGCCCCCAAGGTGTCGCGCAACTGGTCTTCCGTGGGCGAGTCACGCAATAACTTATGCGCCGGCAGCAATAACTCGGCAGACACGCCCTGGGCGGTCGCGGCGTCAATTACCGCATAGAGGATAAACCGCAAGCGTATTTCGCGATCCGTGGGCCAAACCGTTTTTCGTTTACCCAAGGGAGGGCCTCGTGTTTAAGAAAAATCCGAGGCTATTGCCCGCAGGCCAGCCTTTCAAGCCGCCGGAGACAAGATAGGCCGCTTCCTACAGCGGAAAGGGAAACACCGCACCGATTGGTCGATGCGATGGGCCTTACTGCACCGGCAGGAAATTCATCAGCAACAGGCTTTGTGCGTAATTGAGGCCAATGCGCCGGTAGCGCTCATCGAGGATTTGGGTCAGCAGGTCCAACCGCGCGACGATCTTGCCGAACTCAACGGCAAAACTGAGGTTACTGCCCTCCTCCGAGATTTCGTTGGAAAATAACAGCAACACGCCGTTGGCATCCTGACGCTGGCTGAGCAGCCAGGTGGCCTTTTCGATATTGCGCGCGGCATTGCTGACAAACTGCGGGTTGATCGAGTCGGTCACATAGAACTGCGTGCGCCCGCCGTGAGCGGTCACGAGCATGCTGCCAATCGCATAGATGAACGCGCCGACGCGGTCGCCGCGAAAGTCGGGGCTCAAGGAATAGCTCAGGGCAGCCAGGTCACGCCGGTCACCCAGTGCGGGCAAGGGTTGGCGATTTTCGATGGCCTGGCGGATTTTCCGGGCGGCGGTCACCGCATCCGGATACCCCGATTGACGCCACTGGTTGGGGTTGCGCAGGTAGAGCTTGCTCATCAGCAGGTAGAGGCTTTGCAGGTTGTCACGCATCCCCAGCGTGGCCATGCGGTCGACGCTGGTCTGGAAGAACTCATCGGGCTTGCCGTCGCTGAACTGCCTGGCGATATCGCGGCCCTGTTGTTGGCTGCAACCCACTGCACACAGCGCGAACATCGCAGCCAGCAACAGCGGCCATCGGGTGGTAAAAATCGTAAACGTTCGATCCATCGGCACCGGGTCTGATTCTGTGGGCCGCACGCGGGAGTCGGGTGGCCGGGACAGAGGTAGATCAGCAAAATGGAAAAAAGTGCAGCGGTGCGGGTCGGATCAGCATCGGCTTACAGCCACAAGGAGGTGAACGAGACCAAGGGGGCCAGCAGACAAAGCCCGGCACAGGGCCGGGCTCTTTGGCCTGAACGCCTTCAGGTCTTGGGATGCTCAGTAGCTACTGAATCGGCCGCATCTACATCCGACATATCTTCTTCAAGAGGCGCCTCGTCATCCGGCGGCAGCGGGATATTGTCCTCGTCACGCCGCGGGTCATGGCCGGTCTCGTTATCGGTGCCCCGGGTAACCGCTTGCTGGGAAATGTTGCCTGGGGCTTTCTCGTTGATTTCCATGCTGGCACTCCGTTTATAGGCTCGGGATATCCGCGCTTAGGATTGAGAGGCTGCATCGGGATTGAGAGTGCCGGGCGTTAGACGAATGGCGTTTAGTAGGCAGTCGGGGTGAAAGAAAAACTGCTGCCGTGCTGAGAAATTCTGCGGCGAACAAGGTCTCCCGGCTTCATATCAATTTCTGATTCGATGATTCTTGAGGTGCCGAAAAGCATGTATTTCGAGACACCAAGAATATGCTTGCCAGGGGCCAGCCCAAACCTGGCAACCTCCCCAGGGTGAAACTCGGCAGCCGGTTTTCCATCAATATGCAAAATAAAACGGACTTCAGCTCCGTAGATGCCCGAGTCTCTAGTCACCACCAACTGAGCCGCGTTCTTTTCCGTAAAGGCATACATTCTTGTGGATGGCACAGGGTCTGCGATGTCGGCAGATATAGGCGATGTGGAGCACCCACCAAGAGCAGCAAGCAGTAATGCTCCGATTAAGCCTCGCATATCGTTCCCTCAAAAAATTTGTGCGACTTTAACATCCACAATAACCATAACAAGCTGTCTGTTCGCTATGTCTTATCTGATGGTCGTTCTCCCCACCCACCGTTTGCCGCAGCAGAGCGACACCGGTCATCAATCTTCGGGATTGTTGTCAGCAAACGACTTATTCAGTAGGCCCTGAACGACACTGTCGGGATCACCCAGCAATTGCTTACTGAATGCCTCTCCCTCGGCTGGACGCGTCGCGAGTAGCCCCCAGGACTTTGTTCCATCTGCGTTAAAGACCACGATTAGCTGATTGTCTGCACAATCATGTGGCTTGCACATGTGGCCTACCGTAAAGCGCTTACCATCCGCCGAAACCGTCTCGACTGGCGACGCTGTGCCCTGAGCTTTACTGACCCAGTCCGGATAACTGAGCATCTCTGCGTAGGCTTTTTTGTAAGGCGCTTTGCTGGCAATCTCGGGCAGATATTGCTCAGCCCAAACGCCTTCAGAGACTAGCATCATGGAGGCACCCGCCAGCATCGAAAGGCTCAGTATTTTCATTCGAATGACTCCATCTCGCTGACTTTTCAGCCGCTTTCGCAGGTTGCACTTAAACATCGGTATGAAAGCTGAGACAGGGCACTGTTTTAGAAGTTTCGACGTTCACCTAACAAACAAGCTTGAAATCATGAGGCAGGCCATGGCTGCCGTGGAGAGAAGTAAATCAGTCAAGCTAAAAGCTCCGTACTGTGCTTAGTAATGAATACGCAGTGCGAGGGCACGTGCACGATGACAGCTCCATACGGATCCAGTAAGACAGCATAGTCTTGTAGAAAACGTGCTGTGATGACGGCGGTCATTTGCTTCGTGTACTTTCGACCCTCGACTTCACTTACGGATGAGTATCATGAATGACGATTTGAAGCAGTCAGGCTCTACGACTACATCACAAGCCACCATCTCTCTAGAGCAGGTCAAAACCGGCAGGGTCCTGGATTTTACCTGGGCGCCAAACGCCAACACCACGACCACCATCGTCTCGGCAGACTTTGTCGACTACAAGGTCGATACTGCCCAGGGCAGCCCCACTGGCGACAGCCATTCCATTGCACGATTTACCTATGTCCAGGGCAAAGGCGGTGGCCAGATCAGCCAGCTCTTTCTGGAAGAAATGCGTGCCGGTGTACGTGCCAATACCCAGATCGGGTTGATGGTAGGACGCAAATGGGTTCTGGACCCCAATGGGGAAGTTTCCGGCAGCATTGGTACATACGTGGTTGAGCAATTCGACGACATGCGCGCCAGTGTGAATTATGTCGGCTCCTTCGCCCGGGTCTTCGCTGATCCGAGAATGGTCAGTTACCACGCTGGCGGACATGTGCACACCAATGTTTCTATCACCGGCAGCAGGCCCTTGACCATGTCGGATTCAGGCAAGTCGATGCTGGTCATCAGCGATACAGATGTCACGCTGACAATCGGTGATGATGTGATTGAAGGGTTCAAGGTGAATCTAATCCAGGCAGCCGCCGGCAAGATCAACATTGCCGTATCCAGCAGCCACGTGATCTACAGCAACGCTGGAAGCCGCACGCACACGCTCAATCCACTGGATGAGCTGGAAGTCAGTACCTTCCCATTCGGGCCGGTGTTCCTGGCCTTTCGAGTTAGACCAACTGCCTAAATAGCCCGGTATAACCAAACCCCAGAAACGCAAAAGCCCCGCTTTCGCGAGGCTTTCGTGTAAATCTTGGCGGGAAACCAGGGATTCGAACCCTGGAGACGCTATTAACGTCCGCCGGTTTTCAAGACTGCCGAGTTAACTACAAAAATCAATACCTTAGCTATTTATCGTTTCCGCAACCTGGAGTTTTTAGCCAGCCTACAGCCCGCATGTATCAAGGGCCGTGCATTGGGTTGCGGAAATGATTTACCCCTCCTCCGGCGTCCCTGCCGAACGATCTCCCAACTCAATAATTTGCCTGCTACGCTGTTCGCTCCACGGAGGAATAACGATGCCGAACTCAGACCTAATCCCTTCCCTGCTTTCCAAACTCTACGAAAACCAACTTGCCCTCGAGGCGTCCATCCTGGAGCTGTCAAATTGGGTTGAGCAACGTGGCTCCGCCGAGGTGGCAGACAACGTGCGAGGCGCCCTCTTCACAATCGGACACAACGAAGAGTTCATCAAAATGACTCTCGCCGTGCTGATGGAATCGGAATAGTCGCAAGCCCCTACAGCTCGTCGGCTCAAATCGCGCCATGTCCAAACCTCGATTACTGTACACGCATACAGTATTTGAGATTCACGCTATGACCGTTGAAATGGACACCGATGATTGGCTCGGTTGCCCCACTCCGCTGCAGATGTACCAGCACCAGTGCGCAATCCTCGTGGACGAGCTGGTAGAGACCGAGCGCATGCTGCGTAGAGCGCGGGCGAATATCGCAGGCCTGGTGCAGATGAATGACCTGCTGATGACGGGAAAGGCCGAGATAGAAGCAAAGCTCGCCGAGGCGCTTGAAAAAATAGGCAAGCTGGAAAAACGGTACTCGTTATACCTTCCCTGCTTTCCAATTTCTATGCAGATGAGCATTTCCTTGAGGCTGATCTCATGGAGCTTTCCAACTGGAGAGCAGTCTGGAATCTTGAGCATGAAATCCAGGAGCGCGCGCTCCATCAAAACACTATCCCAGAGTCTTTAACTGCTCCCCCGCTGCACCTAGAGCTTTACTTGGGTTGATTTCTCAAACCTAAGCCACTCTGTGACGGCTGTAACTTTTTTCATCGCAGGACGCTCAATCAAGGAGAATGTTAGGCCACATATAAAAACCAAAACCGGCGTGAGCGCCAGAATAACAAAACAGTATTGAAGCGCACTGACCTGACTGATCACCGCAACCCCAAAAACCAACTTAAACATCACATACAACAGAATCCCATGAAGAAGATACATACTATAAGCTAATTCCCCCATCACTCGCGAGACCTTGCTTTTAAACAAACCGAAAACACTATTACCACCTGCAATCAGACAGAAAGCAGCTACCATTAACGCCTTCGCCAACACACTCTCATAAATAGACGAAAACCCTGTAAAAACCACACCCAATAACAACAAGATAATTACAGAAGAAAACTTAGAAGCGGAGAAATTCTTAAACGACTCCAGCCTGACAACAAGGGCCGCGAACATGCCGCCAACAAACAGCCAATAAAAACCATTGGCAAAGTACAGGCTACCAAACATATACATGCATAGCACACTCAAAAACAGATACTTAATTGAGGACCTGCCTCCAATGGCCAAAAATACCAAAGGAAGCGCAAAATAAAACGTCCACTCATATGGGAGGCTCCATGCAACACTCGCATTAATAAGATTTGTATTCGCCAGACCATTTATATCAGGAGAGCCATATCTAATAGTGAATAAAAGCCATTTGGAAATACTCAGAAGCATTTCACTGGGCTCACCGAGCGGCTTATCCCTGGTAACCATAAAAACAATTAAAAACAGCAACCCCATCGAGAAAAAGTAGAGAGGCACCAACCTTAAAAATCTAGACACATACAACCTAAGCCAATCAACTCCAGTGTTACGAGCATCGAGCATTTTAGAAAAGAACAGAAATCCCGTTATCATAAAAAACAGCGAAACTCCGACCTGTCCAAAACTTACAAAAACTCTAATTGGCGGATTAGACCAACTACCACTCTTCAAATAAAAAAACCATATGCAAGAGTGATGAAGGAATACAAAAAAAGCCAAATACCCTCTCAATCCATCAATAGTAACAAACCGACCGACACTATCTGAAACAGACAATCTGCTAGAAATAAAATAAGTCGACAACAAAGCTATAGATATCGCCAAAAAGGCAAAAAGCACGCCAATCACTTCCACTCTTTTTACTTCCTATTGTATTTTTACTATTCATTCCTACCATAATATCTTTTTTTCACTCGCTCTGCATTTTAAACGAAGGACTCCTTAGCACCCCATGGATGATTCATTTGATGGCTCTGACATACGCTTGGCACGCACGCAAGGCAATTACGGCGTTATCCCCATCGTCGGTGATGGCAAAAATTCTTTGAGCATACGCTGGGTCAAGTTGGGCTCGACGGGCTGCATGAACCACGCCGATGGCGCCGGGGGTGGTAGGCA
>NZ_MPBM01000033.1:0-19140 GCF_001907715.1 Pseudomonas sp. BTN1 | reverse complement strand
GCCTGGACCTCGACGAACCGGCGCTCAAGGCACTGGCCGAGGCCACCGGCGGCCAGTATTTCCGCGCCCGGGACGGCGAGGAACTGCTAAAGATCAAGGACACCCTCGACACCCTTGAACCCGTGGAGCAACAACCCACCCAGGCCCGCCCGGCTCAGGCGCTATACAGCGGCCCATTGGCCTTGGCGTTGGTGTTGAGCCTGTTGCTGGTGATCCAGGAACGCTGGCCGAACAACGCTTTGCAACGAGCCTTCAATAGGCTATCGAGCAGGGGCATCTTTTTGCAGCAACACCCTGAATGGCGCCAGCGCCTACAGCGCCTGCGCTTGCGGAGGCGTCGATGATCGCGCTGTGGCCGCACTGGTTGCGCCCCTGGTGGCTATTGCTGCTGCCCCTGCTTGGCTGGTTGCTGTGGCAGCTATGGCATCGGCAAAAGCGCGCCGGGCGCTGGCAGATGATCCTGCCGCCGGCGTTCCATGCCGAGTTGCTCAGTGGTGGCAATGGCCGCGAGAGTAAATCGCCATGGGTGGTGCTCGGCATCGCCTGGCTGTTGGCCGTGCTCGCGTTGCTGGGCCCCAGTTGGCAACGGGTTGAACAGGCCAGCCAGAAACCTTCCGACCCCCTGGTGGTGCTGCTGGAACTGACCCCGGAAATGCTCGCCACCGACAGCCCGCCCAACCGCCTGGAACAGGCGCGGCGCAAGCTGTATGACTTGCTGCAAGCACGCACCGATGCGCAAACAGCCATCATCGTGTATGCCGGCAGCGCCCATACCTTGGTGCCGCTGTCCGATGACCTGGCTACCAGCCGCAACCTGTTGGAAGCCCTGCGCCCATCGATCATGCCCGAGCCCGGCCATCGTGCCGATCTGGGCGTGGAAAAAGCCCTGGGCCTGCTCAAGCAAGGCGGTCTCGGCCAGGGGCGCCTGCTGCTGATCGGTTCCTCACTGTCCAAACAAGAGCGCCAAGGCATCCGCCTGCAACTGCAAAGTGCCCAGGCTCCAACGTTGTCGATCCTCGGCATCGGCAGTCGCGAAGGCACGCCGGTGACGCAGGAGAGCGGCGAATTCCTCAAGGACGACCAGGGCGCGATCCTTGTGCCGCGTCTCGACAGCCCGACCCTCAAGGCGTTCGCCAGCGAAATGGGCGGCCGCTACCGTGCGGCACGCCTGGATGACAAGGACCTGCGCCAACTCGGCATGCTCGACAGCGCTCAAGCCCTGCGCGACGACGGCCAACGGCTGCGCCTGGACAGCTGGGCCGACCAGGGTTACTGGCTGCTCTTGCCGTTGTTGCTGCTGGCCGCGTGCGCCGGGCGTCGCGGCTGGCTGTTCTGCCTGCCCTTGTTGCTGATGGGCGCGCCGCAACCCAGCTACGCCTTTGGGCTGCAGGACCTGTGGCTGCGCCCCGACCAACAAGGCCAGTACCTGCTCAAGCACAAACGCCCGGCCGAAGCCGCCGAACACTTCCAGGACCCGCAATGGCAAGGCGTGGCGCTGTATGAAGCCGGCAATTACGCCGAGGCCATCAAGCGGTTTGCCCAAGGCAGCGACGCCTATTCTCACTACAACCGCGGCAATGCCCTGGCCAAGGCCGGTGAACTTGAAGCGGCCATTGATGCGTATGAACAAGCCCTGGAAGCCCAGCCCGATTTGCAGCCCGCGCTGAAAAACAAAGCCCTGGTTGAAGCGCTGATGCAGGAGCAAGCGCAGCCCGAGCCGGACCCGCCCGCAAAAAACGCAGATGACGAAACCGCCCAACCCGGCCAAACTGCGCAACCGGGCACCAGCGCGCAAACGGCCCAGGGCGGCGAGCAATCGTCCCACGGCCAGGGCGAAGCCGGCACGGGTGAGACCCAGGCCAACGCCCCGCCACAGGCCGGTGGCAATGAAGTGCCAGGCAGCGAACTGGGTGACGAGCAAACCACCACGCCGCCACTGCGCCCTGCCGACACGCGCCTGGAAGGCGAGCGCCGCCAAGCGCTGGAGCAATGGTTGCAGGAAATCCCGGACAACCCCGGCGAGCTGTTGCGCCGCAAATTCTGGTACGAACAGCAACAACATCAGGACACCACTCGATGAGCCGCCGCACTACCCTTTTGCTCCTGCTCGCGTTGTCGGCAGGCCACGCCCAGGCGGCGGACCTGGTCGCCAGCGTAGACCGCAGCCGCCTCAACTCCGGGGAAACGGTGGAGCTGACGGTACAATCCAGTGATGTAACCCAGTTTGGCAAACCGGACCTGTCGCCCCTGGACGCGCAGTTCGAAGTCAGCGGCACCCGCCAGATCAACCAACTCACCACGCTGGACGGCGACAACCACGCCACCACCCGCTGGATCATCACCCTGTTGCCCAAGGTAAACGGCAACGTGGTGATCCCGCCGCTGCAGGTGGGCGCACTCAAGACCCAGCCGATCACCCTGCAAGTGGTGGAAAGCGCCAGCCAGAACACCAGCGCCGAACTGGCCCCGGTGTTCATCGAAGCCAGCCTCGACCAGACCAGCGTGTACGTGCAGGCCCAGGCCCTGTTGACCGTGCGCGTCTACCACTCGGTGTCGCTGTATGACGACAGCAGCCTCACGCCCTTGCAGATACCGGATGCACGTGTCGAACAACTGGGCGAATCACGCACCTATGAAAAGGTCATCAACAGCATTCGCCATGGCGTGATCGAAACCCGCTACGCCCTCTACCCGCAACACAGCGGCGCTGTGGTGATTCCGGCGCAGACCTTCAGCGCTACCCTGGTGGAATCGCGACCGCCCCAGGAAAACACCCTGCAGGGCACCAAGCCGGGCAAGATGATTCACGTTAGCTCAGCGCCCCTGCCCTTGACGGTCAAACCCAAACCGGACGCCTACCCCGCCGACACCCCCTGGTTGCCCGCGCGCAGCCTGACCTTGAGCGAAGGCTGGAACCCCACGCCGGACCACGTGCAAGTCGGCGACTCTCTGACCCGCAGCCTTACCGTGGAGGCCGAAGGCCTGTCCAGCGCACAACTGCCGGCGCTGCCCGGCACCGAGGTCAACGGCCTGCGCCGCTACCCCGACCAACCAGTGATGGCTAACCGTACCAGCGACCGCGGGCTGACCGGCAGCCGTGAAGACCGCGAAGCCCTGGTGCCGACCCGCGCCGGCGAACTGGAACTGCCCGCCGTGGAAGTGGTGTGGTGGAACACTCACGAAGATCATCTGGAACGCACCAGCCTGCCGGCGCGCACCGTGCACGTGGCGGTGAACCCCAGCCTGGTGGTGGACACACCGGCGACACCGACGATCATCACCGCCCCCGACGATGACCGCCTGTGGCTGTGGCAACTGAGCACACTGATACTGGCCTGCACCACCCTGCTGGGCTTTGGCCTGTGGTGGCGCGCACGCCGGCAACCGGCGGTACAACGCGCCGCGCAAACCGGTCCCAGCCCACGCACCCTGCTCGACGACCTCAAGCGCGCCACCCAGGCCAACGACCCCCACGCCACCCGCCAGGCCCTCGACGCCTGGGCGCGGCAACAACCCGAAACCCTGGCCGACATGGCCGCACGGTTTGTGCCGCTGTCAGATGCCCTGGATGGCCTGAATGGCGCGCTGTACAGCGAAAGCGGTCAATACTGGTTGGGTGATGACCTGTGGCGAGCGATCAAAGCCATCCCCGTGGCCGAACGCGAGCAAGACCCGGCCACCGACACCACCAGCTTGCCGCCGCTCTACCCCAAGTAACCCCCGAGCCTGCTCGTTCCCACGCTCTGCGTGGGAATGCCGCCCCGGACGCTCCGCGTCCAGGTTTTACGCCCTGTGCAACGGTGACGCAGAGCGTCACGGGATGCATTACCACGCAGAGCGTGGGAACGATCAATGGCGAGCGATCAAGGCCATCCCCGTGGCCGAACGCGAGCAAGACCTGGCCACCGACACCACCAGCTTGCTGCCGCTCTACCCCAAGTAACCCAGCCTCAACCAACACCACAAAACCCCTGTGGGAGCTAGCTTGCCTGCGATGGCGGTGTAACAGGCGGCAGATGTGCTGGCTGATACTCCGCCATCGCAGGCAAGCCAGCTCCCACAGTTGATCTGCATCGCCTGATCGGACGCCTGCTTGCACTCAGTGATTACGACGCGGCACCTTCCATTCCCGATGGGGGAATTTATACAGATAGTTCAGGTTGTCCATATCGAACCGACCATCCTCCTTGCCGGGGCCACCGAAGAAGCTGATGCCGATATCCAGCTTGCGTAGCAATTTTGGCCGTGTGAGTAGCTCCTTGGCCGCATGGTGGGCCTCGGGTGAGAACGTCCTGTCGGTGGCGATCAGGCCGGCGGCTTCTTTCAACTCATTGAAGTTCACATAGCTGTCTGTCGCCCCTGCGGCGAATTCGCGGAAATGATCACGGATCAACCCTATTAGCTGCCGGTCAGTCACGCTAGCGTACGGGCGTGAGTCAGGGGTGCTGGCCTGGGTTTCAGCGCTTCGTGCCTGACGGTGGCTAGCTTGGGCTGAGCGGCTGTCAGCATCAGCATCCAGTTGCTCTGGTGGAACGATGAAAGCGCTAGTGGAAGGTGGGTTTACTGAAAAAGACATGGTGGGCCTCTGATTCATTCAGGGGTTGATTGAGAAATCCACGTTGTGCGTGGTCGCCACTCGCCCTGTGGTTCCACTTCGTTCGTCACGCCCGCTCGACATGCATTGTTAAAGGCCAGCAATCCATATCCCTTTAATTTGCAGGACGTTTCCTAGACAATCCTTTGGCCTTGCGCCTGCTCATTTCGCTGGCTAGCCTTCGCTTCGTCGCTGCCTATCAGCGATCGGGAGTGAGATCCCGTTATTAGCAGGCGCACTGCGCTACAACCGTCAATGGCGGCTGTGTGCGGGCAGACTTCGGTCTGGCCGGGTCCTGTTTTCCGGTATCTCACCCCGCACATAGCTGCCACCTTTTGACGTGTGAGATCGGCAAAAGAATGGCTCCCAATCCAAGCAGGAGCTTTATCCATGAACAAACTTATCCCCGACCCACCCTTTCCGATTTTCGTCGCCCACGAAGACCTGAGTTTCGAAGACGCTATCGCCAGCATCTCCTCGCTACTGCGTTGCGCCGCCACCACCGCCACCGAAACCGCCGAGGGCCCAAAGGCACCCGGCGCGACATGGCCTGTTCCACCGCTCACCTGATCGACATGGCCCGCACCCTCGCCGACCGTGCGCTGGATTGCCTGCAACCCAACCCCACTAACACCCCATAACCCCTGTGGGAGGGGGCTTGCCCCCGATGGCGGTGGTTCAGTGCCAGGGATGCTGGCTGACCCAGCGCCATCGACGGCAAGTCCTCTCCCACATTTGACCTGCGTCGCCTGGAGCAGCAGGTACGCAGAACAGGTAAACTCCCCTCCTTTTCATCTTCTCCACGGAGTTCGCCTTGCGTCTGTTTCATACCTCCGACTGGCACTTGGGCCAAAACCTCCACGGCCAGGAACGCGACTTCGAACACGCTTGTTTCCTTGAGTGGCTGCTGGGCCAACTCAAGGCACAGCGCCCGGACGTGCTGTTGATCGCCGGCGATATCTTCGACACGGTCAACCCGCCGCTCAAGGCCCAGGAGCGCTTGTATGACTTCATCATCAGCGCCCACGAACAACAGCCGACACTGACCATTGTGATGATTGCCGGCAACCATGACTCCGGTTCGCGCATTGAGCTGCCTGCGCCTCTGATGCGCCGCTTGCGCACCCATGCCCTGGGCCGAGTGCTGTGGCTGGATGACGGGCAACTGGATGCCGACCGCCTGCTGATCCCGCTGCCCAATGCCAAAGGCAAGATCGCCGCCTGGTGCCTGGCGCTGCCCTTCCTGCGCCCGGCGGAAGTCACCGGCGCACAGCTGGGCGATGATTACCTGCGCGGCATCGGCCAAGTGCATGAATGGCTGATCGCGGCCGCCAATGCCAAGCGCAACAAAGGCCAGGCATTGATAGCCATCAGCCATGCGCACATGGCCGGTGGGTCGGTATCCGAAGACTCCGAACGCAGCCTGATCATCGGCAATGCCGAGGCGCTGCCCGCCACACTGTTCGACCGAAGCGTGGCATATGTGGCCCTCGGCCATTTGCACAAGCCGCAAAAGGTCAATGGCGAGGAGCGCATTCGCTACAGCGGCTCGCCAATCCCCCTGTCGTTCTCCGAAATCAGCTACAAGCACCAGATTCTCGACGTGACGTTCCAGGGCGAACGGCTGGTGGGCTGTGAACCGATCCTGATTCCCCGCTCCGTCAACCTGCAACGCCTGGAAGCTGCGCCCCTGGCCGATATTCTCAAGCAACTGGGTGAACTGCCCGACATCGACCTGCTCGCCGAAACCCAGCGCCACCCCTGGCTGGAAGTGCGCGTGCGCCTCGACGAGCCGCAACCGGACCTGCGCCAGCAGATCGAAACCGCCCTGCAAGGCAAGGCCGTGCGCCTGGTGCGGATCGCCGCCGACTATGCCGGCACACGCGGCAGCGCAGAGGCAGACGATGCGCAACTGATCGAACTCGACCAGCTCACGCCCCAGGAGTTGTTCAGCCGCGCCTGGCAGGACAGCTACGGCAGTGAAGTGGATGAACAGACCTTGAAGGACTTCGCCGTGCTGCTCCAGGAAGTGCAACAGGAGGGCGAACAGCCATGAAGATCCTCGCCATCCGCTTGAAAAACCTCGCCTCCCTGGCGGGCCCGTTCGAAATCGACTTTACCGCCGAGCCCCTGGCCAGTGCTGGCCTGTTCGCCATCACCGGGCCGACTGGCGCGGGGAAAAGCACCCTGCTCGATGCGTTGTGCCTGGCGCTGTTTGGCGCGGTGCCGCGCCTGGGTGATACCGGCCAGGCCAAAATGCCGGATGCCGACACGGACATTTCAATCGGCGACCCGCGCACCCTGATTCGCCGCGGCACTGGCGGCGGCTATGCCGAGGTGGATTTTGTCGGTGTCAGTGGCCGTCGCTACCGCGCCCGCTGGGAAGCCAACCGCGCCCGCGACAAGGCCAGCGGCAAGTTACAGAACAGCCGGCAAAGCCTGATCGACCTGGACAGCGACCAACTGCTGGCCAGCCAGAAAACCGAATACAAGACCCAGCTGGAATTGGCCCTGGGCCTGAACTTCGAACAGTTCACCCGTGCGGTGCTGCTGGCGCAAAGCGAGTTCAGCGCCTTCCTCAAGGCCAATGACAATGAGCGCAGCGAACTGCTGGAAAAGCTCACCGACACCGCGCTCTACACCCAGCTCGGCCGCCGTGCGTTCGACAAGGCCAAAGAGGCCAAGGACGCCCACAAACAGCTACAGGACCAAGCCACCGGCGTGGTGCCCCTGGCCCCCGAAGCCCGCGCCGAGCTGGATCAACAGTTGGCCCAAGCCCAGCAGCAGCTCAAGAGCCAGCAAGCCCAGCTCAAGCAGCTGGAGTTGCAGCACACCTGGCTCAAGGAGCTGCGTGAATGGCAGGAGCGCCATCAGCATGCTGTGGAGCAACTGCAACGCGACGAGCAGACCTGGGCCGACCAAGGTCAGCAACGCCAGGACCTGAGCCTTCTGGAGCAGTTGGCACCGCAACGCCATCACTTCCTGCGCCAGGCAGAACTCGCCACCTTGCTGACGCCCCTGGCGGCACAGATTGCCCAGCACCTCGAGCAACAAACCGCCCTGCACACCCGCCAGGAGCAGGCGCAACACCAGCAAGTGGTCGCCCAGGCAGCACTGGCCGCGGCCCTGAAACACCAGGCCGACGCCGCGCCCCTGCTGCGCCAGGCCATCGAAGAGCAAAACACCCTCGCCCACGTGAGCCGCGAACTGGCCAAGCGCAACGAGGAAAAACACCAGCACGAAAGCGCCTGCACCGAAGGCCAGGCCCTGCTCGACGGTTTGCAACACACGCAGGCCCAAGGCACCGAGCGCCTGCAACGCCTAGCCACCGAGCTTGAGCACAGCGCCGCCCTCGCGCCGCTGAGCGATGCCTGGAACGCTTACCGTGACCGCCTGCAACAGTTGGTGTTGATCGGCAATCGCCTCAACCAAGGCCAGGCCGAGCTGGGGCAGCTCGAACAGCGCGCCAGCGCCGCCATTGAACAGTTCACCCAACAGCGCGAAGCCCTGGACCTGCTCTACCACGAGGCCGGTGCCGAACCGCACGCGGTGGCCGAACAAATCCAGTTACTGGCCAGCCTGCTGCAAGACAATCGCAAGCAACAGCGCGCCTTCGAAGACCTGGCCCGCTTGTGGGACAGCCAGCAACAGTTGGATCAACAGGCCTCTGCGCTCACGCAAAGGCTCGCCGAGGCCGCGCAAAGACGCGAACAACTGAACCAGGCCGGCCTGCAAACCAAGGCCGAACTCACCGTTGCCGAACAAACCCTGACGGTGACCAAGCAACTGCTTGAGCGCCAACGCCTGGCCCGCAGTGCCAGCGTCGAGGAATTACGCGAGCAGTTGCAGGATGACCAACCCTGCCCGGTGTGCGGTAGCCACGAACACCCCTATCACCAGCCCGAGGCTCTGCTACAGAGCCTGGGTCGCCATGATGAAAGTGAAGAGGCGGCTGCGCAGAAAGCCGTCGACAGCCTCAAGGAAAAACTTACCGAACTGCGCGGTGAAGTGGGCGGCCTGATCGCTCAGCAAAAAGAGTTCCTGCAACAGCAGGAACAGTTGGCCACGCAGCAGCAGGGTTTGGCACCGAGCCTGCAAGCCCACCCACTGTCGGCCTCGCTGCTCGCCCAGGACGCCGTCAAGCGCAGCCCTTGGCTGGCCCAGCAATTGGCCCAATTGACCCAAAGCATCAGCCAGGACGAACAACGCCAAGGCGCCCTGCTCAACCTGCAACAGAACGCCGGGCGCTTGCAGCAACAATTGCAAGCGGCCCAGGACGCCAGCCAGCAAGCCCGGCAATTGCTGGTGGACCAACAACGGCAACTGGCCGGCGACCGCGAACGCCTGGAGGCGGAACTCAGCGCCTTCGCCAGCCTGTTGCCCAGCGAAACGCTGGAAGGTTTGCGCAGCGCGCCTGCGGCGACCTTCATGCAGCTCGACCAGCAGGTCAGCCAGCGCCTTGAGCAGTTGGGCCATCAACGCGATGAGCAGGCCGAGCAGCAGGAGCGCCAACAGGCCATCGAGAAACAACACACTCACCAACAGCATCGTCAGCAGCAACTCGACGCCTTGAATCTGCAAGTCGCCGAGCTGGCCGACCAGCAACACGCCGTCCAGGAAAAACTCCGCGCCTTGCTAGGGGACCACCCCAGCGCCGAGCAGTGGCAACAGCAGCTGGAGCAAGCCGTCACGCAGTCGCGCCAAAGCGAGACGGACGCCAACCAGGAACTGCACGCCGTGCACACGGCCCAGGTACAGCTGGCCGCCGACCTCAAGGCCCAACAGCACCACCAGCAGGCATTGGAGGCGGAGCAGCAAGCCCTTGCGACACGCATCGGCGAATGGCGCGCCCTGCACCCAGACCTGGATGATCAGGGCCTGGCACGCCTGTTGGCCCTTGATGAAGCCCAGGTCGCGCAGTTGCGCCAGCACCTGCACAGCAGCGAAAAGGCCGTCGAGCAAGCCAAGGTTCTGCTGCACGAGCGCGAACAGCGCCTGGCCGAACACCAGGCCCTGCACAATGGCAACCTGGAGGCCGAGCAGTTGGCCGCCACCCTGGCAACGCTTGAGCAGCAATTGCTTGAGGGTGAGAAACACTGCGCCGAACTGCGCGCACGCCAGTCCGAAGACCAGCGCCGCCAGAATGCCAACCAGGCCCTGGCCGAACAGATTGCCAAGGCTTACGAGCAGTGGCAGCGCTGGGCACGCCTGAATGCGCTGATCGGCTCGGCCACCGGCGACACCTTCCGCAAGATCGCCCAGGCCTACAACCTCGACTTGCTGGTGCACCATGCCAACGTGCAACTGCGCCAACTGGTGCGCCGCTACCGGCTTAAACGCGGCGGCAGCATGCTGGGGCTGCTGGTGATGGACACAGAGATGGGCGATGAACTGCGCTCGGTGCATTCCCTGTCCGGTGGCGAAACCTTCCTGGTGTCGTTGGCACTGGCGTTGGGGCTGGCCTCGATGGCGTCGAGCACCTTGAAGATCGAGTCGCTGTTTATCGACGAAGGTTTTGGCAGCCTTGATCCGGAGTCCTTGCAATTGGCGATGGACGCTCTGGATGGTTTGCAGGCCCAGGGTCGCAAGGTGGCGGTGATCTCCCACGTACAGGAAATGCATGAACGCATCCCGGTGCAGATCCAGGTAAAGCGCCAGGGCAATGGCCTGAGCACGTTGGAGGTCAAATGAGCGAAGCGCTGCTTTATTCGTTCCGGCGCTGCCCCTATGCAATGCGCGCGCGACTGGCGCTGCGTTATTCCGGCGTTGCGGTGAGCATCGTCGAAGTCAGCCTGAAAGCCAAGCCGGCCGAGATGCTCGCGCTGTCGCCCAAGGGCACGGTGCCGGTGTTGAGCGTCGAAGGGCGAGTGATCGAAGAAAGCCTGGAGATCATGCAGTGGGCGCTGGCCCAGCACGACCCCGAAAACTGGCGGCTACAGGGCGATCCGGCGGTGTATGCGCTGATTGAAGAAAATGACCACGTGTTCAAACATCATTTGAATCGATACAAGTACGCCGAGCGCTACCCGGAGCAACCGATGGAATACTATCGGGCCGAGGGCGAGGTGTTCTTGCGCAAGCTGGAAGATTTGCTGGCAGACCGTGAGTATCTACTCGCCGATCACCTGAGCTTGGCAGATGCAGCGCTGGCGCCGTTTGTGCGCCAGTTTGCCCATGTGAATCGGGAGTGGTTTGCGGGCACGCCCTATCGGCGTTTGCAGGCCTGGTTACAGCGGTTTCTGGATTCACCGTTGTTTATAGCAGTGATGGCAAAACCCTGAGGCCAATCCAATGTGGGAGCTGGCTTGCCTGCGATGGCATCGACTCGGTACATCAGCTATACCGAGTGGTCCGCATCGCAGGCAAGCCAGCTCCCACATTGGACCGTGGCTCAGTGCTGGGTCTTGTGATCCAGCGCCGCATAGAAATTGGCGCTCTGTTGCAGGTATTTCTGGGTATAGGCCGTGACATTGGATTTTTTGCCGGTGACTTCCACGCTGGCGGCGGCAGGCAATGCCACGGTGGCGGAAACAGCAGAAGCAGCAATGATCGAGAAGAGATTGAAATTCATGGCGGTAACCCTTGTGTGCGTTTGGTTGGGTGGCCTGGGAAGGCCTTGGAACCCAACTTACGCCCGAGGGTTGAACCTTAGAAATGCTTTGAAACAGTAGCCGTTATCACTGCGATTAATACAAAGGCTCAGGCCCCGCAGTGCGGGGCCTGTGGCTTATTGACGCACCAGGAACTTGAGGTCACTGGGGGCATCAATCGGCAATTTCTGCACGGTTTTACCCAGCAGGCCGGTCTTGAGGTCGCGCTCGACGACGACAATTTCATTGCTTTTCTGGTTGGCGATCAGCAGGAATTTGCCGCTAGGGTCGAGGCTGAACTCACGCGGATGGTCGCCTTCGACAGAACGGCGCTGGATTTCCTTGAGGTGCGCGGTGGCCGGGTCGATGCTGAACACCAGCATCTGATTGGCCGTGCCACGGTTGCTCACGTACAGGAATTTGCCGTCGTTTGACGCATGCAACGCCGCACCGGCCTTGTCGGACACCGGTTGGCCGGCGGCATAGTCGAGCAACTGGGTTTGCGTCAGCTTGCCGTCGTTGTAATCGAACACGGCTACCTGGGCGCTCATTTCAGTGGTCAGCCAGGCGTGCTTGCCGCCCGCGCTGAACAGCAAGTGACGCGGGCCGCTGCCCGGTGGCAACTGCACCGACGCCGGGTCGGCCGCCGTCAGTGGCAGCTCATGATTGGCCTTGGGGTCGTAGCGGTAGGCAAACACCTTGTCCGCCCCCAGGTCCTGCACAAATACATACTTGCCGTCCGGCGACGACACCACCGAATGCACATGATTGGACGCCTGGCGCTCCGGGTTCACACGGCTGGCCGGGTGCCCGCTCAACTGCACCGGTGCCGACAGCTTGCCGCTGGCATCCACCGGCAGGATCGCGAGGCTGCCACCCGGGTCTTCCACCACCGAGTAGTTGGCGACGAACAGGTAGCGCCCATCGGCGGCCACACTGGAATGGGTCGGCTCATTGCCCAGGCTCTGCACCTGGTTGATCAGGGTCAACTGGTGGTTCTGGGGGTCGATGCTATAGCTGCTGACACGCCCCACCGGGTCTTCCTGGCCGGGGCCGTTTTCATTGACCACAAACAACTGCTTCTGGTCTTTGGAAATCGTCAGCCAGGAAGGGTTGGCGGTTTTCGCCGCCAGCACCGGCTTGCCGCTGAACTGCCCGGTGCTACTGTCGAATTGCAAGCGGTAGATCCCTTCACTGGTGCCGGCCGTATAGCTGCCGACCAACAGTTCATGGATATCGGCCGGTGCGGCCTGCACCGACATCGCACCGACACTGCCTGCCATCAGCAGGGGCCAGAATTTACGCATCATCTGCTTCGTCCTCGTCGTTATTGTTGTCGCCCTGGATGGCGCTCAAGCAGACCAGACGGTGTTCACCGTCGTCGTTGATCAGCAACCAGCTTTGCAAGCTCTCGTCAAAGGTAGCCGCCTCCAACTGTTCTGGACTGAAGGTCCAGCGCTTGAGTTCCCGGCCATCCATGCTTTGGATCTGCAGTTGCTGATCAAGCTCGAAGTCAAAGGCGTGCAGCCCATTGATGATCAGCATATCGCTGGTAGCAAGGACGCGAGTCAGGGTGTCGGCAGTCATGGCAGTCAATCATTTTGGGGAAAGCCGCAATGATAGCCCAGGCTGTAGCCTAGAGGTTGAACACCGCACCCATGTGGGAGCGATGTGTGGGAGCCGGGCTTGCCCGCGATGCAGATGCCGAGGTGTATCAGTGACACCGCGGCGATGCTATCGCAGGCAAGCCCGCTCCCACACAAGCCCGATCTCGCCATTTGGGAGCAGGATCAGTGCGCGAACAACGAGTTGCCCTTCTGCCCTGCCAGCTTCTCAGGCTTGATCAGGAATCGCGCCAGCGCCGGCAACAGCCACAGCGCGCCGAACATGTTCCACAGCAACATGAAGGTCAACATCAAACCCATGTCGGCCTGGAACTTGATGGCCGAGAAGATCCAGGTGCACACGCCGATGGCCAGGCACAGGCCGGTAAACAGCACGGCCTTGCCGGTGGATTTCAGCGTCTGGTAGTACGCCTCTTGTAGCGGCAGGCCGGCGCGCAGGAAGCTTTCCAGGCGGCTGTAGATGTAGATGCCGTAGTCCACGCCAATCCCCACACCCAGGGCCACCACCGGCAAGGTCGCGACCTTGACGCCAATGCCCATGAACGCCATCAGTGCGTTGCCCAGTACCGAGGTCAGCACCAGCGGCAACACGATGCACAGGGTCGCCGCCCAGGAGCGGAAGGTGATCATGCACATGGTCGCCACGCACAGGTACACCAGGATCAGGATAATCAGCTCCGACTCCTTGATCACCTCGTTGGTGGCCGCTTCGATCCCGGCATTACCCGCTGCGAGGATGAATTCCAGGCCGTCCTTGTTGTTTTCCTTGGCGAAGTCCTGCACCGCATGCACGGCACGGTCGAGGGTTTCGGCCTTGTGGTCGTTGAGGAACACCAACACTGGCGCCAGGGAGCAATTGTTGTTGTACAAGCCATCGGCACGGGCGATCGAGTTGTTCAGCACATCCGGGTTGCGCGACAGGGTTTCCCATTTCAGGTTGCCTTCGTTCATGCCCTTGATCATTTGCTTGGACACGGTCACCAACGAGATCGCCGACTGCACGCCCTCGGTGTTCTGCATCTTCCACATCAACTGGTCGATGGGCGCCATGGCTTCATAGCGTGAGCAGCCTTCGGCCTTGGTCTTGACCATTACCACCAATACGTCGGAGCTGGTGGAGTAATTGTTGATGATGAAATTGTTGTCCTTGTTGTAGCGCGAATCCGGGCGCAATTCCGGTGCGCCTTGGTCCAGGTCGCCGATCTTCAGGTTCTGGCTGTACCAGAGGCCACCACCAAAGGCGATCAAGGCGAGGAACACCGACACCGGCGCGACTTTCGGGCTGGCAAATTTGGACAGCAGGCGCCAGAAGCTGTGTTCGCGGTTCGCGTCTTTCTTGCTCTTGGCGATGGCACGCTTGCTGATGCCCACGTAGGAAATCGCGACCGGCAGCAGGATCAGGTTAGTGAACACGATCACCGCCACGCCGATGGACGCGCCGATAGCCAGTTCGCGGATCACGCCGATGTCGATGATCAGCAGCGTGATGAAGCCCACCGCATCCGCCAGAATGGCGATCATCCCCGGCAGGAACAGTTGCCGGAAGGTGCGCCGCGCAGCGGTCAGGGCGTTGTCTGCCTCGCTGGATTGCAGGGCAATGCCGTTGATCTTTTGCACGCCATGGGAAATGCCAATGGCGAAGATCAGGAACGGCACCAGCATTGAATACGGGTCCAGTCCGAAACCGAAGAAGTGCATCAGCCCGAGTTGCCAGACCACCGCCACCAATGTCGTGCTCAACACCGCGATGGTGCTGCGCAGGCAGTTGGTGAACCACAGCAGCAGAATCAGGGTGATGACGAACGCAACGCCGAAGAACAGCACCACCATCACCAGGCCATCGATCAGGTCGCCGACCTTTTTGGCAAAGCCGACAATATGAATCTTGACGTTGGGGTTCTGGGTTTCGAACTTGTCGCGGATCTTGTCTTCCAGTTCATGGGAGAACTTGCGGTAGTCCAGGGCTAGCAACTTGCCCTGGTCTTGCGGGTCCGGGTAGGACTCCAACAGCGGGATATCAACGATGCTCGACTTGAAGTCATTGGCCACCAGCCGCCCGACCTGGCCGGACTTGAGCACGTTATTACGCAACTGGTCGAGGCTTTGCGACGAACCGTTGTAGCTCTGCGGGATCACTTCCCCGCCGGCAAACCCTTCTTCGGTCACCTCGGTCCAGCGCACGCTGGGGCTCCACAGCGACTTGAGGCCCGAGCGGTCCACACCGGAGATGTAGAACACCTCGTCGTGGATCTGGCGCAGGGTCTCCATGTACTCCTTAGTGAAGATGTCGCCGTCCTTGGCTTCCACCGAAATACGCACGGTGTTGCCCAGGTTGGCCAAATCGTTGCGGTGCTCCATCATTTTTTCGATGAAGGGGTGCTTGAGCGGGATCATCTTTTCAAAGCTGGTGGACGGGCGAATCAAGGTCGCCTGCCAGAACAGGAAGATACTCACCAACAGGCAGATGACGATCACCGCCGGGCGATTGTTGAAGATCAGACGCTCAAGAAAGGTCGCTTTATCGTTGTGATGACTGCTCATTGGATCCCCGCCTTCTTATTATTTTGAGAGCTCTGCGCCGGCCGATGTGGCAACCCGCACGCCACCCTGCCCCGCGAGGATCAAATTGCCATTGCCTGCTGCCGTGACCGCTGAGAGTGAAATGCGGTCCGGGCGATTGAACACACTGAAGGTCTGGCCGTCGTCATGGCTGACCACCACGCTGCCGCCGTTGCCGACCACAACAATGGAACCGTCCTCCAGCAAGGTCGCCCCCGACAGGCCAAACTCCAACGCGCCACGCGCCGCGTTCAACTGGACCTGCTCCCAGGTGCTGCCGAAATCGGTGGAGCGGTAGAGGTTGCCGCGCAACCCATACGCCAGCAGGGTTTGCGGCTGTGCGGTGCTGATCACGCCAAACAGCGAACCCTCGTAGGGGCCTTCGAGTTTTTCCCAGGTCTGGCCGTCGTCGCTTGAGCGAAACATGCTGCCTTGCTCACCGACAATAAACAGGCCGGCGCCCTTGATCTGGGCGATGGCGTTGAGGTGGTACTGGTCTTCGTTGTCGAGACGCTCGCTGACATCGTTCCAGGTTTTGCCGCCGTCGGTGGTTTCGATCAGCGCACCGTAGGCGCCCACGGCCAGGCCGTGGTTGGCGTCGTTGAACCACACATCGAGCAACGGTGCTTCGCGCTTGAGGTCTTGATATTGCTGGGTCCACGTGGCGCCGCCATCGGTACTGGCAAGAATCTGCGCATCATGGCCGACGGCCCAGCCGTGCTGGTCATCGACGAAAAACACCGCCGTGAGCAGTTGCCGAGTGGGCACTTTGGCTTGGGTCCAGGTGTTGCCCTGGTCATCGGAATAGAGGATATGTCCACGATCACCGACCGCTACCAGGCGCTTGCCTGCGTGAACCACGTCGATCATCAAGCCTTTGGCGGCCCTGGGGGATTCAATTGCAAAGACTGCGGCGGCGGGGGTATCGCTGGCAGCCAGAACCGGCAGCGACAATGCGCTGCCAGCAAGCAGCGAGAGCGCTGTGGCCAGCAACGCAACCCTGCGTGCGGCGCGTGGGCGGCAAACAACCCAACCCATGACAGGCTCACTCATAGACCTTTCTCCCATTTATTATTGTTAGGTCGTCTTCTGTTCCAGGACCTTGAAACCTGCAATCTAGAGCGCCTGGAGGAAGCAGGGGCCATCCTATCGGGCTTTGGAATCGTCTGACAATCGGCGCTACGTTATCTTTTGTTAACTGGCGGCTTTTGGCCATGTGCTGAATATAGCTGCATCAGCTGAAATGATGGCCCCACGTGATCGTTCCCACGCTCCGCGTGGGAATGCATCCCCTGACGCTCCGCGTCATCACCGCGCAAACAGCGGGGCGCAGAGCGCCCTGGGCGGCATCCCACGCGGAGCGTGGGAACGATCAGGGAGAATGAATTTTTATTCCATCTATTGAATTTAGTGAATTTTTATTCCATTAATGGCGTTCCTGAAAACAATAATCCAAAGGACCACGACGATGCGTGAACTCGGAATCGGCTTGATCGGCACAGGCTTCATGGGCCGCGCCCACGCGCTGGCGTTCAACAACGCTCGGGCGGTATTTGAACTGCCCGTGCAGCTCAAGCTGGCCGCCCTGGCCGATGCCGACACCGAACGCGCCCAGCGTTGCGCCAGCGCCTGGGGGTTTGCCCAGGCCCACGGTGACTGGCAAGCGCTGGTCAACGACCCCAAGGTCGACGTCGTGGCCATCACCACCCCCAACCATTTGCATTACCCCATGGCCATGGCCGCGATAGCGGCGGGTAAAGCCGTGTATTGCGAAAAGCCCCTGGCCGTCAGCCTTGAACAAGCCGATGCCATGCGCCGCGCCGCCCATACCGCCGGGGTGGTGACGCGTGTCGGCTATAACTACCAGCACAACCCGATGATCGTGCTGGCCCGGCAGATGATTGCCCAGGGCGAACTGGGCCAGATCATCAGTTTTCAAGGTGAGTTCAGCGAAGACTTCATGGCCGACCCGACTTCCCCTTGGTCGTGGCGCTGCGACGTGGAGCATGCTGGCGGCGCCCTGGCGGACCTGGGCAGCCATTTGCTGTCGATGGCCCGCTATCTGGTGGGCGAGGTAACCGATGTTTGTGCCGATACCCAGACCGTACACAGCCAGCGCCCCGCCGCCGCCGGCAACCCGACCTCAAAAACCATTGCCGTGGATGACCAGGTGCACGCCCTGTTGCGTTTCGCCAACGGCGCCCGTGGCACGGTGAGCAGCAGTTGGCTCAAGCACGGCTACAAGAACCATCTGAGTTTCGAGATCAGCGGTACCCAAGGCACGCTGGCGTTTGACCAGGAACGCTTGAATGAACTGCGCCTGTACCGCAGCGGCCAAGACGGTTTCCAGCGCCTGTTGGCTGGCCCTGCCCTGCCCGGCTATGCGGCGTTCAGCCCGGCGGCGGGGCATCAGTTGGGCTACAACGAGTTGAAGACGCTGGAGGTGCAGGAGTTGATCATGGCGCTGGCGGGGCAAGGTGCGGATGGCACCGACTTCGAGGCTGCATGGGAGATAGAGCGATTGGCGACAGCGATTCGCGTGGCAGCCCTCGAAGAACGTTGGGTCAAGGTCAGCGCGCACGGGCCACTCAAAAACAGTCAACCCAAAAATTTTGGGGAGGTAGAGGGCACGGTACTTTAAATTAAAGTCAGCTAGTCCGCGAGTGCCTAGGCATCGCGGACCACCGGAAATACTCCTTGTCATATAATACTAGTATCGATAACGAAACGTTTGGCAAAAAATCAAACCAGCCTCGCTAACCTGCTTTTCTGCAAGTAGGCTTACCTCCCAAATAGGAACTCCTGACGTGGACGGTATATCCATTAAATTTGGCAAGCCTCTTGCTCTCAACTGTTGTGCTGTTTGCACAAACTCCGTCCCCTCAGGCTTTTCAAGTGGTGCAACATTACTAAAATAGTATAACGCGGGCTGGTCGCCGTACCTTTTTAATGGCTGAGCCCCACACAAACCAGCAATGATCAATGCGAGATCTTTCCCGGTAGTCGTGCTGGTATCAATCCAAGTTTTGTATTGCTTTCCATAGGCCGGATCATTAGGTGTTGGGCCTGGGATAGTTTTCCCATGCCGCAGGAGCACATAAACATTAACCAAAGTAAGAGCCATAATATACCTTCCTTTTTTAAACGATATACGCAGGGGCTATAAAGAACCCACAATCATTCTTTACAGCCTCGATATTGATCAAAACGGTTAAGGGAAAGTCAATATTCGAGAATGACACAGCCATCTCCCCCCTTGAGCCCTGGAGAGCCGGAATATCCAGTCTGGCTGCTTGAGTTAGCGATACCGCCAACGCCGCCTTTACCACCTTTACCCGCGTTGCTGCACAGACCTAAACTGTCTCCGCCATTGCCAGGAGTTTCTGAGCCACCGTAAAGGCCTCCGCTTTCGCCAACGCCCCCAATCTTAAACGTAGAACAGTTGTTTCCTTGATTCTCCGGGAGGTGGGCAGCGCCTCCGTTTCCGCCATGTCCAGGTTTAGCGGTTGTAAGCCCACCATCGCCGCCGCCGCCTCCACCAGAGCCCCCATCAGCGGAATAAACACCGTCATTTGTATTAACTATGCTTTTTGCGCCGTCCCCTCCATTACCACCCGATGTGCCGAGCTGGGTGTGACTGCCTTTCTTTCCTGCGCTACCCTCGGCGCCGCCGCTACCGACAGTAATGGTGAAGGTTGGATTTGACGCGGTGGATACCGAACACACTAGACCACCACCTGCGCCCCCCCCACCGCCACCAGCGCCACGACTT
>NZ_MPBM01000032.1:0-172768 GCF_001907715.1 Pseudomonas sp. BTN1 | reverse complement strand
GAATGCCTCACTGGACGCTCCGCGTCCGCTTTTTTTGGACTCAGCGGTTCACGGCCACTGGCTTGCAAAGCGCTGCCCGCTTGCTCAACTGCTCGAACACCGACGGATACGCCGGCCGCTCCACATACCGTCCGGCCCCTCGCTCGGCGCGCAGGTCACCATCGGCCCACACCAGCTTGCCCTGGCTGATGGTGTGGCTGGGCACGCCGCGCACGGTCTTGCCTTCGAAGATGTTGAAGTCCACCTGCTGATGGTGGGTCTTGGCGGAAATGGTCCGCGTGCCCTCGGGGTCCCATAGCACCAGGTCGGCATCGGCGCCCACGCGTATCGCGCCTTTACGGGGGTAGAGGTTGAAAATCTTCGCGGTGTTAGTGGAGGTCAGCGCGACAAATTCTTGCATCGATAGACGCCCGGTATTGACCCCTTCGTGCCACAGCAGCGCCATGCGGTCTTCAATGCCGGCGGTGCCGTTGGGGATCTTGCTGAAGTCGTCACGCCCGGCGGCTTTTTGCTCGGCGCAGAAACAGCAGTGGTCGGTGGCGGTGGTGTGCAGGTTGCCCGCTTGCAGGCCGTGCCACAGCGCCTCTTGATGCCCGCGTGGGCGGAATGGCGGGCTCATTACATAGCCGGCGGCGGTCTGCCAGTCGGGGTGCTGGTACACACTGTCATCGAGCAACAGGTGGCCGGCGAGCACTTCACCGTACACCGCCTGGCCTTTGCCTCGGGCATAGGTGATTTCATCCAGGGCTTCCTTCGTCGACACATGCACCAGGTACAGCGGCGTGCCGATGGTCTCGGCAATCCGGATGGCACGGCTGGCCGCTTCGCCTTCCACCTGGGAGGGGCGCGACAGCGGATGGGCTTCCGGCCCGGTGATGCCCTGGGCCATCAGTTTGCGTTGCAGGTGATACACCAGCTCGCCATTTTCGGCATGCACGGTGGGCACGGCGCCGAGTTCCAGGCAGCGTTCGAAACTGGCGACCAAGGTGTCATCGGCCGCCATGATCGCGTTCTTGTAGGCCATGAAATGCTTGAAGCTGTTGATGCCGTGATGGCTGACCAACTCGGCCATTTCCTCACGTACCTGCTCACTCCACCAGGTGATCGCTACGTGAAACCCGTAGTCGGCGGCGGACTTTTCGGCCCAGCCGCGCCACTGGTGGAAAGCTTCCATCAGCGATTGCTGCGGGTTGGGAATCACGAAGTCGATGATCGACGTGGTACCACCGGCCAAGCCTGCCGCCGTACCACTGAAAAAGTCTTCACTGGCCACCGTGCCCATGAAGGGCAGTTGCATATGGGTATGGGGGTCGATGCCGCCCGGCATCAAGTATTGGCCGCTGCCATCGAGTATTTCAGTGCCTGCGGGAATATCCAGATTCGTGCCAATGGCGCGAATTAGACCCTCCGCACATAACACATCGGCGCGGTAACTTTCATCATGGGTAATAACGGTGGCGCCACGGATCAACAGCGACATGTCGAGTTCCTCACAGGCTTGACCGGCTTGTGCCAGTTCTAAGTGTTGTAATACTGCGCACCGAGGGTCGGTTAATTCCTGTCATCGGTGACAGGAATAGAAACTAGCCCGAGTTTTTCGAATGAGCAAGCAGATTTTTCGCAAACTTTTGTGTGTTTCATCTTGTTGATATTTATAAGAAAAATCCTATTTTCACCAAAATGAAGCATGCCCACCCTGTTTTGACGCACTTGACAGGTTCTTGATCTGATCAATATTTCTTATTGCAAATCAGGCGCTTGAGATATGCCGCTTGACGCCGTCGATAAATAAAAATAATTGTGATGCACCAGATTGAGACCTGAAGGTTCTGGCAACTTGCGTATTGTTTAGCCTGACGCATGCGGCAAGTACCGCAGGTTCAATTGGAAAGCTGATAAACATCAGCACGTTATATAAGCGGTGCGGGTTCAGAGACGGTTGTCGGCACGGTTATTGAGTGCACGGGCAGTTGGCCGGAACCCTGGATGTCATGTTGTCGATGCGGTACTCCGGCCACCTGAACCTAGCGTGCAGGTGAGCAACAATAATTTTAAAAAACCGTGGAGCGGCCATGCAACAGAACAGATCGCAAGTCATCGAGCGCAACGGCCTGTACGAACTCGACGCCGGCCCCGACGTCCTCGACAGCCCTCGCTACAACCACGACATGGCACCCACCAAAGTGCACGAGCGCACCTGGAACAAATGGCACATCACGGCGCTATGGGTCGGCATGTCGATCTGCGTGCCCACCTACACCCTGGGCGGGGTGCTCACGGCGTATTTCGGGCTGTCGGTGGGGGAGGCGCTGGTAGCGATCCTGCTGGCCAATATCGTGGTGTTGATCCCGCTGACCCTCAACGCGTTTCCCGGCACCAAGTACGGCATTCCGTTTCCGGTGCTGTTGCGTTCGTCCTTTGGCATCCTCGGCTCCAACGTACCGTGCCTGATCCGCGCGCTGGTGGCCTGCGGCTGGTTTGGTATCCAGACGATGTTCGGCGGGCTGGCGATCCACCTGTTCCTGGGCTCGATTTTCGACGGCTGGAAAGCCCTCGGCGGTACCGGAGAGGTGATCGGTTTCATGCTGTTCTGGTGCTTGAATCTGTGGGTGGTGCTGCGTGGCGCCGAGTCGATCAAGCGCCTGGAAACCTTGTCGGCGCCGTTGTTGGTGGCGGTGGGGGTTGGGCTGCTGGTATGGGCGATGCCCAACGTGTCCCTCAGCGAGTTGATGGCGATCCCACCCAAGCGCCCCGAAGGCGCCAGCCTCACCGGTTACTTCATGGCGGGGCTCACGGCGATGGTGGGTTTCTGGGCCACATTGTCATTGAACATTCCGGATTTCAGCCGCTACGCCAAGAGCCAGAAAGACCAGATTCTGGGGCAGATTTTCGGCTTGCCGCTGACCATGTTCCTGTTCGCCGCCCTCGGCGTGGTGATGACCGCCGCCTCGGTGAAACTGGTGGGGGTGAGCGTCTCCGACCCGGTGAGCCTGATCGGGCATATCCAGAGCCCGGTGTGGGTGGCCATCGCCATGGCGCTGATCATCGTCGCAACCTTGTCCACCAACACCGCGGCGAACATCGTCTCGCCCACCAACGACTTCCAGAACATTGCGCCCAAGCTGATCAACCGCACCACGGCGGTGATCCTCACCGGCCTGGTAGGGCTGGCGCTGATGGCCCATGAATTGCTGAAAAAACTCGGGCTGATCGTCTCGGACGTGAGTCTTGAAACCGTGTATTCCAATTGGCTGCTGGGCTATTCAAGCCTACTGGGGCCGATTGCCGGGATCATGGTGGTGGACTATTTCATCACCCGCAGACAGCAGTTGGACCTGGCCGGCCTGTACCGCGATGACGTGTACCCGGCCTGGAACTGGAGCGGCTTTGTCGCCTTTGGCGTACCGGTGGTGCTGACGCTGCTGTCGCTGGGCAGCGATGCGTTCAGCTGGTTCTACAGCTACGGCTGGTTCACCGGCTCGGCGTTGGGCGGGGTGTTGTATTACGGCTTGAACGCCAAGCGCGGGGCGAGCCCGATCACCGCCAAGGCGCCGTTGTAAACCACGGTCGAGGTGGGAGCTGGCTTGCCTGCGATAGCGGACTATCAGTTAAAGCCGTGTCGTCTGACACACCGCCATCGCAGGCAAGCCAGCTCCCACAGTTGACCGCGTCAATTCATAAGAACCTGTAGCCTGAGGAGACCCCCCCATGAACGCTGCCCTCGACGTTCTGCAATCGCCCCATCAGCACATCAATCGCGACCGTCTGTGGCAGTCGCTGATGGACCTGGCCAAGCTCGGCGCCACGCCCAAGGGCGGTGTGTGTCGCCTGGCCCTCACCGACCTCGACCGCAAGGCTCGCGACCTCTTCGTGCAGTGGTGTGAAGCGGCGGGTTGCACCGTGACCATCGACGGCATCGGCAATATCTTTGCGCGCCGCCCCGGTCGCAATCCCGACCTGCCACCGGTGATGACCGGCAGCCATATCGACACCCAGCCCACCGGCGGTAAGTTCGACGGTTGCTTCGGCGTGCTGGCCGGTGTGGAAGTGCTGCGCACCCTCAACGACCTCAAGGTGGAAACCGAGGCGCCGCTGGAAGTGGTGGTGTGGACCAACGAAGAAGGCTCGCGCTTCCCGCCGTGCATGATGGGCTCAGGGGTGTTTGCCGAGAAGTTCAGCCTGGCCGATACCCTGGCCAAGGTCGATACGGACGGCGTCAGCGTGGAGGAGGCGTTGAACGCGATTGGCTATGCGGGAACGCGGCCGGTCAGCGGGCATAAGGTCGGCGCGTATTTCGAGGCCCATATCGAACAAGGGCCGATTCTGGAGGATGAACACAAAACCATCGGCGTGGTGCTCGGCGCCCTCGGGCAAAAGTGGTTTGACCTGAAGCTGCGCGGTGTTGAGGCCCATGCCGGCCCTACACCCATGCACTTGCGCAAGGACGCCCTGGTCGGCGCGGCAGCGGTGGTGGCCGCCGTGAACGCGGCGGCGTTGGCGCACCAGCCCCATGCATGCGGCACGGTGGGGTGCCTGCAAGCGTATCCGGGATCGCGCAACGTGATTCCCGGTGAAGTGCGCATGACTCTGGATTTTCGTCATCTTGAACCGGCGCGGCTGGATTCGATGATTGCCCAGGTGCGTCAGGTGATCGAAGACACCTGCGCCAAACATGGCTTGAGTTTCGACATGCAGCCTACGGCGGACTTCCCGCCGCTGTACTTCGACAAAAGCTGCGTGGAGGCAGTGCGCAATGCCGCCAATGGCTTGGGCTTGTCGAACCTGGACATCGTCAGCGGGGCAGGGCACGACGCGATCTTCGTCGCTGAGCTTGGCCCGGCGGGGATGATCTTTGTGCCGTGTGAAGGCGGCATCAGCCATAACGAAATCGAAAATGCCGCGCCGGATGATCTGGCGGCGGGGTGTGCGGTGTTGTTGCGGGCGATGGTGGCCGCTTCAGCGGCCATCGCCAGCGGCCAGCTCGCGGCCTGATCGTTCCCACGCTCCGCGTGGGAATGCACCCTGTGACGCTCCGCGTCACGATTTTAGAGGCAGACGCAGAGCGTCCTGAGCGGCGTTCCCACGCAGAGCGTGGGAACGATCAGTGGGTATTAACCCGGCTGCCAGCCGCCGCCCAGTGCGGTCAACAGCCCTACGCTCGCCTGCAACTGCCGGGTCTGCACCGCCTGCAACGTTCTCTGTGCCTGCAACGCGGCGGTTTGGGCGGTGACCACATCCAGATAGCTCACTGCCCCGGCCTGATAGCTGTTCATCGCCAAGGCCTGGGTATGTTGCGCCGCCTCTGCCGCCGCTTGCTCGTCCTCGGCTTGCTGCTGCAGATCCCGCAGTTGCGCGAGGTTATCTTCCACCTCGCGCACGGCTTTCAATACGTGGCTACGGTACTGTGCCGCGGCCTCCTCGAACTCGGCCTTGGCCTGGCGCTCGTTGGCGCTCAAGCGCCCGCCGTCGAAGATCGGCAGGTTCATCAGCGGCCCCAGTGCCCAATACCGGTTGCCGGCGGACAGCAGGTTGCCAACACCTTGGGTCTGCCCGCCCAGCACACCGGTCAAACTGAAATCCGGAAACCACGCTGCCTTGGCCACGCCGATCGTTGCGTTGGCCGCAAACACGCGACGTTCAGCTGCGGCAATGTCCGGACGACGCTGCAGCAGGTGGCTGGGCAACTGCGCCGGAATGCCTGGCAACGCCATTAACTGCGAGCTGGGCGGCAGTGAAAACTCACTGGCCGTCACGCCCACCAATTCGCCGATGGCATGTTCGGCGAGGTTGCGCTGGCCACGCACTTCGTCCAGCTGCGCCTTGGCTTCGGCCAGTTGGTTCTGCGCGCGGGTCAGGTCCAATTCCGAGGCAATCTGGCCTTCATAACGGCTGCGGGTCAGTTGCAGCGCCTGGCTGAAGTCTTGCAACGAAGTGCTCAGGATTCGGCGCTGCGCATCCAGCCCATTGAGCTGTACATACAGGCTCGCCAACTGCTGTTGGAGGCTCAAGCGCACCACCGCCAAATCATCAAAGGACGCTTGTGCCTGGGCATCGCCCGCGGCGACCTGGTTGCGGATTCTGCCCCACAGGTCGAGGTCGTATCCCAGGGAGAACCCAGCGGTATTGCTGTTGTACACCGACGGCTGTGTAGTACCGCGTAACGGTCGTGAATCCGATTGACGCTGGCGCAGCGGTTGCACGCTGGCGGTGATTTGCGGGAAAAGGCCCGCGTGCAGTTGACTGGCATAGGCCTGGGACGCATCGAAGTGCGCCAGCGCCGCGGCCAGGTCCGGGTTGGCCTTGAGCAGTTGCTGCTGCAGCGCGTTCAGGCGCGAATCGTTGTAGAGCTGCCACCACTGGGGCGCCAGTTGGTCTGACGGTTGCGCGCTGTGCCAGGGGCCTTCGCTGGTTTGTTCGCGGTAGTGGGCGGGCAGGTCAATCGACGGCACCGTATAGGTGGGCGCCATCGAGCAACCCTGCAACGCCAGCACCATCAGTGCCGCCAGCGACTTAAGCCTTGGGCGCATGCGCACCTCCCGAGGCGGCGGCCAGTTGCACTGGGTCGCCTTCGCGCAGGGCGTCGGGCGGGTTGTCGATGATGTGGTCAGCAGGCTTCAGGCCTTGGTCGATCACCAAGCGCTCGCCGAGGTCCAGGCCAATATGAATGTCTTGCAGGTGCACATGATTGCGCCCGTCCAGCACCGCAACCTGGGTGCCCTGGGCGCGGAAGATCAAGGCGCTGGCCGGGATGCTTACGCCATGGGTGTCAGCCGGAATCGGTAGGGTGACTTCGGCGTAGTCGCCCGGCAGCAGTTCGCCGTTGGGGTTGTCGGCGACGAACTGGGCCAGCAGGGTGCCGGAGCGGCGGTCGATGGCGGTGGAGTCACCGATCAGGCGTGCCTTGAAATGCTCGCCGGGGTGCTCGGGGACGGTCAGTTCGACCTCAAGGCCCGCATGAATGACCGCTGCATAGTTCTGCGGCACCGGCACGTACAAGCGCAATTGGTGGGTGTCGGCAATGTTGAACAGTTCTGGATCGCTGGCGTTATCGGCTTTGATCAACTGGCCGATGTCCGTGTTGCGGGCGGTGATGGTGCCGGCGAACGGCGCGCGCAGGGTCTTGTAGCTTTCCAGGGCGCACAGTCGCGCATAGTCTGCTGCAGCGGCTTCGGTGTTGGCCTTGGCGGCTGCGGCGTTGGAGGTTTTCTCATCGGCGTCCTGGCGCGATACCGAATGGCTGGCCAGCAGGTTTTGCCAGCGGGTCGCCGTGGTGGCTGCCAGGCGTGCATTGGCTTGTTGCTGGATCAGGCGCGCATGGGCCTGGGCCAGTTGTTGGTCGAGGTCGGGGCTGTCGATTTCGGCGAGGATTTGCCCGGTCTTGACCTGGGTCCCGATGTCGACTTTCCAGTCCTTCAAGTAGCCGCTCACCCGCGCATGGATAGCCGCCTTGCTCCACGCCTCCAGGTGGGCGGGCAGGCGCAGGGTGTCACCGCCGGCGTTTGGCTTGGGTTGGAACACCATCACCTGGGGGACGGCGGCGGCTTCGGTCCAGGCAGTGACCGATTGCTCGTGCAGCGTACGCGCGTGCAGGCCGCTGGCGACCAGCAAGGCAGCCAACGTCAGGCCACCGACACCCAGGAGCATCAGGCGCTTGCGCGAGGGTTTTTGATCAGGCGACATGGGGCGTTTCTCCAGCAGTTGCGCGAGTAGGATGACGACCGTGGACCAGGCTGAAGACCACGGGAACAAACAACAAAGTGGCGATGGTGGCGAAGACCAGGCCACCGATGACCGCCCGGCCGAGCGGGGCGTTCTGCTCCTCGGAAATCGCCAGGGGCAACATGCCAATGATCATTGCCAGGGCGGTCATGCACACCGGGCGAAAGCGTGTGTAGCCGGCTTCCAGCGCGGCTTTCAACGCATCGCCGTGTTCGGCCAGGCGCTCACGGCAGAAGCTCACCACCAGGATCGAGTTGGCGGTCGCCACACCCATGCACAAGATGGCCCCGGTGAGTGCTGGCACCGACAACGAGGTGCCACTGAGGAACAGCATCCACACGATGCCCGCCAATGCTGCCGGCAACGCCGTGATGATCACAAAGGGGTCAGCCCACGACTGGAAGTTGACCACGATCAGCAAGTAGATCAGCACCACCGCGCCGAGCAGTCCGAAGCTCAAACCACTGAACGCCTCATGCAGCGCATCGATCTGCCCGTGCAGGCTGATGGTCGCGCCTTTGGGGCGCATGGACGCCGTGTCATCCAGCACCTTTTGCACATCGCGGGCCACACCGCCGAGGTCGCGACCTTGCACGTTGGCGTACAGGTCCAGGGTCGGTTCGATGTTGTAGTGGGTCACCACGGCCGGGCTTTGTACCCGGGAAATAGTTGCCACGCCGCCGAGGATTTGCGCCTGGCCATTGGCACCGGTCACCGGCAGCGCTTCCAGGGACGGCAGGCTGTCGAGACGGTATTGCGGGGTGGCAGCGACGATGGAATAAGACACGCCATTGGCCGGGTTGAGCCAGAAGGTCGGCGCGGTTTGCGAGCTGCCGGCGAGGGAGGCGACCATGCTGTTGGTAACATCACGCTCGGTAATGCCCAGGCCGTTAGCGCGCATGCGGTCCACGTTTACTTGCAGCGAGGGGTAGCCGGTGGACTGCTGGATGCGCAGGTCGGCAATCCCCGGTACATGCTGCAAGCGCCGTTCAAGCTCGACGGCATAAGCGCGGTTTTCTGCGTCATTGCGCCCGGAGATTTTGACGTCCAGCGGGGCGGGGGCGCCGAAGTTGAGGATCTGGCTGCTGATGTCGGCGGGCAGGAACGCAAAGTGGCTGCCGGGGAAACTTTGCGGCAGGGCTTCGCGCAGTTTTTTCACATAGTCGGCGGTGGGCGCGTGGTGCGTTTTCAAGCTGACTTGAATATCGCCATCCTGCGGGCCGATGGTACCGCTGCTGCTGTAGGCCATGTCGATGCCGCTGAGCGGAATGCCAATATTATCGACGATGGTGTCCAGCTCTTCGGCGGGGATGACCTCGCGGATCCGCGCTTCGATGCGGTCGAACGCCGCGGCGCTTTCCTCGATGCGCGTGCCCAGTGGCAAGCGCACATGCAGGGCCAAGGCACCCGCATCGGTGGCCGGGAAAAAGTCCTGGCCCAGGCTCGGCAACAACAGGAACGACGCGAGTACGCAGGCCAGGAACCCGACAATGAAGCGCTTGCGTGCGCCCAGTGCCAGCGTCAGCAGGCCATGGTAGGTGTCGCGGACATTGGAAAAATGCCGCTCGAATCCCTGTTGAAAATTCAGCACCGATTGCAGCAACGCATTGCGTGGTTTCGGGTGTTGTTCACCCTCGTGGTGATTGATGAATGCATCTTCCGGATGATGCCCCGCGCCTGGCTCCGGCCTATGCGGTTTGAGCAAAAACATCGCCAGTGTCGGCACCAGGGTGCGCGAGAGAATGAACGAACTGGCCATGGCAAAGATCACCGCCAGCGCCATTGGCCGGAACAGGTAACCGGCGATGCCTTGCAGCAAAAACATCGGCACGAACACGATGCAGATGCACAACAGCGAGACGAACGCCGGGCCGACGATTTGCGCGGCGCCGTCGAGAATCGCGGCCTTCACCGCCTTGCCTTGCTCCAGGTGCCAGTTGATGTTTTCGATGGTCACCGTGGCGTCGTCCACCAGGATGCCCACCGCCAACGCCAGCCCGCCCAACGTCATGACGTTGAGGGTTTGCCCACTGACAGCCAATAGCGCAATGGCCGAGAGCACCGCCAGGGGAATCGACGCGGCGATGATCAAGGTCGAGCGCCAACTGCCGAGAAACAGCAGGATCATCGCACTGGTGAGCAGTGCAGCAATGATGCCTTCCTGGGCCACGCTGCCCACCGACTGCTTGACGAACGCCGAGGCATCGCCCAGCAGCGAGGTTTTCAGCGACGGCGGCAGGGTTTCGTTGATGCGCGGCAGCATCTGCCGGATACCGTCGATGATCGACAGGGTGGAGATGCTGCCGTTTTTCAGCGCCGGCATCAGCACGGCGCGATGGCCGTCGACCCGCACGATATTGGTTTGCGGCGGTGAACCGTCGCGCACGTGGGCCACTTGGCCGATGGTGATCAGCGCCCCGTCAACCGTCTTGATCGGCAGATCGTTGAGTTCATCGATGGCCTTGGGGCTGTTATTGAGCAGGATCGTGTATTCGTTGAGGCCCAGCTTGGCGGTGCCCACCGGGATGATCTGGTTCTGCAGCGCCAGGGCATTGCCCACATCCTGGGCCGACAAGCCTTTGGCGGCCAGCGCCTGAGGGTCGAGGTCGAGGGTGATCTGCCGTTGCTTGCCGCCCATCGGTGTAGGCATGGCCAGGCCAGGCAGGGCGCTCAAGGGCAGGCGGATATTGTTCTGCACCAAGTCGCGAATTTTGGCTTCCGACAGGCTGGGGCTGGAAAACGCCATTTGCAGGATCGGCACCGTGGAGGCGCTGTAGTTGAGGATCAGCGGCGGGGTGATGCCCGGTGGCATTTGCTTGAGCACAGTCTGTGACACCGCCGTGACCTGGGCGTTGGCGGTACGGATATCGACGCCAGGCTGGAAGAAGATCTTGACGATGCCCATGCCGGGCAGCGATTGCGACTCGATATGTTCGATGTCGTTGACGGTGGTGCTCAGGGAGCGTTCGTAGGTGTAGATCACCCGGCCGGCCATGGCGTCCGGGGACAGGCCGTTGTACTGCCAGACCACGGCGACCACGGGAATGCCGATATCGGGAAAAACATCCGTGGGCGTGCGCAGGGCCGCCATCGGCCCGATGATGCAGAGGAATATAGCCAGCACGATGAAGGTGTACGGCTTGTGCAGTGCGGTCTTTACCAGCCCGAGCATGCGTGAGTCTCCGAGAAGAGCAGGATTGCAAACCCCGGCAGTCTTGACCGACCCACCTAACACGCACCTTTCAGCCAGGTGAAGGAAGTTTTAGTCAAGGGCTGAAGATACTTTCATAGGGATTCATTTGTTCCAGGAAGGGCGGCTGATCAAGCTTGTCAGCCATCGGATACGCCCTTTTTACATCTGCCCTTTGGAGCGCTGTCATGTCACTCAAACCGCTGTTGTTAGTTCCCGTCCTTGGCTTTGTCTGTTTGTTGTCGGCGTGCGCCGGCCCGATCCCCAAGGCGGACCCCAGCCAAGCCTGGATCGGCTTGCAGGAAGAAGCGCCGAATGACCTGATGGCCGAGCGTGTCGATGGCAAGCGTGTGGACGATGGGCGCTATTTTGAAGTGACCCCGGGGGACCATCGCCTGGACGTGACTTTATTTGAAGACGAGCCGGGTGATGACAACCAGCAGGACTGCCAGGGCCGCATCGAGTACAAGCACTTCAAGGCAGGTGAGCACTACACCCTGGTGGAGTCGAGCCTGGGCACCACGGTGCGTGCGTCCCTTGAGGACGGCCACGGCAAGGAAATTGCCGCCACCCAGGACTTCAATTGCATGCCTGGCTAGGCGTGATGCGCCGTCGTCTTGCGTGGCTCGGCGGGTTCAGCAGGTTTGACGTGGGGATGATGATGCCGGCGCGTCACGCGCATGACCCCCCACAGCATGGCGGCGGCGACGGCCAGCCAACCACAGATCAACAGGAAAATCGTTGTCGCAAGGCTCATTCGGGCCTCCTTTCGCCCACTTGGGGCACACACAGTCTTCTCAATGGACAGTCTAGCCAGCCGGCGGTTGCCTGCTATTGACCAATGGTCGAGTCCGTCCAACTTGTTTGCTCTATCGTCACCGCTTTATTGCACGCGTCGGCTATAGATATCTTGCGCCGCCCCCTGTAGGAGCGAGCTTGCTCGCGAAAAACGTCAACGATGACGCAGGCTTCCTGAATAAACGCGGCGCCTGTAAGTTTTTCGCGAGCAAGCTCGCTCCTACGGGATAGAGAAAGCGCGATTGGGCTATGATCGGGGCCTTTACCGGCAGTTGATCAAGAGAGTGAAAAAATTGCGCTTACGGTCGAACCTTAAAACTTCCTTGCTACTGGCCGTTGCCCTTGGGTTGGCGGCCTGTTCCAGCAACACTCCATCGAAACTGCCTGGCTTGCCCGAGCGCGTCGAACTCAATGGCGTGCCGACCTTTCGCAGTGAGGCTTATCAGAGCGGTCCTACGGCACTTGCCAGCATGCTGTCGCAACAAGGCATTGTCATGACACCGGGTTTGCTTGATAAGCCGCTGCGCCTGCCCGGCGCCGAGGCGGGCCTTGAGCGCAACATGCAGGTGCTGGCGCGTGAGTACGGGCTGATGGTGTACCCATTGGAGGCCAAGCTGACCGCCGTGCTGGCGCAGGTGGCGGCGGGTTACCCGGTGATGGCGCGGATCAACGCCAGCTATTGGTCCGGGGCGCGTTATGTCGTGGTGGTGGGGTTCAACCAGCAGAAGAGTACGGTGCTGTTGCGCTCAGGCAATGAGCGCCGCTTGAGCATGAGCTTCAGCGACTTTGAGTCGGCGTGGAAGGGCGCGGGCCATTGGGCCATCCTGACCCAGCGCCCGAGCCAGTTGCCGGCCAACGTGGATGCGCAGCGCTGGCGCGATGCGGCCAATGCCACGGCCCAGGCGGGGCAGGAGCAAGCGGCGGCCCAAGCGCTCAAGGTGTTGGCAGAGAAGAAGTGAAACTCAAATGTGGGAGCGGGCTTGCTCGCGAAGGCGCAGTGTCAGTCGCTGAATGCTTAGGCTGACCCACCGCATTCGCGAGCAAGCCCGCTCCCACACTAAAATCGCTGTTTATCGACGTACTTCCGTAGCAGTCGCTCGATTCTTGAGGTTTTTATCGGCCTTGTAACGCAGCGCCACATCCGGCACTGCGCCGCCTTTGCCGGTCTCGACCCAGCTACGAATACGGCTGGCATCGGCAAAATGGGTGAACTTGCCAAAGGCATCCAGGATCACCAGCGACACCGGGCGATTGCCCATGCTCGTCACCAGCACCAGGCAGTGGCCGGCCTGGTTGGTGAAGCCGGTCTTGGTCAGCTTGATATCCCAGTTGGCGCGGTTGATCAGGTGGTCGGTGTTGGAGAAGCCCAAGGTGTAGTTGGGCTTGCGGAACGACACGGTCTTTTCCTTGGTGGTGCTCAGCTGGCTCAGCATCGGGAATTTACGCGCATAGGCCAGCAGCTTGCTCAGGTCGCGGGCGGTCGACACGTTATGGATCGACAGGCCGGTGGGCTCCACGTAGTGGGTGCTGGTCATGCCCAAGGACTTGGCCTTGGCGTTCATCGCCGCGATAAAGGCTGCGTAACCGCCAGGATAATGGTGGGCCAGGCTCGCAGCGGCGCGGTTTTCCGAAGACATCAGCGCGATCAGCAGCATTTCCTTGCGCGGCATCTGGCTACCGATCTTCACCCGGGAGAACACGCCTTTCATCTCGGGCGTGTCGGTGATGTTGATGTCGATGTACTCGTCCATATTCTGCTTGGCTTCGAGGACGATCAGGCCGGTCATCAGCTTGCTCACCGAAGCGATAGGTACCACCACGTCGGGGTTGCTGGAATAAATGACTTTATTGGTCTGCAAATCGACCAGCATGGCGCTGCCGGAGGCGATCTGCAGCTTGGAGGCGTCACGCGGGGCCAGGGTGGTTTCGGCGGCGTGGGCGAAGGTACCTGCCAAAGCAAAAAACAGGCTGACAATAGAAAGACGAATTTTCACGCGGATGAACTCGCTAAAAAGTAAGGAAATGCCGTTGTGAAACGGATCTTGTGACAAATGACGTTACATTTTAGGAGTATGGATCAGAAAGCGATAGAGAGCCTTTAAATAAAGGCTGTAAGCCGATGATTGGTCGGGCTTGTAGCGATTTTTACCTACTGCTTTGATATTTTTTCCCGAGTGTCCTCATCGATAAGATGTCGAAGTTGCTCAAACAGAGGGTTGGCATCTGTGTACTTCTTGCCGTAAGCCAGATTGAACTCGTAATTGAAGTCCGGTGGGTTCTTGCCCTGATTGTGCTGGAGCAGCGTTTCCAGCTTGTCCAGCGCCTTGACGGCTTTTGCCTCCGCAGACTGTGCGTGCTCATAGTCATCCCAGAGCGCCAATATCTCAGCTTTCAGCGGTTCATCCAGCGCAGAGGTCAGAAGCAGAAGATCGTTTCTCTCTTGCTCGCCCTTGTTGGGAAACGCCGCCTGGCTGACGGCTGGAATGTCTCCGCTGATGGCCTCACCCAGATCGTGAATGACGCACATCTTGAGGATCTTCAGCATGTCTAGTTCGGCCAGTTGGTCCTCGAAAACAATAGCCATCAGGCAAAGACGCCAACTGTGTTCCGCCGTGCTTTCCGTGCGCCCGGAAGAGGTGTGTGCACTTCTGAGAACGTCCTTGAGTTTTTCCGTTTCGCGCAGGAATTCGAGGCGCCCTTTGATTTTGTCGATGTTCATGAAGTTCTCTGTCTCCGGTGGCGAAGGCTATGCTATTGGAGTCAGATTAAGCCCGGGTAGGCTGTGCGTCCACGCATACAATATGCATAGCGCAGGGCAGTCAAAGCGTCTCCACCAAACGCGCCGATGTACCGTCTGAAAGAGGAATGCGCGTCCACCGACAGGCGCTCTGGCTGATAGGCACAACAAGTGAGTCATTGTGGCCGGTGACGAACTCGATCGCCGGTGGCGCACTGACTTCCCTCCACCCGGATTCATCCAGGGAGAGCTCCTTGCTGATGATTTCCGGTGTCGCAAAGCGCCATAGCGAACGCCCCAGCAATTCGCTGACGGGGCTTGCGAACTGGGCTGCGCGGGCAGGGGAGCAAGCCAGCAGACGATGGGTCAGGTCGCACATGAGATGAACGGGTCGTGAGCTTTCCCTGACCAGGCGGGCCAAGGCTTGATCGGCGGCCGCATCAAGGCGGGCGGCGAGCAATTGCTCAAGCTGTTGGTGCGCGCAGGGGTCGATTGCCTGTACGCCGCTTTCCCAGCGCGAAATAGTGGATTGGGTGACGTTGAACAACTGCGCAGCGTGGGCTTGTTTGACTCGGTGCAACAAGCGCCACCGCCTGAGCGCGATACCAGGCAAGGCTGGCTTTGGGAAGATGCCAGGCATTTCGAATCCGGAAGAGTGGCGGCTTTTGGCTAGTTTGTTTAATGCACTAACAGCCTGCAACAAGGGTTTTTCACGGGCATTAAAAAGCCCTGCGATAAAGCAGGGCTTTTTCATCATGCCTGGTTATCAGCCGTGTAGGGTTTCTGCGGCATACAGCGTATTTTCCAACAGGCACGCCCGGGTCATCGGCCCGACACCGCCTGGAACCGGCGTGATCCAGCCAGCGCGGGGCAGGGCGGTTTCATACACCACGTCGCCCACCAACTTTCCGTCTTCCTGGCGGTTGATGCCCACGTCGATGACGATAGCGCCTTCCTTGATCCACTCACCCTTGACCAGGCCTGGCTTGCCGGCGGCGACTACCACCAGGTCAGCGCGGCCGACGTGGCCGGCCAGGTCCTTGGTGAAGCGGTGGGTGACGGTCACGGTGCAGCCGGCCAGCAGCAGCTCCATGGCCATCGGGCGACCGACGATGTTCGATGCGCCCACCACCACAGCGTCAAGGCCATACAGGTCGACACCGGTGCTTTCCAGCAGCGTCATGATGCCTTTGGGGGTGCATGGGCGCAGCAGGGGAATGCGTTGGGCCAGGCGGCCGACGTTATAAGGGTGGAAACCGTCGACGTCTTTGTCCGGGCGGATGCGCTCCAGGAGCTTGGAGGCGTCCAGGTGCTCGGGCAGTGGAAGTTGCAGCAGGATGCCGTCCATGTTCGGGTCATCGTTGAGGCTGTCAATCAGGTCGGTCAGGGCCTGTTGAGTGGTGTCCGAAGGCAAGTCATAGGCCTTGGAAATAAAGCCGACCTCTTCACAGTCTTTACGCTTGTGCGAGACATAAACCTGAGAGGCAGGATCGCTGCCGACCAGGATCACCGCGAGGCCAGGCGTGCGCAGGCCTTGCTGGCTGCGCTCGGTGACTCGTTTGGCGATCTGCTGGCGCAGGCTGGCGGCGATTGATTTGCCGTCGATAAGTTGTGCAGTCATTACGCGTGATTAACCATCGAGAGGGGGAAGAAAAGTGCGCGCATTCTCGCATGCCAAGGCGCGAGGGCAAAGGCGCTTGGTCTGCAAATTGCCCTAACCCCTTAAATAAAATCAGTTTTTTTCAAAAAAGATTTGACGGGTTTCCGGGGCATCTATACTATTCGTCGCACTTGTCGGGCACAGCCTAGCACTGGTTAAGAAGGTCGAGCAGAATAGTTGTACTGCAAGGCTGGAAGCACTTAGTTTGTAATCCTCCAAGAGTACAGATTAATAAGGCGCCCGTAGCTCAGCTGGATAGAGCATCCGCCTTCTAAGCGGATGGTCGCAGGTTCGAGTCCTGCCGGGTGCGCCATTAGGCAGCTTTGGCACAAGTAGCGCTATATGGTGGGCGTAGCTCAGTTGGTAGAGCACGGGATTGTGACTCCCGTTGTCGAGGGTTCGATCCCCTTCGTCCACCCCATATTCTGAAAAGGCGCCAGATTTAACAGTCTGGCGCCTTTGCTTTAAGAGCTTTAAGCGCGGATGTGGTGGAATTGGTAGACACACTGGATTTAGGTTCCAGCGCCGCGAGGCGTAAGAGTTCGAGTCTCTTCATCCGCACCAATTAAAGCTTTTCCCGGTCGTCAGGCGGGGCAGGGCTCAACAAAGAAGTGGTTTGGTTTCTTTGTTAACGCAATATGGTGGGCGTAGCTCAGTTGGTAGAGCACGGGATTGTGACTCCCGTTGTCGAGGGTTCGATCCCCTTCGTCCACCCCATATTCGAAAGGCGCCAGATTTAACAGTCTGGCGCCTTTTTTGGTTTTGGCGGTTTGAGATTGGGTGGTCGCAGGTGCTGGGCTGCCCCGGCAGGGCGTGTCGTCGTATTTGTGTATCTCGATGATGCCGCGTTGCTTGCTCGCTCTGTTCGCAGGGCGGGCCGTCAGGGAGATGGATGCGTGTTCCTTCTATATATAGAGAGGGGCGGCGCAGAGCCCTGGCGCAATTTGGCTGTATTTGTCACCGGGGCGAGGTACTTCAGTGCTTTCGTACCGATAAATTGCCGGCTGTTTTCCGCTGTGTTTTCAGTAGGGTGACTTCTTGAGTTTGACCCACTAGAATGCATGCCCTTGATTGGGGTCGGAAATGGCCGGCTAATGTCTGTGCAACGAGGAATATCCATGCAAGTTTCTGTTGAAAATACTACTGCTCTCGAGCGCCGCCTGAGCATCACCGTGCCGGCAGAGCGTATCGAGACTGCGGTCAACAAGCGTCTGCAGCAGACTGCCCAAAAGGCCAAGATCGCTGGTTTCCGTCCAGGCAAAGTGCCGATGAGCGAAATCAAGCGTCGTTTTGGTGCCGATGCGCGCCAGGAAGCTGTAGGTGACGTGATCCAGGCTTCTTTCTACGAAGCCGTTGTCGAGCAAAAGCTGAACCCGGCAGGCTCGCCTTCGATCGAGCCCAAGTCCCTGGAAGCGGGCAAGGACCTGGAATACGTTGCCGTATTCGAAGTGTTCCCGGAATTTGAAGTGGCCGGTTTCGACGGTATCGAAATCGAGCGTCTGAGCGCCGAAGTGGCCGATTCGGACCTGGACAACATGCTGGAAATCCTGCGCAAGCAGAACACTCGTTTTGAAGTGGCCGACCGTGCCGCCCAGAACGAAGACCAACTGAACATCGATTTCGTTGGCAAGGTTGACGGCGAAGTCTTCGCTGGCGGCTCCGCAAAGGGCACTCAACTGGTGCTGGGTTCCAACCGCATGATCCCTGGTTTCGAGGACGGCCTGGTTGGCGCCAAAGCCGGCGAAGAGCGCGTTCTGAACCTGACTTTCCCTGCTGACTACCAGAACCTGGACCTGGCTGGCAAAGCCGCCGAGTTCACCGTTACCGTCAACAGCGTTTCCGAGCCTAAGCTGCCAGAGCTGAACGAAGAGTTCTTCGCCCAGTTCGGCATCAAGGAAACCGGCATCGAAGGCTTCCGCACCGAAGTTCGCAAGAACATGGAGCGTGAGCTGCGCCAGGCTATCAAGTCCAAGGTCAAGAACCAGGTCATGGACGGTCTGCTGGCCGCCAACCCGATCGAAGTGCCTAAGGCCCTGCTGTCCAACGAAGTGGATCGCCTGCGCGTTCAAGCGGTTCAGCAGTTTGGTGGCAACATCAAGCCTGACCAACTGCCGGCCGAGCTGTTCGAAGAGCAAGCCAAGCGCCGCGTTGTGCTGGGCCTGATCGTGGCTGAAGTGGTCAAGCAGTTCGACCTCAAGCCAGACGAAGACCGCGTTCGTGAAATGATCCAGGAAATGGCTTCGGCCTACCAGGAGCCTGAGCAGGTCGTGGCTTGGTACTACAAGAATGAGCAGCAGATGAACGAAGTACGTTCGGTTGTGCTGGAAGAACAAGTTGTGGATACTGTTCTGCAGAAGGCTAAGGTGACCGATAAAGCGGTCTCTTACGAAGAAGCAGTCAAACCGGCGGAAGCAGCACAAGCCGACTGATTGTCCAACTCGTTGGAAATTCAACCATAAGCCAGCCTCGCGCTGGCTTATGCGTTTTCAAGACATGACTATTTGGGAGTAACTGCAGAGCATGTTCCGTAATTCCTATATTCAGCAGAACTCTGATATCCAGGCCGCAGGCGGCTTGGTCCCGATGGTTGTCGAGCAGTCCGCTCGTGGCGAACGCGCCTACGACATCTACTCGCGCCTGCTCAAGGAGCGAGTGATCTTTCTGGTTGGCCCGGTAGAGGACTACATGGCCAACCTGATCTGTGCGCAATTGCTGTTCCTTGAAGCGGAAAACCCGGACAAGGACATCCATCTCTACATCAACTCACCGGGCGGTTCGGTGACTGCGGGCATGTCGATCTACGACACCATGCAGTTCATCAAGCCAAACGTGTCGACCACCTGTATTGGCCAGGCGTGCAGCATGGGCGCCTTCCTGCTGACTGCGGGTGCCGAAGGCAAGCGTTTCTGCCTGCCGAACTCGCGCGTGATGATTCACCAGCCGCTGGGCGGTTTCCAGGGCCAGGCGTCGGACATCGAAATCCACGCCAAGGAAATCCTCTTCATTCGTGAGCGTCTCAACACGCTGATGGCCAAGCACAGCGGGCGCACCCTGGAAGAAATCGAGCGCGATACCAACCGTGACAATTTCATGAGCGCTGAAGCCGCCAAGGAATACGGGTTGATCGACGCAGTGATCGACAAGCGCCCCGCTTAATATAAGCCGCTCAAAATAGGGCTGGTCGGCATGTCCGACCACTGGCGGGCTTGAAAAAGCCCGCATAAGCCTTCATCTTGTGTTGCAAGCCTATCGGATTTGGATCGAACGAATGACTGACACCCGCAACGGCGAGGACAACGGCAAGCTGCTCTATTGCTCCTTCTGTGGCAAAAGCCAGCATGAAGTACGCAAATTGATTGCCGGCCCCTCGGTGTTTATCTGCGACGAATGCGTCGACCTGTGCAATGACATCATCCGTGAGGAGGTGCAGGAAGCCCAGGCCGAGAGCAGTGCGCATAAATTACCTTCGCCTAAAGAAATCAGCGGCATCCTTGACCAGTACGTCATTGGTCAAGAACGTGCAAAGAAGGTTCTGGCCGTAGCGGTGTACAACCACTACAAGCGCTTGAACCAGCGTGACAAGAAAGGTGATGAGGTTGAACTCGGCAAGAGCAACATCTTGCTGATCGGTCCTACAGGCTCGGGTAAAACCCTGCTTGCAGAAACCCTCGCTCGCCTGCTGAACGTTCCGTTCACCATCGCCGACGCCACCACCCTCACCGAGGCTGGCTACGTGGGTGAAGATGTCGAGAACATCATTCAGAAACTGCTGCAGAAGTGCGACTACGACGTAGAGAAAGCCCAGATGGGTATTGTCTACATCGACGAGATCGACAAGATCTCGCGCAAGTCTGATAACCCGTCGATCACCCGGGACGTTTCCGGTGAAGGCGTGCAGCAGGCCCTGTTGAAACTGATCGAAGGCACGGTTGCGTCCGTACCGCCGCAAGGTGGTCGCAAGCATCCGCAGCAGGAATTCCTTCAGGTTGATACGCGTAACATCCTGTTCATTTGTGGCGGTGCGTTCTCCGGTCTGGAGAAGGTGATTCAGCAGCGTTCCACCCGTGGCGGCATTGGTTTCAGTGCGGAAGTGCGCAGCAAGGAAGAGGGCAAGAAGGTGGGCGAGTCCCTGCGTGAAGTCGAGCCTGACGATCTGGTCAAGTTCGGTCTGATCCCGGAATTCGTTGGCCGTCTGCCGGTCCTGGCCACGTTGGACGAGTTGGATGAGGCGGCTTTGATCCAGATCCTCACCGAGCCGAAAAACGCCCTGACCAAGCAATACGGCAAATTGTTCGAGATGGAAGGTGTAGACCTCGAGTTCCGGACCGACGCGCTGAAATCGGTGGCCAAGCGAGCACTGGAGCGTAAGACCGGTGCACGTGGCCTGCGTTCTATCCTCGAAGGCGTGTTGCTCGACACCATGTACGAAATCCCCTCGCAGTCTGAGGTGAGTAAAGTGGTGATCGATGAAAGCGTGATCGAAGGCAAGTCCAAGCCACTGTATATCTACGAAAACAGTGAGCCGGCTGCCAAGGCTGCACCCGACGCATAAGCGTTCAGCAGTTGCGGTACAAGCAAGGGGCCTCTAGGGGCCCCTTGTCTTTGGGGGCGTTTCTTAGGGCGGTGGTTAAATTCGCGTGTATTCATGCGTTTAACTACTGGCATTGAGCTTGTTTTTTTTGCATGTAACCCCCATCTTGGTTTCAAGCTTATTTTTGAACTGTCATAGAGGCGAAATCATGAAGACAACCATCGAATTGCCTCTCCTGCCGTTGCGCGATGTCGTCGTCTATCCGCACATGGTTATCCCGCTGTTCGTGGGGCGCGAGAAGTCTATCGAAGCCCTCGAGGCCGCGATGACGGGCGACAAGCAAATCCTGCTGTTGGCCCAGAAGAATCCTGCTGATGATGATCCGGGTGAAGATGCCCTGTATCGCGTCGGCACCATTGCCACTGTCCTGCAATTGCTCAAGCTGCCCGATGGCACCGTCAAGGTGTTGGTCGAAGGTGAGCAGCGCGGTGCCGTAGAGCGTTTTATGGAGGTGGACGGCCACCTGCGCGCGGAAGTGGCGCTGATCGAAGAAGTCGAAGCCCCGGAGCGTGAATCCGAGGTGTTCGTGCGCAGCCTGCTGTCGCAGTTCGAGCAATATGTGCAGTTGGGCAAGAAAGTCCCGGCTGAAGTCCTGTCTTCGCTCAACAGCATTGATGAACCGAGCCGCCTGGTCGACACCATGGCTGCACACATGGCGCTGAAGATCGAGCAGAAGCAAGACATCCTCGAAATCATCGACCTGTCGGCCCGTGTCGAACACGTATTGGCGATGCTGGATGGCGAAATCGACCTGTTGCAGGTTGAGAAGCGTATCCGTGGCCGCGTGAAGAAGCAGATGGAACGTAGCCAGCGCGAGTACTACCTGAATGAGCAGATGAAGGCCATTCAGAAGGAGCTCGGCGACGGCGAGGAAGGCCACAACGAAATCGAAGAGCTGAAAAAGCGTATCGATGCCGCTGGCCTGCCCAAAGACGCCCTGACCAAGGCCACCGCCGAGCTGAACAAGCTTAAGCAGATGTCGCCAATGTCGGCCGAAGCCACTGTGGTGCGCTCGTATATCGACTGGTTGGTGCAAGTGCCGTGGAAGGCCCAGACCAAGGTGCGCCTGGACCTGGCCCGTGCTGAAGAGATTCTCGACGCTGACCATTACGGTTTGGAAGAGGTCAAGGAGCGCATCCTTGAGTACCTCGCCGTGCAAAAACGTGTGAAAAAAATCCGCGGTCCGGTGCTGTGCCTGGTCGGGCCTCCAGGTGTGGGTAAAACTTCCCTGGCGGAATCGATTGCCAGCGCGACTAACCGCAAGTTCGTGCGCATGGCCTTGGGTGGCGTGCGTGACGAAGCTGAGATCCGTGGTCATCGCCGTACCTACATCGGTTCGATGCCAGGAAGATTGATTCAAAAGATGACAAAAGTGGGTGTACGCAACCCGCTGTTCCTGCTCGATGAAATCGACAAAATGGGCAGCGACATGCGTGGCGACCCGGCGTCGGCCTTGCTCGAAGTGCTTGATCCCGAGCAGAACCATAATTTCAACGACCATTACCTGGAAGTCGACTACGACTTGTCTGACGTAATGTTCTTGTGCACCTCCAACTCCATGAACATTCCGCCAGCCTTGCTGGATCGGATGGAGGTGATTCGTCTGCCGGGCTACACCGAAGACGAGAAGATCAACATCGCGGTCAAGTACCTGGCGCCCAAGCAGATTTCGGCCAACGGCCTGAAGAAGGGCGAGATCGAATTCGAGGTCGAGGCGATCCGTGACATCGTGCGCTACTACACCCGCGAGGCCGGTGTACGGGGCCTTGAGCGCCAGATCGCGAAGATCTGCCGCAAGGCGGTGAAGGAGCACGCGTTGGAAAAACGCTTCTCTGTGAAGGTGGTCGCCGATTCCCTGGAACACTTCCTGGGCGTGAAGAAATTCCGCTACGGCCTGGCCGAGCAGCAGGATCAGGTCGGCCAGGTGACTGGCTTGGCGTGGACCCAGGTGGGTGGCGAATTGCTCACCATCGAAGCGGCGGTGATTCCGGGCAAAGGCCAGTTGATCAAGACCGGCTCCCTGGGTGATGTGATGGTCGAATCCATTACGGCCGCGCAGACCGTGGTACGCAGCCGCGCCCGCAGCCTGGGCATCCCGCTGGACTTCCACGAGAAGCACGACACCCATATCCACATGCCGGAAGGGGCGACCCCCAAAGACGGCCCTAGCGCTGGCGTGGGCATGTGCACGGCGCTGGTATCAGCGTTGACCGGCATTCCTGTGCGCGCTGATGTGGCGATGACCGGAGAAATTACCCTGCGTGGCCAGGTATTGGCGATCGGTGGTCTGAAAGAGAAATTACTCGCTGCGCACCGAGGTGGAATCAAGACCGTGATCATTCCTGAAGAGAATGTTCGCGACTTGAAGGAAATTCCTGACAATATCAAGCAGGATCTTCAGATTAAACCGGTTAAATGGATTGACGAGGTCCTGCAAATTGCGCTGCAATACGCGCCGGAGCCCTTGCCGGATGTGGCCCCGGAGATCGTCGCGAAGGACGAAAAACGCGAGTCCGATTCCAAGGAAAGAATTAGCACGCATTAATGTGTTGGAGCCTGGGGGGCTTCCTTGACAGCTTTTTAGAGCCCTTGTTATAAAGCGGCTCTTAAGTGTCTGTAGGCCATTCAGCACTGGTTTTGCTTTTTACCAAAAAACTTAGAATCATACTCAATAGATATATAAGGGGACTTAGAGTGAACAAGTCGGAACTGATTGATGCTATCGCTGCATCCGCTGATATCCCGAAAGCTGCTGCTGGCCGTGCGCTGGACGCAGTAATCGAATCCGTCACTGGCGCTCTGAAGGCCGGCGACTCCGTGGTACTGGTAGGCTTCGGTACTTTCTCTGTGACTGACCGCCCAGCTCGCACTGGCCGTAACCCACAGACCGGCAAAGCACTGCAAATCGCTGCTGCCAAGAAACCAGGTTTCAAAGCCGGTAAAGCCCTGAAAGAAGCCGTTAACTAAGCTTCGTTCAAGCCTTTGCTTACCCGGGTCGGACGCAGGTCTGGCCTGGCAGCGGAGCGGTAGCTGACCCACGTATCGGGTCGCCACGCCGGGGGTGCAGATTCGAACCCCCGTCCGCTCCGCCAGTTACGAGAAGGCGCATCCTCGGATGCGCCTTTCTTCTATCCGGACTCTACCCACGCTCCACGGTTGCCTAATTTTTGAAGTTCAACCGTTTCTGGGGGACGCATGCTGCAAAATATCAGGGACAATTCACAAGGCTGGATTGCCAAGACCATTATCGGGATCATCGTCGCTTTGATGGCGTTCACCGGTATCGAAGCCATTTTCCAGGCTTCGGGTAATAACAAGCAGGACGTGGCCAAGGTCAACGGTGAACAAATCACCCAGACCGAGCTGAGCCAGGCTGTCGATATGCAACGGCGCCAGCTGATGCAACAGTTGGGTAAGGATTTCGATGCTTCCCTGCTCGACGAAAAACTGCTGCGCGATGCTGCCCTCAAGGGCCTGATCGATCGCAAGCTGCTGCTGCAAGGCGCTGCCGATTCCAAGTTCGGCTTCTCGGAAGCTGCGCTGGATCAGGTGATCCTGCAGACGCCGGAATTCCAGGTGGACGGCAAGTTCAACGCCGAACGCTTTGACCAGGTGATCCGTCAGCTGGGCTATAGCCGCATGCAATTCCGTCAGATGCTGACCCAGGAAATGCTGATCGGCCAGGTTCGCGCAGGCATCGCCGGCAGCGGGTTTGTGACCGACGCCGAGGTGCTGGCATTTGCCCGTCTGGAAAAACAGACCCGCGATTTCGCCACCGTCAACATCAAGGCTGATCCCGCGGCGGTGAAACTCACCGACGCTGAGGTCAAAGCCTACTACGACCAGCGCGCCAAAGAGTTCATGACCCCGGACCAAGTGGTCATCGACTATCTGGAATTGAAGAAGTCTTCCTTCTTCGACCAGGTGACTGTCAAGGACGATGAGCTGCAGGCTGCCTACGAGAAGGAAACCGCCAACCTCGCTGAACAGCGTCGTGCCGCGCATATCCTGATTGAAGTCAACGACAAGGTCACCGAGGCGCAAGCCAAGGCCAAGATCGAAGACATCCAGGCGCGCCTGGCCAAGGGTGAGAAGTTCGAAGCTCTGGCCAAGGAGTTCTCCCAGGATCCAGGTTCGGCCAACAATGGCGGCGACCTCGGTTTTGCTGGCCCTGGTGTTTACGACCCGGACTTCGAAACCGCCTTGTACGGCTTGAAGCAAGACCAGGTGTCGGCGCCGGTGCGCACCACCTTCGGTTGGCACCTGATCAAGTTGCTGGGCGTTGAAGCGCCTGAAGTGCCATCGTTCGCCAGCCTGAAAGACAAGCTGACCCGCGAGCTCAAGGCACAGCAGGTTGAACAGCGTTTTGTCGAAGCGACCAAGCAATTGGAAGATGCGGCATTCGAAGCCTCTGACCTGGCTCAGCCGGCGTCTGACCTGAAGCTGACCGTCCATACCTCCGCGCCGTTTGGCCGCGAAGGTGGCGAAGGTGTAGCGGCCAACCGTGCCGTGGTCACTGCCGCATTCAGCCCGGAAGTGCTGGATGAAGGTGCCAACAGCAGCGCCATCGAACTGGACCCGGAAACCATCATCGTGCTGCGTGCCAAGGAGCATCTCAAGCCGGCCCAACTGCCGCTCGAGAAGGTCGAGGCGGCCATTCGCACCCAGATGACCAAGGAGCGCGCAAGCGCTGCTGCCAAAGCCCGTGCCGACGAGTTGATCGCCAGCCTGCGTGATGGCAGGACCGCGCTGGACCAGCCGGTTGACGGTCAGGCTTGGAAGGTGACTGAGGCGGCTACCCGTGGTCAGGAGTCTATCGACCCGGCCGTGCTGCAAGCCTTGTTCCGCATGCCTAAGCCGGCGGCCAAGGACAAGCCTACCTTCACCACCGTGACCCTGCGCGATGGCAGCCTGATGATCGTGCGCTTGAACGGCGTGAACGAAGCGGCGGCCCCTACGGACGAAGAAAAGGCGCAATACCGCCGCTTCCTCGCTTCCCGTATTGGCCAGCAGGACTTCGCGGCCTACCGCAAGCAGCTGGAAACCCAGGCAGACATCAAGAAGTACTGATGCCGGCCTGAATAAAAAGACCCCGACCTGAAAAGGCCGGGGTCTTTTTTTGCCCTTGATAAAGTGAGTGCTGAATGCGCTTTAGGCGTTCTTGGCTGCAAACTTGAGCTTGCCCCACGTCAACCCGATCACCGCCGCCAGGGTTGAAGCCGCCAATACGCTCAGCTTCGCAGCCGACAGCAGGGCCGGGTCGGAAAATGCCAGGGACGAGATAAAGATCGACATGGTGAAACCGATCCCCGCCAACAGCCCTACCAGGCCAACGCCCGTCCAGTTCACACCGTCCGGCAGCTTGCAGATGTTGAGCTTGACCAGCGCCAGGCTCGCCAGCATCACGCCCAGAGGCTTGCCGAGCACCAGGGCGAAGACGACACCCATAAATACGCCATGGGCCAGCGGGTCATCCAGATTGAAACCGTCCAGGCTCACACCGGCGTTGGCCAATGCAAACAGCGGCATTACGCCGAACGCGACCCAGGGGTGCAGCGCCGATTGAACACGCTGCACTGGCGGCAGTATTTCCCGTTGAGCTTCGCGCAATTGTTTGAGGGGCGTGGCGACTTGCTGGGCCCCTTCGGCTGGCTGCGAGAACCGGTCCATCAGCTCGTTGAAGGTGCGTTCGATGGTTTCCAGCGGGCGTTCCCGGGTGGGCTTGGAATTGACGGGGGTCATCAAGCCAAGGATCACCCCGGCGAGTGTTGGGTGCACGCCGGTCTTGAGCAGGCCAAACCACACGATAGCGCCTGGCAGCAGGTAGATCGCCGCCTTGCTGATGCCCATGCGTTGGAACACCAACACCAGGGCCAGCCCGCCGACAGCAATCACCAAGCCCATGTAGTCGAGGCTGGCGGTGAAAAAGATCGCGATGATCAGAATCGCCACGATGTCATCGATGATCGCCAAGGCCAGCAGCAGGATGCGCACGCCACTGGGAATCGATTTGCCCAGCAGCGCGAGCACGCCCACGGCAAAGGCGATGTCGGTCGCGGTGGGGACCGCCCAGCCACTCGCGGCGGCGGTGCCGTGGTTGAGCAGGGTGTAGATGAGGGCGGGCATCAGCACACCGCCCAACGCCGCGCCCAACGGCAGCGTGGCCAGCTTCAGGTTAGCGAGGGCGCCGTCTTTGATTTCCTGGCGGATCTCGGCTCCGACTACCAGAAAGAAAATGGTCATCAGCCCGTCATTCACCAGAAAATGCAGGGAGCGCGACACGCTGTAATCGCCCAGCCCGAGGGTGATGGGCGTGTTCCAGAAATGCTCGTAGGTCGCGGCGGCGGGGCTGTTGGCCCACACCAGCGCGACGATGGCGGCGAGCAGCAGCACGATACCGCTGACGGCTTCGATGTGTGAAAAGCGCTCAAGGGCGGACAGCGCGCCCTCAGTCAAACGTTGGGGGCGGGGAATGGCGGGGTGTTTATCAGGCACGACAAATCTCCATTGGCGGCCCGACCAATGCTTGGCTTTTAACCTGCGCCGTGCTTTATGCAACAACGCACCCAGGGGCGATGATAGGAAGGTGAGGAATAAGTTGTAAACAAACTTGTCATCGCGCGGGCAGCGCTTTACCCCGGATTGCACCCAGCGCCAACACGATCAATCCTAGAACTGCCCATGGAAATGCCACGACGCCCCAACGTTCGAGCAAGAGCCCGCCCACTAATCCACCTCCGGCGATGCCCAGGTTCCATACCGTAACCAACATCGATTGGGCGGTATCGGCCGAGTTGCCAGCCGACTTGGCCAGCGCGGTTTGCAATAGCGCTGGGAGGCCACCGAAGGCGAGCCCCCACAACGCCACGCTGACGTAAATGGCGACTACGCAGTTGAACCATAGTCCGAGCAGCAGGGCCGCAACGGCGAACATCGCGCAACTGATGAGGGTCAGCAGCCTCAGGTGCTGATCAATCCAGATGCCTACCAGCCAAATGCTCAGCAGGGCCATCAGGCCGAACACCAGCAGCACGCGATCAATCTCGCGGTCGATACCGGCGGGCACCAGCAAAGGGGCGATGTAGGTATAGAGAATGTTATGCGCGAGCACGTAGGTAAAGGTCACCCAGAGCACCGGCCTGATGCCTGGCAACGCCAGTACCTGACGTAAGCCGAGGCGTTTGCTTGGCGGTTCACCGGCAAAATCCGGCAGTTGCCAACGCGCCCATATCAGCAGTAACAGGGTCAGGCCAGTCATGATGGCAAAACTGGCGCGCCATCCGACAAGCGTGCCCAGCAGGGTGCCGGCGGGCACGCCGAGGGACAAGGCCAGCGGCGCACCCAGCATGGCCACGGCAATCGCCCGGCCCTGCAGATGAGGTGCGACCATACGACTGGCGTAACCCGCCAACAAGGCCCACAGCAAGCCAGCGAACACACCGGCGAAAAATCGTGCAGCCAAGGTCAAGCCATAGTGGCTGGAGAACGCGGTGACGCTGTTAACCAATGCAAAACCGCCGATGGCGATCAACAGTAGCGGCCGCCGGCGCCAACCCCGGGTCAGCAATGTCAGGGGGATAGCAGCAAGCAACGAGCCGAGCGCATAGAGGGTCACCAGTTGCCCGACCAGGGCCTGGGAGACCCCAAGCCCAGCACCGATTTGCGGTAATAAGCCGGCGGGCATCGCCTCGGTCAGGATGGTGATAAAGCCGGCGCAGGCCAACGCCAGCAGACCGGCCAGGGGCAGGCGTTCAGCGTGGGGCGCTGTATCGACCAATAGGGGACTGTCGTTCATGGGCGCTCTCCTTGAAAGGGCAAGGAGCCAGGGTAGGGGGCTGCGAGGCGCGGAAAAACAGGCTAAGGTTCCGAACTTATCGGACGTTGATGTCCGCAATCGGCAAAGGCATCACCATGGACAATCTGGGCAGCCTCTCGGTTTTTGTGCAGGTCGCGCAAACCCTCAGCTTTACCGCTGCGGGCCGCGTACTGGGCGTGTCATCGTCGGCGGTGGGTAAAAGCATTGCGCGGATGGAGGAGCGCCTGGGCGTCAGGTTGTTTCATCGCAGCACCCGCAGTATCACCCTGACCAGCGAGGGCGCGCTGTTCCTGGAGCGTTCGCGGCGCATCCTGGCGGAACTGGAGGCGGCCGAACAGGAGTTGACTGAGGTCACTGCCAGCCCTCGCGGCAAGCTGCGGATCAGTGTGCCCCAAGTGCGCGGCTTGTTGATGCCGGTGATCAGCGATTTTATGCGCGCCTACCCGGACATTGAGTTGGATGTGGATTTTTCCGACCGCATGGTGGACGTGATAGAGGAGGGCTTCGACGCGGTGATTCGCACCGGCAAGCCAGAAGATTCGCGCTTGATGGTGCGCCATCTAGGGCATTACCAGTTGGTTCTCGTCGGTACGCCCGGCTATTTCGACCAGCATGGTACGCCCCATCGGCCACAGGACCTGAATCATCACGCCTGCCTGCGGCACAAATTCTGCGCCACCGGCAAGCTGGAGCCCTGGCCACTGCGTCCTGTCCCGGGGGCTGCGGAACTGAACCTGCGCGCACCGCTGGTCAGCACCACCATCGAGTCCCTCAATCATGTGGTGCAAGAAGGACTGGGCATTGCGTGCCTGCCGGACTACATGGTCAACCAGGCCGTACAACATGGGCGTTTGCGACGGGTGCTGGATGAGCACCTCGAACATCGCGGCAGTTTCTGGTTGCTGTGGCCGGCCAATCGCCATGCTTCGGCCAAGCTGCGGGCCTTTATCGATCATATGTGCGCCGGGCTTTTTCCTACTGACGCCGCTGTCTGAGCTTGAGATGTTTTACCGACAGGAATCGCGCTTCAATGTCGCGTTCTGTTGCACAATACCGTCCGGACCGTTTTCTTCAGGATTTTCAATGTCGACATCATTTCACTTGCGCAATCTCGGGTTGGCGCTGGTGCTGGCGGGCGCCGCGGGCTGCTCGTCACCCAAGACCGCTATCTATGAACATGAGAATTTCGACGATTCCGGTACGTTTTCCCGCGATTACCCGGTCAGCGATGTGGCGGCCTGTGAAGCTGCGCGCCGTGCCCTGCTGAGCCAGGGCTACATTATCACCAGCAGCGATCCGAAACTGGTGGCCGGCAACAAGAGTTTCCAGCAGACCGGCGAGACCCACCTGCAGATCAGTTTCAATGTGGTGTGCGCTGCTGATGGCAAGGGCAGCAATCACTCGACGATGTTTGCCAATGCCTTGCAGGACCGCTATGCGCTGAAGAAGGTCAACAACTCCGCGAGCCTCGGTGTAGGCGTGCTGGGCTCGGTGTCGATGCCGATTGGCTCCACCGACGACTCGATGGTGAAGGTGGCAAGCGAGACCGTCTCGGCACCGAAGTTCTACGAGCGTTACTTTGCGTTGGTGGACGTGTTCCTGCCGCAGGAAGTAAAGCAGGCCGAGCATATCCCCGAGCAGCCCAAGGCTGACCTGGGCGTGCCTGAACCCAAGGCCGCTCCGGCACCCGAGAAGGTCGAAGCGCCGAAGGAGGTGCCTGTAGCGCCTGCCGCTGCAGAGCCGCTTGCGCCGCCACCTGAGGCTGCACCGATTGCACCGGTGACAGAGCCCGCTCCGGTTGCGCCGGCGCCGACTGATCCTGCCTTGCCGGCCCCGACAGAAGCGATTCCACCGCTTCCGATGCCTGCGCAATAACGCAATGCTCTTCTACTGTTGGAGCGGGCTTGCTCGCGAATACGGCGTAACAGTCGCCAGGTGTGTTGAATGACACACCGCTTTCGCGAGCAAGCCCGCTCCCACATTTTGACCGAGGTTGCGGTTAAGTTAAATCCAGTGATCGCCGCTACGTTTAATCCTGAAGAGCAGGAATGTCACGACGTCGACATTTTTTCGTCATGACGGCACTTTAGGCTGGGTTCGCAGGTCATTAATCTGCAACCGCTTTCAACACGAAAAGGAGTCCACCATGGACGATTACCAGGAAGAGCTGCTGGAGTACCAGGCATTCGAATTGGACCCGCTGGATCCGGTCGACGATGCCACCGAGCTGTAACGCTGACTTCAGGCGGAATGCCGCTGACTGCGGCGAAATTCCCCTGGGGTCTGGTTGTTCCAGCGTCTGAAGGCCCTTTGGAAGGCTTGGGCCGAAGCAAAACCGAGCAAGTAGGCGATCTCGCCGAACGCCAGTTCCGTATCGCGAATGTAGGTCATGGCCAGGTCGCGACGGGTGTCATTGAGGATCGCGCGAAACTGCGTGCCTTCCTCGGCCAGTTTGCGCCGCAATGTCCAGGTTGGCAGCTTCAAGCGTGCCGCCACTTCCTCCAGGTCGGGTTCCCGGCCGCCATTGAGCATCGGCCCGAGCAAACGGGTAATGCGCTCGCGCAGGCTGCGGGTGCGGGTCAATTGCTCTAATTCCCTTTCACACAGCTGTAGCAACAGGTGCCAGGTGCTTGGGCAATGCTGCGGGTTGCGCAGCGCCAGGGTGGGTTGGCTGAGGCGCAGTTGATTGACCTCGGCGCCGAAGTGGACCACGCCCTCTCCCAACACCCTGTAGTGGTCGTGGTAGTCCGGCGCGTCGAATTCGATTTCAATCCGCTGGGCCTGCACCGGCTGTTGCGCCAGGCCAGACAATTGCTGCAGCCAGCCGGCGATGATCGAATCCACCACAAAGCGGTTGTAGGCGTTATAGGGGCTGATGGAATAAAACCGCAGCCACGCGCCTTCAGCGTCTTCATGAAAGCTTGATTGCCCGCGATAGTTGGAGCCGTACAGCGCTTCAAAGCGTGTGAGCGTGCGCGCCGCTTCGCGCACTGTAGGCGCTTGAGCGGCAGTGACGCCGGCAAGACCAGCCTGGCTCAAGCGGCTGAGCTGGCCCATACGCAGGCCCAGGCCGGGGTTGCCGGTCAGTTGGATGGCCGCGTGGCCCAGGCGCATGTAGCGCGGGATCGACAAGCGTGCGCCGGCCTCAGCCAGGCGAGCTGGATCAAGGCCGTATTGCAGCAGCAGGGGCTGTGGGTCCAGGCCGTGGCTGTGGATGGCGTCGGCCAGGGTGTGCACGAAGCCCACCGACAGATCCCCCAGGCGCACCGGCTTCAAGGCGCTACAGCCAGATATTCAGCAAGCGCGCACCACGGGCGTCGCCATCGGCGAAGACTTGCCCATTGCGGCTGAGAAAACTCTGGCCGGCGCTGCCCAGGTCCCAGAATTGCCCGCGCAGAAAGACGCTCATGCCCGCGGTGGCTTCGCTGACAGGTGGCTGGCTGATCAGGGTAAGACGACGCCAGGCCGCGCCCTCACTGGTTTCTTCGGGCTTGAGGCTCACTTCTGAGGGCGTAGATACGCTCTTGAAACCGCGCCACGGACGCTCCCAGGTATCGCGGCCGGTGACAAAAGCGGGTACCGCGATCAATTGCGCGCCTTGCTCGTTGAGCTTGCGGTAGTTGTCCGGGTACCAGCTGTCGCTGCCGACCAGGATGCCCAGGCGCCCGGCGGGGGTGTCGACAACGTTGACGACATGCTCATCGCCCGGCTCGATAAAGCCACGCTCATCGTAGATCGGGTAAAGCTGGCGCTGCGGCTGGCCCAGCGGCAAGCCGTCGGCGGCAAACACCACGCTGGCGTTGTACAGCGCGCCGTGGCCGATCTCCAGTTGTCCCTGGATCACGCTTGGGTTGGGCAGGGCGATGGAGCCGGCCACCAGGGTCACGCCAAATTCTTTGGCGAGGCCGCCAAACAACACTTGATAGTCGCGGGCCATGGCCGGGGCTTTCATGCGCAGGTATGCATCGTCCATGCGGTTGTCGCCGGTGGCGCTGATCCAGGCTTTGGCAAATTGCAGCGGGTTGCTGATCGACAGCCAGTTCATGGCGTCCTTGAGGTGAGCGGCCTGGTACAGCTCATTCTTCTCTGCGCCGAGCATCAGCCAGGTGCCGATATGTTCCGGCAGCACCACCACGGTCTTGGCATTGATCAGCCCAAGGTCCCGGGCATTTTGCAGGTAGGCCGACAGCTTCAGGTGCAGGCGTTCCAGGCTTTGGTAATCAGCAGGGAACAGTTCCGGCTGGATGCCCAGCAGGTTGCCCCGGTCGGCCGGTTCGCCCTCGTTGACGGCGAGGGTGATGCGCAGGTCGGACAGGTAATGCGCCACGGGGCGCTCCTGGGTCCAGACCAAGTACGCGGCGAGGGAGGCAACCAGGGCCATGATGACGGTGAACGCTAGAAGTTTACGCATGGGGCAACAGACAACAGACCAGGTGCAGGGTTCGCGACTAGGGTAGGGCCCATGGCGTGGCTTGCCAAGGGGCGCTGTGCATTTGGATCAATAACTTGTCAGTTTCAGTCATTGAGCCGTGGTCCACCGCCTCTTAGTCTGTGGGACATAAACCGATGGCACGCCGTTCGAGTGCGCCACGTCCCGTGATGATCCGTTGTGGAGCTGTACCATGACCGCTGCTGCCTACCCGCACCTGCTGGCCCCGTTGGACCTGGGTTTTACCACCTTGCGCAACCGTACCCTGATGGGCTCGATGCACACTGGCCTGGAAGAAAAGCCCGGCGGTTTCGAGCGTATGGCCGCTTACTTTGCCGAGCGTGCCCGTGGCGGCGTGGGCCTGATGGTCACCGGCGGTATCGGCCCCAATGACGAGGGCGGCGTGTACGCCGGTGCAGCCAAGCTGACCACCGAAGAAGAGGCGCGCAAGCACAAGATCGTCACCCAGGCCGTGCACGACGCGGGTGGCAAGATCTGCATGCAGATCCTCCACGCTGGGCGTTACGCCTACAGCCCCAAGCAGGTGGCACCGAGCGCTATCCAGGCGCCCATCAACCCGTTCAAGCCCAAGGAATTGGATGAAGAGGGCATCGAAAAGCAGATCCAGGATTTTGTCACCTGCTCGCTGCTGGCCCAGGTCGCCGGGTATGACGGCGTCGAAATCATGGGTTCCGAAGGCTATTTCATTAACCAGTTCCTTGCCGCCCACACCAACCATCGCACCGACCGTTGGGGCGGCAGCTTTGAAAATCGCATGCGCCTGGCGGTGGAAATCGTGCGCCGGGTACGCGAAGCCGTAGGCCCGAACTTCATTATCATCTTCCGCCTGTCGATGCTCGACCTGGTGGAAGGCGGCAGCGTCTGGGAAGAAATCGTGCAGTTGGCCAAAGCCATCGAACAGGCCGGCGCGACGCTCATCAACACCGGTATCGGCTGGCACGAAGCCCGCATCCCGACCATCGCCACCAAGGTACCCCGTGGTGCGTTCAGTAAAGTCACGGCCAAATTGCGCGGTTCGGTACAGATCCCGCTGATCACCACCAACCGCATCAACACTCCGGAAATTGCTGAGCAGATCCTGGCCGAAGGCGACGCCGATATGGTCTCGATGGCGCGGCCGTTTCTCGCCGACCCCGAGTTCGTCAACAAGGCCGCTGCCGGGCGCGCTGATGAGATCAATACCTGCATCGGCTGCAACCAGGCCTGCCTGGACCACACCTTTGGCGGCAAGCTCACCACCTGCCTGGTCAACCCGCGGGCGTGCTACGAAACCGAGCTCAATTACTTGCCGGTCAAGCAGATCAAAAAGGTCGCGGTCGTCGGCGCAGGCCCTGCGGGTTTGGCCGCTGCCACCGTGGCCGCCGAGCGCGGACATCAAGTGACCTTGTTCGACTCGGCCAGCGAGATCGGCGGCCAGTTCAATATCGCCAAGCGCGTGCCGGGCAAGGAAGAGTTCTTCGAGACCCTGCGTTATTTCAAGCGCAAATTGCAGACCACCCACGTCGAGCTGTGCCTCAACACCCGTGTGGACGTTGCGCAACTGGTAGCGGGTGGTTATGACGAGGTGATCCTGGCCACCGGCATCGCACCGCGTACCCCGGCGATTCCCGGTGTCGACAACGCCAAGGTCCTGAGTTACCTGGACGTGATCCTTGAGCGCAAGCCGGTGGGCAAGCGCGTGGCGGTGATCGGCGCCGGTGGCATCGGTTTTGACGTGTCTGAATTCCTCGTGCACCAAGGCGTCTCCACCAGCCTGGATCGCGAGGCGTTCTGGAAAGAATGGGGCATCGACACCCAACTGCAAGCCCGTGGCGGCGTGGCCGGGATCAAACCCGAGCGCCACGCGCCGGCCCGTGAAGTGTTCCTGCTGCAACGCAAGGCTTCCAAGGTGGGCGACGGCCTGGGCAAGACCACGGGCTGGATCCACCGCACCGGCTTGAAGAACAAGCAGGTGCAGATGCTCAACAGCGTTGAGTACCTGAAGATCGACGATGAAGGCTTGCATATCCGCATCGGCGCTGAGGGCGAGCCGCAAGTCCTGGCGGTGGACAATATCGTCATCTGCGCCGGCCAGGACCCGCTGCGCGAATTGCACGACGGCCTGGTCGCGGCCAACCAGAACGTGCACCTGATCGGCGGCGCCGATGTGGCGGCCGAACTGGACGCCAAGCGCGCCATCAACCAGGGCTCGCGCCTGGCGGCCGAGTTGTAAGGCGACAATAGGGGCGGTGTTAGACTACCGCCCCTTTTTTCATGCAGATGCGCCCACATGGGTCCTTTCGACTGGCTGCCCCACGCGCCCCTTGAATCTTTGCAGCTGGATTGGCTGAACGGAGTCGAGCTGGCCGTGCTGCGCCTGGACCGTATCGATCCGCTGATCAGCGGCAACAAGTGGTTCAAGCTCACCGAGCACTTGGCCCAGGCTCGCGATGCCGGAGCGTCAGGTATTATCAGCCTCGGCGGAGCCTACTCCAATCATCTGCACGCATTGGCGGCCGCGGGCAAGCGCTTTGATTTCCCCACCGTCGGCCTGTTGCGCGGCCATCCTCAAGACACACCCACGGTGCTCGACCTCAAGGCCTTCGGCATGCAACTGCATTGGCTCGGTTATGGCGGCTATCGCGCACGCCACGAGCCGGGCTTTTGGCTGCCTTGGCGCGAACAATATCCCCACCTCCATCCGATACCCGAAGGCGGCGGTGGGCTGGCCGGTGCGCAGGGCTGTGGCGTGTTGGTCGAGCAGGCGCGGGCGCAGTTGGGCAGCGTCGGTTGGACCGATTACGACGCCTGGTGGCTGGCGGCAGGTACCGGCACGACAGTGGCGGGGCTGGCACTGGCGGAGGCGGGTGCGCATCGGGTGTATGGTGCTCTGGCGGTGCCGGATGATCACGGTGTAGCGCAGAACGTGAGTGCTATCGTGCAGGACGGTTATGCGTTGCTGGACGCCAGTCGCGGTGGCTTTGCCAAGGTCGATCCGCTGTTGTTGGACTTCATCCAGTGCACCGAGCAAGCATGCGGTCTACCGTTGGAACCGCTCTACACCGGCAAGGCGCTGCTGGCATTGAAACAGCAGATCGAGGCCGGACGCTTTGCCCCCGGCACGCGCCTGATCTTCATCCACACCGGCGGCCTGCAAGGCCGCCGAGGCTTCAGCGACTGACGCAAACCCCTTGTGGGAGCGGGCTTGCCTGCGAAAGCGGTAGTGCAATAGGAGATACTGTGGCTGACACACCGCCTTCGCGGGCAAGCCCGCACCCACAGGGGAGTTGCGCTTAACTGATGGCCTGAGTTCAGTCGATGAATGGGTTGGCTTAAAGCCTCCTCCCACCCGGCATCATGCGCAGCGCCGTGTTATCGCGCACCACATAATGATGAAAGATCCCCGCCAGTGCATGCAGCCCGATCAACCAATAGCCGACCTGGCCGAACAGCACATGCCAGCCTTCAATCTCCTCGGCCAGCGCCTTGTTTTCCGCGATCAGCGGCGGCAATTCCATTCCATAGAACATCACCGAATGCCCTTTGGCACTGACGATCAACCAACCGGCAATCGGCAACCCGATCATCAACGCATACAGCGCCCAGTGCATCAGCTTCGCCAGCAGATTCTGCCATTGCGGCGGTGCCGGCACGATCTTCGGCGCCACCCCCAGGCTGCGTGCGAACAGGCGCAGCCATACCAGCACAAACACGGTAAGGCCGAGCATAAAGTGCATTTCCACAATCAGCGTGCGTGCGCCGCTGCCTTTGGGGAATTGCCCGCGCAGTTCAATGCAGGCGTAGACCACCGCCAGCAGCACCACCATCAACCAGTGCAACGCAATGGACATAGTGCTGTAGCGCGTATCGGAATTTTTCCACGGCATCGCTGTGTTCCTCACTCATCAGGGCATACCTCCATTCTTTAGCGATGGAGTGCATTAACTGTATGCCTGTTTTGAGCGCTGCGCTTGTTGCCAATGCCCTTGTCTTGACTTCGGTCAGTAGGCCTGCGGCATTTCCCCGCGGGCCAGGCGCTGGTTGATGTCACTGATGACCCGTTGCAGATCGGTGATGGTGTCAATCAGGTAGTGTGGACGTGAAGCTTCGAACATCGCCTCGATGCGCTGGCGCTCGCTGGCCAGTGTGTCGCTGTCCAGGGCGCGGAATTGCTCGTAGGTGAGGCCCAGCGCATTGCCCGAGCAGGTCAGGGCCACGGTCCACATGCCGGCACGGCGACCTTCAAGAATGCCCGGCACGGTGTCGTCGACCTTCACGCAGGCGGCCACATCATCAATGCCCAGGGCGATCACGTTGGCCAGTGCCTGGGCCGGCCAAGGGCGACCGTTGGGGACTTCGTCGGTAGCCACGACGTGGTCGGCGACATAGCCGTTGGTGGCGGCCAGGGCCACGACCTTGTCCATCACTTGCTTGGGATAGCCGGAGCAGGAGCCGATCTTGATCCCTTGCGCCCGCAGCGCTGCAATGGTGTCGAGGGCGCCGGGGATCAGGGCCGAGTGTTCAGCGATCTTCTCGATCTGCAGCGGCATGAAGCGCTGGTAAATGGCGCTCACATCGTCGTCGGTCGGCGTGCGGCCGAACGCCTTGCGGTAGCGTTCGGCAACCTGCGGCTGGTCGCAGAGGGTGCGGATATGGTCCCACTTGCCCATGCCCATCGGGCCACGGGCTTCCTCGATAGACACCTGCACGTCGAACTCGGCGAAGGCCTCGACAAAAATCTGCGTGGGGGCGAAGGAGCCGAAATCGACCACGGTGCCGGCCCAGTCGAGGATAACGGCCTGGAGGGTGTTGGGGTTTTGATAGTTCATGGTTCAGATCCTGTGGTAATGGGGGGGTCAAATGTCCAACACTTCCATTTCTTGCAGCACCTCGGCGATGGCCTCGACCGCCGCGCGCATGCCGGCTGCGTCGACATGGCCGATGCAGCCCACGCGAAAGGTTTCCACCTGGGTCAATTTGCCGGGGTACAGGATGAAACCCTGGGCCTTGACCCGTTCGTAGAACTCCTTGAACTGGTAGCGCGGGTCTTTTGGGGCGTGGAAGGTGACGATGATCGGCGCCTGGATTGCCGCCGGCAGAAAGCTGCGCAGGCCCAGCGCGGCCATGCCATCCAGCAGTGCCTGGCAGTTGTCCGCGTAGCGTTGATGGCGGGCGGGCAGGCCGCCTTCCTCAGCGTATTGCAGCAAGGCTTCATGCAGGGCGGCGACCACGTGGGTCGGCGGGGTGAAGCGCCATTGTCCGGTCTTGGCCATATAGGTGTGCTGGTCGAACAGGTCCATCGCCAGGGAATGGCAGTTGCCCTGGGACGCAGCCAGCGCCGCTTTTTCGGCAAAGACAAAGCCCATCCCCGGCACGCCTTCCAGGCATTTGCCCGAGGCGGCAATCAGCGCGTCGAAGGGGATTTCACGGGCATCAATCGGTAGCGCGCCGAAGGAACTCATGGCGTCGATGATCAGGCGCTTGCCGTGGCGTTTGACCACCTCGGCGATCTGCGGCAACGGGTTGAGAATGCCCGTGCTGGTTTCGCAATGGATCAGCGCGACGTGGGTGATGGCGCTGTCGGAGCTCAACAGGCGATCCACATCGGCGGCAGTGGTGGGCTCGTCTTCGGCGGTTTCAAAGGTGCTGAATTCGCGGCCAAGCACCTCGCAGATTTTCGCCAGGCGCTTGCCGTAGGCGCCGTTAATCAACACCAGCACCTTGCCATTGCGGGGGACCAAGGTGCCGATCGCCGCTTCGACGGCGAAGGTACCGCTGCCTTGCAGCGGCACGCAGTGGTGGCTGTCCGCACCGTTGAGGATCGCCAGCAGCTGCGTGCACACACTGGCTGTGAGCTGGTTGAAGCGGTCGTCCCACGACCCCCAATCCACCATCATCGCCTGGCGGGTGCGGGTCGAGGTGGTCAGGGGGCCGGGGGTCAACAGGATCGGCGCGGCAGTGGGCATGTCAAATCCTCGCAAGGTGTTGGGGTTCAAGCTACGGCGCCTAAATTGCAGTTTGGCTTGTCATCAATCAAATTGTTTGTTGTTATGCGAGCTATCAGTGAGGCCGATAACGATGAACCTGTTCCAACTGCGTGCATTCGATGCCGTGGCCCGTGAGGGCAGTTTTACCCGCGCGGCGGCTCGGCTGTTTATCAGCCAGCCGGCAGTGACCGGGCATATCAAGGCGCTTGAGGAGCACTACCAGATCCCGCTGTTGCGCCGCACCGCCCGCCGGGTGGAGTTGACCGAGGAGGGCGCACGCCTGGCGGCCATCACGCGGGCGATCTTCGGTTTGGTCGACGAGGCGCAAACCATGCTGGAGGCCAACCGCCAGTTGCTCACCGGGCGCCTGGAAGTGGCGGCGGACGGCCCTCACTTGGTCATGCCGATGATCGCCAGCCTGCGCGCGCGCTACCCTGGCATTACCGTGAACCTGCGTTTGGGCAATGCTCAGGAAACCCTGGCGGCGCTGCTGTCCGAACATGCCGATGTGGCGGTGCTCACCGAGGTGGAGCCGCGCAATGGCCTGCACTTGCAACCCCTGGACGAGTCACGGATTTGCGCCTTGGTGCCGGCTGCGCATCCGTGGGCCAGGCAGGCCAGCGGTATTGAACTGGCGCAGCTGCATGAGGTGATCATGGTGCTGCGCGAGCCGAGCTCCATCACCCGCCGCACTTTTGATGACGCGTGCCTGGCGGCGAATGTGCAACCCAAGGTGCTGCTGGAACTGGACAGTCGTGAAGCCGTGACCGAAGCGGTGGCGGCAGAGTTAGGGGTGGGCGTGGTGTCGTCGATGGAGGTCAGCCCGGACCCGCGTGTACAGGCGGTACCGATCCTGGGCGATGGCCTGCTGAACCGGCACATGCTCGGCTGCATGGAGCGGCGCCGCTCGCTGCGCTTGATTCAGGCGTTTTTCGAGTTGGCGTGAAGGCTCTCACGCACGATCTCCAGGAAGGTCGCGACCACGCGGCGTGAACTCTGCTCTTTCAGGCACACCAGGGTTTCTTTCATGCGTTGTGTGCAATCGCGGATCGGCATGGCGTATACCCGCGCGTCGGCGCCGAACTCTGCCGCCGACACCACGCCCACGCCAATTCCCACCACCACGGCTTCCCGGGCGGCTTCGCGGCCTTCCACCTGGATGGCCGGGCGAATGCGCAGGCCGGCCTGGCGCATTTCCTGCTCCAGGGTTTGACGGGTGACCGAGCCGGTTTCCCGCAGCACCAGCGGAGTGTTATCGAGGTCGGCCAGGCAGATCGATTCGCGCCCGGCCCAGGCATGGTCACGTGCGACAAAAGCCAGTAGTTGATCGTCGGGCAGCGGCAGTGACAACAGGCGCGGATCATCGACATCGCGCCCCAACAGCGCCAGGTCGGCCTGGTAGTTGTAAAGGCGCGACAGCGACTCATCGGTGTTGCCGGTTTCGATTTTCACGCTGATCCCAGGGTAGCGCTGGCAGAAGCGCGCAATCTGCGGCAGTACGTGCACGGGTGCATCCACCGCCAGGGTGAGGGTGCCGGTGAGCAGGGCGCGCGAATCCTGCAGCAATTCTTCGGCTTCGGCTTCGATCACAAACAGGCGCTGGGTGATGCCCAGCAGGCGCTCACCCAGATCGGTCAGGCGCACCGAGCGCTTGTTGCGGTGGAACAGCAACACGCCGAAGCGCTCTTCCAGTTTGCGCACCTGGTCGGAAATCGCAGGCTGGGTCAGGAACAGGCGTTCGGCCGCCCCGGTAAAACTGCCGTGAATGGCCACCGCATGGAAGGCTTTGAGCTGGGCATGGGAAACCGACATAGCGCGTCCTCTTACAAGCTGGGCTTATATTTGAAATACGATAAATCGATTTTACCTATGAGTCAGCCATTGCTTTCATGCGCCTCAGTCGCCGTAGGTTGAGTCCTACAACCACGGCTGCCATGGGGGCAGGCACACCGCACCCATCTGACCAATACCGCGCTCTCCAAGGCCCGGCATTGCAGTGCTCAACCATAAAAACAACAGGCGTTTTCTTTCGATTCTGCCGGCACACTCACACCTGAGGTCAGAACCACCATGAATATCCCTATGGGTAGCATCAAGCGTTGGCGCGTGCAGATTTTTGCCATCACCTGGCTGGCGTATGCCGCGTTCTATTTCACCCGCAAAGCGTTTTCAGTGGCGAAGCTGGGGATCGGCGACGACCCGAGTTTCCCCCTCGACAAAATGATGATGGCCAACCTGGATGGGCTCTACCTCGCCGCGTATGCCGTAGGCCAGTTCACTTGGGGCATGCTTGCCGACCGCTTTGGACCACGGGTGGTGGTGCTCGGTGGCTTGCTGATTTCCGCAGGCGCAGCGCTGGTGATGGGCACCTTTGCCACCTTGCCGATCTTTGTTACCTGCATGTTGGTACAGGGCTTGGCCCAGTCCACTGGCTGGTCGGGGCTGTGCAAGAACCTCGGCAGTTTCTTCCCGGCCCAGCAGCGGGGGCGGGTGCTGGGGTTATGGAGTTCGTGTTACGCGTTCGGCGGATTGGTCGCGTCACCGTTTGCCGGTTGGTGGGCCTATACGCTGATCGGTAGTTGGCATGCGGCGTTTATTTCCAGTGCCGCAGTGGTAGCGGTGGTGGCCGTGCTGTTCTTTATGTTCCAGCGCAATACCCCGCAGGATGTGGGCTTGCCGGCAGTCGAGCCTGAGCCGGTGCTGAGCGCCGAGCAGTTGGCCGCCCAGCAGCGCGTCAGCGTACTCGAACCCCTGCGCGCGATCCTGCGTAACCGCACAGTGTTGACCCTGGGGCTGGCGTACTTCCTGCTCAAGCCGGCGCGCTACGCGATTCTGTTGTGGGGGCCGGTGATCGTCTACGAGCAGATGCCGTCGGTGGGCAAGGTCGGCGCCGCCATCGTGCCCACCGCGTTTGAGTTGGCTGGTTTACTGGGGCCAGTGTTGATCGGCCTGGCCTCCGACAAACTGTTCGGCGCCCGGCGCATGCCCGCCTGTGTGCTGAGCCTGTTGGCGCTGACGGTTGCCCTGGCGCTTTTCATGGGCGCGCTGCACACCGGCAGTGTGGTGCTGGTGATGACGTTGCTGTTTGTCATGGGGCTGACGCTGTATGGGCCCGACTCAATGATCAGCAGCACGGCGGCCATCGACTTCGGCACCGCCAAGGCCGGCGCTACCGCCGCGGGTTTTGTGAACGGCTGCGGTTCGGTGGGGGCGATTCTGGGTGGTTTGCTGCCAGGCTATTTCGATACCGTGACGGTATTTATCGTGTTTGCCGGTGCGGCGCTGTTTTCTTCGTTGGTGCTGATGCCCTACTGGAATGCCAGGCCCGCCGTACTGGCCCAGGCGGGGGATTTTGTGCCGGACCGCAATGCGGTGATCAAACCCTTGCGCACCTGAGTACCCTGGCCGGTTTTTTGGTGGAACGAAGCGTTCTCGCGCTATAAACTCTGCCCCCAAAGCGCCGGCCAGTAGACGTTTCGGCGCGATGGAAATAAGAGAGTGAGTCATGGGCGCACAGTGGAAAGTCAAACATAAAGAAGCGGCAGCCAATGCCAAGGGCAAGATTTTCGGCAAGCTGGTGAAAGAAATCACCATCGCCGCCCGCAACGGCGCCGATACCGCGACCAACGCGCACCTGCGCCTGGTGGTGGAACAGGCCAAAAAAGCCTCGATGCCCAAGGAAACCCTGGACCGCGCAATCAAAAAGGGCGCCGGTCTGCTCGGTGAGACCGTGCAATACCACCGCGTGACCTACGAAGGTTTCGCGCCGCACCAGGTGCCTTTGATCGTCGAGTGCGTGACCGACAACATCAACCGCACCGTGGCGGAAATCCGCGTGGCCTTCCGCAAGGGCCAACTGGGCGCTTCCGGTTCGGTGGCCTGGGATTTCAACCATGTGGGCCTGATCGAAGCATCGCCGGACACGCCAGACGCCGATCCAGAAATGGCCGCCATCGAAGCCGGCGCCCAGGACTTTGAAGAGGGTGAAGAAGGCGCCACCTTGTTCATTACCGAAACCACCGACCTGGATGCTGTGCAGAAGGCCTTGCCGGAGCAGGGCTTCACCGTGCTGTCGGCCAAGCTGGGTTATATCTCCAAGAACCCGGTCAGCGGTTTGACCGATGAGCAGATGGCAGAAGTCGAGGCGTTCCTGGAAGGCCTGGACAACCATGATGATGTGCAGGATATGTTTGTCGGCCTGGCGGGCTGATTTCTACCTGACTACACGCGGTCAACCTGTGGGAGCGGGCTTGCTCGCGAATGCGGTGTGACAGTCAACAGATGTATTGGCTGTTCCACCGCATTCGCGAGCAAGCCCGCTCCCACATTGGTTTAGTGGTGTTGCATAGATTCGAGCAAGACCTCAATTTCTTCAAAGCTCGGCCGCGCCAGCACATCCGGCTGGCAGCAGCGTTGTTGCAGTGCCTGCAAGCCTTCGTCACTGGCCTCAACCCGCTCCAACAATTCCCCCAGCAACACTCCGAACGCGCGCACTTCAATACGCTGCAGCGCACGGGTTTCCAACGTGTCCGCCGTGGCATGGAAGGAGGCCGCGCCAAAGTCTCCCAGCAAGCAATCACCTTCTGCGTTCCACAAAATATTGTGACCATACAGGTCACCATGGGTAATGCCGCGCCGATGCAGGTGCGCCGCCACCGAAGCAATGCCCCGCGCTATGCGCAGTGCTACGTCCAGGCTGAAACGGGTGGTGGGTGCGTAGACATCCCGCGTGCACGACGCCAGGCTCGGCAGGGCTGCGAGGTTGCGGTAACTGGGGTCGATCAGCTCCATCACCAGGGCGGCCTGGTTATCGGGATGGCCGACGACGCGTCCTTCAACCTTGATCAGGCTGGGATGCAGGCCAGCAGCGATGCAGGCTTGCATTTCATGCAGCGGTGAACCGTCGCTGGTGATGGTGCCCTTGTACAGCTTGACCGCGACCGGCAACGCCCGGGGTTTCCACAGCGCCTTGCGAATAATCCCCGAAGCGCCTTCGCCAAGGACTTCGCCCATGTCCAGTTCCTGCCAGGCGATGTTCGGCGTCGCCTCATCACTGCTCACCTGCACGGCCATTTCCACCGGGTTGCCGGCGTAGGCCAGCCAGGTCAGGCTCGGCAGGGTCAGCAGCCACTGCGGCAGGTGGGTGAGGCGGTTGGAGGCGATGCGGATCAACTCCAGGTTTTGGCACTGGGCCAGGCTTGGCGGCAGGTCGGTCAACTGGTTACCGGCCAGCATCAGCTTTTGCAGCAAGGGGCGTTCGCCCAGTTCATCGGGCAATTGGCTGATGCCGTTGTCGGTGAGGATTAGCCAGCGCAACTGTGGCGGCAGGGCGGCAGCGGCTACCTGGCTGATCTGGTTGGCCTTGAAGCCGATCATGCTCAGTTTTGCACACTGGCCCAGGCATTGCGGCAGTTCGGTAAAGGCGTTGTCCGAACAGAACAGCACGCGCAGGTTCGTCAGGCGGTGCAGGTCGTCGGGCAGGCTGCTCAGGGCGTTGCCGGTGAGGTTGAGGATTTCCAGCGAGTCGGCCAGTTCGAAGATTTCCCGGGGAAACTCGGTCAGCCCGCAGGCCAGGTCCAGGCGCGTAACGCCAGCCAATTGGCCAGCCTTGAGTTGGGCGAGGGTATTCATGCAGGGCGCGGTGCTCGGAAGAGGGCGTAAAAGGCGCTCATGATAGCGGCTCGGACGCGGTTTGCGGGCACAGCGTCTGCAATTGGCGCAGGCGACTGGCGGTGCGGGCGAGGTCGATGGCTTGGCCTTCCAGGCATTTATCCAAGGGCTGATGGCCGATCAGCGTCAGTTGCTTGTCCTGGTCGTAGAGCACGTCTACCAGATTGATAAAGCGCTGTTGCACGGCGATGGGGCATTCGGCCAACTGCGGCAGGCCGTCGATGATCCAGTGGTCGAAGTCCTGGCACAACAACAGGTAATCCATGACCGCCGTGAGTTGTTCGCACAGGTCATTGAAGGTGAACGCGATGGTTCGTGCCTGATGGCCTCGGCACGTTAACTGCCGAGTGCCGACCTTCAGGGTTTGCGCCGGGCAATCTGTGGCAGGCAGGCCCAGGCTTTCACGCTGTCCAGCGGTACCTGGCCAGACGTACTGGCCGCCCGTGAAGCGCTGTTGCGCGTGGGCCTGGGCCAGGCTGCGAAAGTCCTGAGGCGCACTGACTTCCAGCACCTCCATGCGCGCGGCGATCAGCTCGATCACCGGTTTGAAACGCTCGTGATACAGCGGATTGGGCAGCAAGCCTTCGGGTGGGTAGTTGGAGGTCACCAACACCAGCACACCGCGCTGGAACAGGGCCTTGAACAAACGGCTGATGAGCATCGCATCGCCGATATCGTGCACATGGAATTCGTCGAAACACAGCACTCGGCAGCCGGCCAGCAGCTCGTCCAGCGTGACGCCCAGAGCATCATCATGTCCGCGGTGCAGGAACATGCCTTGGTGCAGCCGGGCGAAGAAAGTGTGGAAATGCACACGTTGCTTCTCGGCGATGGGCAGTGCCTGGAAAAATCCATCCAGCAGCCAGCTTTTGCCACGCCCCACCGGGCCATGCAGGTACAGGCTGCGCGTGGCCTGGCCGTTGAGCAGGTGTTGAGCTTCGCGATTCAGGGCGGTAATCGCCCGGATTTGCCCATCACTGAGGGTATAGCCCTGTTGTACGGCCTTTTTTTGAAAATACGCCGGGATAGGCGAGGCGTCCGAGGCGTCGGTTTTTTTACCCAGCAGGCGCTGGAGCAGGGCAAGCACGGCCAAGAATAAACACTCTGTATTACGGTGGTCGCTCACTGTAGGACGCCCGATGCCATTTGACCAATGGTGAAGGGCCCCAAACCTTGCAAACTGGCACTTTCGCGTTAACTGGCTAACCTCATACACAGTTGTCACCCCTGTATAAGGAATTGGGGCTGTGAAGGGACCGGCGGTATTGGCTGTCATGGGCACGATGCTCTGCAACACGGTGTTTGCTGCGCAACTCCAGGTGCAGGTGCGCATCGACGTGCAGCGGGGTTGCCAGTTGGTGGGCACCACCCGCAATGCGGGCATCGAGCAACTTGGCGTATTGGATTTCGGCAGCGGCCCGCGTCTGGATGACCCGGCCGGCCCCCTGAGTGCGGCCCTGATCAGCCAGCGCCAGCCGCGCCTGGAATGTAACCCCGACACGCCTTACCAAATGCGCGTTGACGGCGGCCTGCATGGCGGCGCCGGCGAAGTGCGTTATCTCGCCAATCCGGCGCCCTCCAGCCGGCCCATTCCCTATCGAATCTATGCTGACGCCGCGCGGCTGATCCCCTTGCCGGTGGACGTGCCGATCAGTGGCCGCGTGCCGGACACTGGCTCTGTCGACCTGCCGCTGTATGGACGCATCGAACCGCTCAAGGACATCCCCGCCGTCGGCCGTTATTCCGACCTGCTCAAGGTCACGGTCACATGGTAAGCCGCTACCTGGCCGTGACGGCCCTGGGTGGCCTGCTGTTGCTGGCGGATGACGCGCAGGCGGCGGTGGTCAACGGCCAGGTCCATGCGCGGTTGGTAATCACCGCCAGTTGCGAAGTGAGCAAGGGCGTGGAAACCGCGCCGGTCACACCCGAAGGCGGCACCGCGCTGTTGGACTTTGGCAGCCAGGGGCCGACGTGGAACGAGACCTTGGACGCGGCGATCTCCGATGGCGACAAGGCGCCGCTGTCGGTGTCCTGCAATCCTTCGGTGGTCAGCAGTTTCACGGTGACCATCGATGGGGGGGCTAACGGCGACGGGACCACGCGGCGCCTGAGCAATGGCCGCCAGACCATTCCCTATCGACTGTCGGCTGACCCACAGGGGCGCAGTGCCTACAGGATCGGCCAGCAACGCAATTTCGTCGTGACCCAGGGCACCCAGGTACCGATCCCGGTATTCGGTTCCGTGGTGGCGAATACCAGGGCCCTACCGGCCGGCCTCTACACAGACACCCTGACGGTGACTCTGGATTGGTAAACCATGAGGATGGATATCATGCATGTACTTGTATCGCGAATCGGCCTCTGTGCCCTGGGCCTGGGGCTGGCGTCCAGCCTGAACGCGGCGACCACGGTGACCGGGCAGATCAGTTCCAGCCTGACCTTGATCGCCAGTTGCCAAGTCAACGGCTCCGGGGCGGCCACCGGGTTGAATTTCGGTAGCTTGAACTTCGGCACCACCAACAGCCTGTTTACCAATGCCGACGCCCAGCTGCTCGGCGGCACCGGTACCGGCGGGGCGTTGTCGATCCTGTGTTCGGCTGGCACCGCGCCAACGATCAAGGTGCGTGCCGGCGCCCACGACGGTGCTTCCCCCGGTGGCACCCGTGCGCTGGCCGATGGCGTGGGTAACTTCGTGCCCTACGATTTCTACACTGACAGCGGGCGTTCAGCGCTGTTGGCGATTGACGGCGTGGTGACCCTCGCCACCAGTACCGGCGTGGCGCAGACCGTCAACCTTTACGGCCGGGCGGTGGGCAAGGCGGGACTGCCGGCGGGCACCTACACCGACACCGTGGCCGTGGAACTGACGTTCTAACGATGTGGCCCAGGGTGTTGCTCGCCATCGGCCTGGCGATACCGTTGCCGCTGTCGGCGGTGGTCAACCAGAGCTTCCAGGTGAGTGCGACCATCACGCCGGGCTGTTTGATCGTGGGCGGCGGCGCCAACTACGGCACCTTGGCCTACGGCAGCTATTCGGCCCTGGCCACCAGCACGGTCACAGCGGCTCTCACTGGCGGCGTAACCCTGCAATGCACACCGGGCGTGGCCCTGAGCATGAGCGTGGATGGCGGCCTGTACAGCAGCACCGGGCGCAATTTGCAGATCAACAGTGGCAGCGCGCGGGTGGCTTACCAATTGTTTCGCGATGCGGCGTTCAGCCAGAGCCTGGGGATCAACCAGAGCGTCAGCGTGACCTACAGCGATGCGAGCAACATCAGCCTGCCGATTTACGGGCGGGTGGTTTTACCGGGCAATCAGCCTGGGGGGACGTACAGCGACACGCTGCAGGTGCAGCTGACGTGGTAGGGCTAACGGTTTTAAGGAGGGGTGTCATGGGTTGTGCTTTGCGACGGTTATGGACCGCGGGTTTCGCCTTGGGGGCGTTGTGCTCGGCAGGGTTTGTACAGGCGGCCAGTTCGGTGCTGATCTGGCCCATCGACCCGGTGCTGGAGGCTGACCAACAGGCCAGCGCGCTGTGGCTGGAGAACCGTGGCACCGAGACCGCCAACCTGCAGATCCGCGTGTTTGCCTGGAGCCAGAATGGCTTTGACGAGCAGTACCAGAACCAGCGCGATGTGATCGGCAGCCCGCCGGTGGCCAAGATCGAGCCGGGCCAGAAGCAACTGGTGCGCCTGACCCGCACCCGGGAAGTGCCGCCGGGGCAGGAGTTGGCCTATCGCATCATCATTGATGAAATCCCCTCGGCGTTGCAGGTGCCGGCGCCGCCGGAGGGCAAGAACACGGCGGCGGCGATTCGCTTTCAGATGCGTTATTCGGTGCCGCTGTTTGCCTACGGCGCCGGCTTGTGGAGCAAAGATGACGCTACCCGGCAGCGCGATCCCAAGGGCGCGGGCAAGCCGCAGTTAAGCTGGCAAAAGGTCAACGTGGCAGGGCGCAACTACATCGAGGTGCGCAACCAGGGCGCCGTGCATGCGCGGCTTACCGATGCGTCATTCAAACAGGGCGGGCAGACCCGGCCGTTGGTGGACGGTTTGCTCGGCTATGTGCTGCCGGGCGCGAGCATGCGTTGGCCGGTGCCGGACGCCGTATCGGCCGACCAGCCGTTGCAGGTCAGGGTCAACGGCGCGCCGCAACTGGAGAGCCTGGCGCCCAAGCGCTAACCGTTATGTAGCGCAACGGGCACACGCCCGGGTTTTCACAGGATGGAGATGTCCATTGAAGGACACAACGCCATGGTGAGTCGTGGTTGGGCTCGGGTTTTATGGCCGTCGGTGGCAGTGGCAAGCGGGCTGTGGGGCGCAGCGATGGCGGGCGACTTGCCGCCGCCGCCCGGCAGCATGGAGGCAGTTGCCGATGCACAGCTGTTTCTGGAACTGGTGGTCAACCAGATGGACACCGGCCGCGTTATCGCGGTCGAGCAGCGCGCCGGCCAGCTGTTTGTGCCGGCCAGCGCGTTGCAGGACGTGGGCATGAAACTGCCCGGTGAGCCCGTCGGCAGTGTGGCCCTGGACCAGGTGCCGGGCCTGCACAGCGACTACGACAGCAACGGCCAGCGCCTGCTGCTGGATGTGCCGCCTTCCTGGCTGCAGGAACAGTTCATCGGCAACCGCAATACCTATTCGCGTACCCAGGCCATGAGCAGCTTCGGCGCCTTGCTCAACTATGACGTGTATTTCAATGACACCGACGACGGCGGCAGTTACCTCGCGGCGTGGAACGAAGTGCGGCTGTTCGACACCTGGGGCACCTTGTCCAACACCGGGCAACTGCGCCAGACCCTGTCCGACGGAGTCAGCGGCGGTACCCTCAACAATGGTTACCGACGTTACGACACCACCTGGCGTTTCTCCGACGATGAGCGCCTGCTGACCTACGAGGCTGGCGACGTGATCAGCGGCGCGCTGCCCTGGAGCAGTTCGGTGCGCCTGGGCGGGGTGCAACTGTCGCGCGATTTTGCCGTGCGCCCCGACCTGGTCACGTACCCCTTGCCGCAGTTTGCCGGTGAGGCGGCGGTGCCGTCGTCGGTGGATCTGTTTATCAACGGCTATAAATCCGACAGCGCACAGTTGCAACCCGGCCCCTACACCCTGACCAACATCCCGTTTATCAACGGTGCCGGCGAGGCCGTGGTGGTCACTACCGACGCCCTGGGACGCCAAGTGTCGACCACGGTGCCGTTCTACGTCACCAGCACCTTGCTGCAACAAGGCTTGACGGATTTTTCGCTGGCCGCCGGTACCTTGCGCCGTGACTACACCCTGCGGGACTTCGGCTACGGGCCGGGCGTGGCCAGTGGCACGTTCCGCTACGGCTATTCCGATAACCTGACCCTGGAAAGCCACGCCGAAGCCTCCAGCGACCTGACCCTCGGTGGGCTCGGCGGCAACCTGCGCCTGGGCAACTTCGGCGTGCTCAATACCGCCCTCAGCCAGAGCCAGTTCGACAGCCGCACGGGCCAGCAACTGAGCCTCGGTTACCAGTACAACAGCACGCGCTACAGCTTTATGTACCAACGGGTGGAGCGCCGCGACGACTACGCCGACCTGACCCTGGTCGATACCCCTTACGCCAGCCTCAGCAAGCGCAGCGAGCAGGTGACCCTGAGCCTCAACCTCCAACGTTTCGGCAGCCTGGGCCTGGGTTATTTCGACGTGCAGGCGGCGGACGACTCGCGCACGCGCCTGCTCAACCTGAGCTGGAGCAAACCGTTGTGGCGCAACACCAGCTTTTATCTGTCAGCCAACCGCGAAATCGGTGACAGCAACTGGGCCATGCAGGCGCAACTGGTCATCCCGTTCGACCTCAACGGCAGCCTGGCCTTGAGTACCGAGCGCAGCAAGGACGGCGCCAGTCGCCAGCGCATCAACTACAGCCGCGCGGTGCCCAGCGAAGGCGGGGTGGGCTACAACCTCGGCTATGCCCAGGGCGATGCCCCCAGCTATCGACAGGCCGACCTGACCTGGCGCTTGCAGTCGGTGCAGTTGCAGGCCGGCGTGTACGGCAGCAGCGAGGCCATGACGCGCTGGGCCGATGCCAGCGGCTCGCTGGTGTGGATGGGCGGCGAAACCTTTGCCGCCAACCGCATCAATGACGCCTTTGTGGTCGTGAGCACCCAGGGCTTTGCCGGGATTCCGGTGCGCTACGAAAACCAACTGGTGGGCCAGACCGACCGCAACGGCCATTTGCTGGTGCCGTGGAGCAGTGCCTATTACCGCGGCAAATACGAGATCGACCCGTTGAACCTGCCGGCGAATGTGCAAAGCCCCAATGTGGAACAGCGCGTATCGGTACGCCGTGGCAGCGGTTACTTGTTGGAATTCCCCCTGCGCCGGGTGCTCGCTGCAAGCATCACCCTGGTGGACCGCCAGCATCAGGAGTTGCCGCTGGGCAGCCTGGTGGTGCACGAGCAAAGCAACACCCAGGCGGTGGTCGGCTGGGATGGCCTGGTGTATCTGGAAAACCTCAGCGCCCACAACACTTTGCAGGTCACTTTGGGAGAGGGCCGCACCTGCCAGGCAACCTTCGATATGGACGAGCAGCAACAGGACGTGCCCTTGATCGGGCCATTAGTGTGCCAATGAGGGATCGAACAGGGAGTGTTCAGGTGAAGGGCAGCGTAGGGTTGTATGGCGTGGGTTTGTTGTTTTGCGGGCAGGCCATGGCGGCGTGTTCGGTGGTGTCCACCGTGCCGGCCAGTTTTGGTTCGATCAGTTCGATGACGGTGCGCACCGCCGCGCAAACCAGCTCTACGGCCAACTCAGGGTTGAGTTGCACCTCGGCGCTGATATCGCTGCTGGTGTCCACCGACCATTTTTACGCCACGATCACCTCGGCCCAGACCGGTTTGGTCGGGCCGACCGGTGATGTGATCAGCTACACGATTTATGGCAATAACAGCACCAGCTATCCCATCACCCGTGGCAGCCAATTCGATTTCGGCGGCGCTGGCGGCATCGCCCAGAGCATCGGCCTGATCGCCGGGCCCGGCGCGAAAACTGTGCCGTTGTACCTGAGCAGCATCACTGGCAGCAACGTCGCCGCCGGGGTGTACACCGAGACATTGAGCATCGCCTGGGTGTGGAATTATTGCTCGGGGATCGGCCTTGGCGGCATTTGCCTGGGACGTGACATTGGCAGCGGCACGGCGTCCCTGACCGTCAGCATGACCGTGACCAACGATTGCCAGATCACCGCCCCGAATATCAGCTTCGGCAGCGCGCCGGTGGTCAGTGGGTTTAGTGCGGTGAGCGGGCAGACCATCAACATCGCCTGCACCAAGGGCAGCGCCTATACCGTGGGCTTGAGCGATGGCCAGAACCCGGTGAGTGTCGGCGGCCGGCGGCGCATGGTTTCCGGCGGCAATTACCTGGCCTATGACATTTTCAAAAGTGCCGGCACCACGCGTTGGGGCAGTGTCGGCGCGGCGCGGCGGGCCAGCTCCACGGCCGAGGTCAATCCCGGCAACGGCTTGGGTAATGGCAGCCAGGTGTACAACTACAACGCCAAGGTCTACACCGACCAGCCCACGCCGCCGGCTGGCACCTATCTGGATAACGTGGTGCTGGACGTCGGTTTCTAGAATGGCGTCTGCAACGCGGCGGCCTGATCCACCGGGCTGACCATCGCGTAGTTGTAGCCGCCGCCCGACCAGTAGTCGGCCTGCAAGCCATCGGCACTGCGGCTGCCGCGAGGCAGGAAACCGTTGTTCGGGCCCGGCGGGCGGATATAGAAGCTGATGCGCCGGCCTTGCGCGTCCTGGTACAGCACCATGGCTGCCGCGCCTTGGTCGGTGGTGAGCAGGCGCCCGCTGACCGGCTTGAAACCGGCTTGGCTCAGGTCGGGCAGGCGATGGGCCTGGTTGAAATAACGGTCGAGCCAGGCCTGCATGGTGCCAGGGTCCTGAGCGTTGTAGTCGGCGGGCATGATGCCGTCCTGGGCAAACAGGCGGTAGGCCTGCATGGCGTCGGTCATCGGCAACAGCGGCGGCTGGGTGGCTTCACGGGCGTGCCAACCGCCAACCCCGCCGAGGCTCACGGCGATCAGCAACAACGCCGCCGTGGCCAAGTGCCGACGGGACTGTTTCTTGATGCGCTGGCGAATCAGCGCCGGGTCCAATGCCGGGTTGTGCGGCTGTTGCAGGGCGCCGCTCAACGACGCGCGCAGCAACTGCGCATCTTGTTGCCAGGCCTGTACCCGGGCCGCCACTTCGGGGTGGCTGGCCAGCCAGGTTTCAAGCACACAGCGATCAGTGTCCGGCAATTGGTGATCGACGTAGGCATGTAAATCGCGTTCGCTGGGGGGCAGGCTGATCATTTGAGTCTCCGCAGGGCAGGGCCGGCCATTTCGCCATCGCTGAGCTGACGCAACGCTTGGCGTGCGCGGGACAGGCGTGACATTACGGTGCCGATGGGCACCTTGAGGATCTCGGCCACTTCCTTGTAGCTCAAGCCCTCGACGGACACCCACAGCAACAGGGCGCGCTGTTCGGTGTTCAGTTGGTCGAAGGCTTGCAGGGTGGATTGGGCCAGCACCGTGCGTTCTACCGAAGGTTGCACGTCATCGCGGCCGGTGAAGAATTCGAGCATGCGCGCATAGCGGCGGTTGCGGCGGTGGGCGTCGAGGAACTGCCGGTAGAGGATCGAAAACAGCCAGGCGCGCAGGTCGCCCTCGATACGTTTATCGGCCCAGGCGACGATCGCGCGTTCCAGGGTCGATTGCACCAGGTCATCGGCGCTGCTGCTGTTGCGCGTCAGGGACACGGCAAAACGCCGCAACCTGGGGATGAGTTCGCGTAACTGTTCGTCGAGTTCATGCATGGGTGTCTGGCTGATCACTACGCTGGGACTAGAGAGACGTTTGGCGTTGAAGGTTATTCCCCGTCCCGCAAAATAAATCCAGGGCCTGGGAATAGAGCCCATCGGCGTTCGTCTTAATGCTCCGACCTTATGTTTAAGCCTGAGGCCTCTGGCCCTGGAGTTCCTGCATGGTAGATCACTCATCACCACCCCGTCCTCCCTTGAGCACTGCGAGCCTGATCGCACGACTCGCCGGCATCGGTGCCGTGGTTGCGGTTGTTGCCGGCGCATTTGCCTACGTCAATGGCACGCTCGACCCACAACGCCTGCGGCCAAAAACCTTGGTCAATGCCCTGGAAACCAATAACGGCGTGCATCCGGGTTTTCGCCGTAACCATGCCAAGGGCGTATGCGTGGCGGGTTATTTCCAGAGCAGTACCGAGGCCCGTGCCTATTCCAGCGCCCAGGTGTTCAGCGAGGCCAAGACCCCGATCATCGGCCGGTTTGCCTTGCCCAGCGGCAACCCCTACGCGCCGGACAGCAGTGTGCCGATTCGCAGTTTCGCCGTGCAGTTCAGCCAGGCCAACGGCCAGCAATGGCGTACAGGGATGAACAGCATGCCGGTGTTCCCGGTGGGTACGCCCGAGGCGTTCTACCAGTTGCTCAAGGCCGGCGCGCCAGACCCGGCCACTGGCAAGCCGAACCCGTCGAGCATGCCGGCTTTTTTTGCCGCACACCCGGAGACAGCGCCATTCTTGGCCTGGGTCAAGACCGCCAGGCCATCGGCCAGTTATGCGACTGAAACCTATAACGGCATCAACGCGTTTTACCTGGTGGCTGCCGATGGTTCGCGCCAGGCCGTGCGTTGGGAGGTGGTGCCCCAGAGCCAGGATGCGGCGGGTGATACCGCACCTGCTGGCAGTGACTTCCTGGAGCAGGATTTGGTGCGACGCCTGGCTGCCGGGCCCTTGCGTTGGCAGTTGAACATGACCCTGGCCAACCCCGGCGACCCGCTGGACGATGCAAGCAAGACCTGGACCGGCGCGCACAAGGTACTCAATGCCGGCACGTTGGTGTTGCAAAGCAGCCAGCCCCAGGCAGACGGTGATTGCCGCGATATCAACTTTGACCCGTTGATTCTGCCCAGTGGTATCCAAGCCTCCAACGACCCCTTGCTGGCCGCACGTTCGGCCGCGTATGCCAGTTCGTACCTGCGCCGCGCCGGTGAAGTCAGCCCGTTGCACAGCGCCCCTCAGGAGTCGAAGCCATGAATGCTCAACCACGGTTCTTTGCGCCCTTGGCGCGCGTGTTGCACTGGCTGATGGCGTTGATGATCATCGCCATGCTGTTTATCGGCGCGGGTCTGGCGTCGTCGGTGTCGGAGCGCCATGAGTGGCTGATCCACCTGCACAAGCCGCTGGGCATTGCGATTCTGGCACTGGTGATCGTGCGCCTGGCGGTACGTTTTTCCACCCGCCAGCCGCCGTTACCAGCGGATTTGCCGGTGTGGCAGAGGCTGGCAGCCAAGGCCTCTCATGTGCTGTTGTACGTGTTGATGCTGGTGTTGCCGCTGCTGGGTTGGGCGATGATTTCAGCGGCCGGTGACCCGGTGATGCTCAGTAGTAACCTGCAACTGCCCGCGCTGCTGGGGGCGAATGCGCCGTTGTTTGCGTTGTTGCGCAAGGCTCACGGTTATTTGGCCTATCTGCTGTTTCTCACCGTGCTGGTGCATCTGGCAGCCGCGTTATTCCACGGTTTGATCCGCCGCGATGGCGTCTTGCAAAGCATGACCGGCAGCAAGGATTGACTGCTTCTGGTGGCGAGCAAGCTCGCTCGTCACCAGAGCTCGCCTCAGGGGTTAGCGCAAACGCCCGACGATATCAGCGACGCTGCTCAAGACGTCCTTGCCCAACTGTTTCGAACGATCGCCTGACCAGCCAGTTCGCAGGTTGGGTGCGTCGTCGTTGTCCTTGAAAGGCATTTCCAGGGTCAGGGACAGGCAGTCGTACTTTTCCCCCACCGCGTTGCAGGCCAGGGTCATGTTGGCTTGGCCAGGCAGGTCGCGGGTGTAGCCGTGGGTGGTCTGGAAGTCTCGGGTCAGGTGGCTCAAATGGCTGCGGAAATGTTTTTCCAGGGCTTCGATGCGCGGCGTGTAGCCGGGGTTGCCTTCGCAGGCTGCGGTGAACACGTAGGGGATTTCTTCATCGCCGTGGATGTCGAGGAACATATCCACGCCGTATTTTTCCATCTGTTGCTGGACGAACAGGACTTCCGGGCTGAGTTCCTGGCTGGCGCTTTGCCATGCGCGGTTAAGGTCCTGGCCCATGGCGTTGGTGCGCAGGTGGCCATGGAAGGCGCCATCCGGGTTCATGTTCGGTACCAGGTACAGGTCTGCGACGGCCAGCAGTTTTTTCAGTTCGTCGTCGCCGTCCTTTTGCAGGCGCTCAATCACGCCCTCCATAAACCACTCGGCCATGTGCTCGCCGGGGTGCTGCTGGGCGATGATCCACACCTTGCGCCGGCCTTCGATCCCTTTGCCACGGCGCAGCAGTTGGATATCGCGGCCTTCAGCGCTCTTGCCGGTGGCTAGCAGGGTGACCCCGGCGTACTTCAGGGCTTGCTCGATCAACCAGTCATGACGTTCACGGCTGTAGGGCTCGAAGTAGGCAAACCAGGCGTACTTTTGCCGGGTCTGGAGGGTGATGTGCAGGATCTCGCCATCAAAGCGCGTCGGTACCCGGAACCAGTTGATATGGTCATAGGACGCCACGGCGTTGTAACCGCTCCAGGCATGCTTGTAGGACGAGCGCCCTGCGTTGCTCAAGCGAAAGGTGTGGGTGTGCCCCACGTGCATGCCTTCGGCCTTGAAGTGGAACCATTGGTAGTGATCGCTGCGGGTGTCGGGATTGATTGCCAGCAACAACTGATAAGCGTCGCTGGCATCCAGGACCTGGATGTTGCCGCTGTCGAAGTCGGTGCTGATCTTGATGGAGGTCAAGGCCACGGTCATAGTCTGGTTGCCTGAATATGAGTGATGTGGCGGCTATCTTACACAGGCGTTCGGTAAAACCTGGATGCAAAAATTGTTGCAGGGGGAGGGGGCGTCATCCCTGACGCCGCCGCAGCTTAGAGTCTATGAGATTGATTCTCAAGCGCTAATTCGCAGAGATACGCGCTAGAGCACTCGGACGACTTTCGTTGGGCGATAGTCTTTTGCTACCATGCGCGGCATCAAGCAACACACAGTCTTCATTAGCCTGAAGCCACGCCAGGAAAACTGGCAAAAAAAAGACCCGGCCAAAGAGCCGGGTCAAAAACCGTGATTAGCCTGATGAGGAGATATTCCAAGAGTCCGACCTAAGGTCTCTTGGTCTATCGACTGATCTTGCGATCAGCTGAGCCCAATAATAATCATTATCATTTGCAAGTCAAATGTTTTTATCCGTGGGATAGAAATATTTTTCTTTCATGCCTGCTACGCGTTTGCCGCCGCTCTGGGCGCTTGCAACGACCGCTCCACCATCGCCTTCGCCATATCGATCAAATACACCACTGAAAACGCCAGGTCGCGTTGGTTGCCCTGATGGCTGCACGCCGACTCGTAGGCGGTTGCCGCTGCACTGCGCAACAGGTCCGAGGCGTGTATCAGGGCTTCCTCCTGGCTGACATCGGATTTGATCGCGAACATGGCCCCGTCCGAATCCGGCGTCGACCGATTTTCTTTCAAGTAGTAGTCCAGTGCGCGCTGGGCTGCGCCACTGTTGCACATGTCGTTTACTTCAGTCAGTTCGGATGTGTCGGGCGTTGGGTGTGTGCGGGTCGTCATAAGCGGCAGTACTCCGGTGGGTGTCGAAATCCTTGGGCTTGATGATAGTACGTATCGTATTCCTGTCGTTTTATGGATTACTACAAACTGTTTATTGCCCGCAAAAATGGGCGCCGTATTGTGATGCGCCATGGATAACTGGATAGCGTTGGTCAAAGCCAACATGAAAGACCGCAAGGTCACGCAGGATGAACTGGCGCAGCGCCTGGGGATGTCCCAGGGCGGCATCGGCCATTGGCTCAATAAACGCCGCGTGCCGAGCCTGGCGGACATGAACCGCGTGCTGGCCGAACTGGGGTTGGGGTATTTGGAGGTGGCGCTGGAGATTCGTGAACGGGCCGCGCAAGTGCCTGAACGGGAAGCGCACTACAACCCGTATTTCCGCTACCCGGTCAGCGACTGGAAGCAGGCCTGCGAGCTGCGTGAAGAGCGTGCGCCTTATAGCACCGAGCGCTACGAATTGACCGATTACCACGCCCGAGGCGAGGCATTCTGGCTGCCGGTGACGGGAGACGCCATGACCGCCCCCACGGGCATGAGCATTGCGGCTGGCATGATGATCCTGGTTGACCCGGCCATCGCGCCCGAGCCCGGCAGGCTGGTGGTGGCCCAATGGGCTGGCACCCCCCAGGCCACCTTTCGCCGATTGCAGGAAGAAAGCGGCCAGCACTACCTGGTGCCGCTCAACCCCACTTACCCCAAGGTGCTGCTCACCGACGGCTGCCGCCTCCTGGGTGTGGTGGTGCAAGCCACGGCGAAGTTCTAGCCGGCCGTTTCAAGCTCCACCAGCGCGCTGCCTTCTGCCACCATTTCACCTTCCTGGCAGAACAGCGCCTTGACCACCCCGGCGTGGGGCGCCCGGATGCTGTGCTCCATCTTCATGGCTTCGAGCACCACCAGTTGAGCGCCGGCTTCAACAGTTTGGCCCACCTCCACGAGTACTCGCACGATGCTGCCGTTCATCGGTGCGGTGAGGCCGCCCTGATGAGATTGACTGGCTTCGACCGCCGCAATCGGGTCGAACAGGCTGACGGCATGCATCTCGCCGTCCCAACGCAGGTACAGGCTGCCTTCACTGCGCACCGCCAGATGAGAACGGCGCACGCCCTGATGTTCAGTCAGCAACTGTTCGCCGCATAACTGAGACGGTTGCCCGGTCAGTGTCACCAACCGATCCTGCCCATTGCAGCTCAGGTGCAGCGACACCTCGGCAGGCAGGCCCGCACGAAAGCCCTGGCGATTGGCCCAAGGCCCGTCACCCGCCGGCAAGCTCTGCATAAACGCCGAGCCCGCCGCCTGCCAGAACTCATCGCTCAAGGCCCCTGGCGTCGGCAACAGCTCATCCTGATAGCGCGGGATAAACCCGGTGTCCAACTCGGCGGCGGCAAACGCAGGGTGCCCGATGATGCGCCGCAAAAAGCCCAGGTTGGTCTTGAGCCCGCCGACCGCAAACTCATCCAGCATGCTCAATAAGCGCAGGCGCGCCTGTTCGCGGTCTTCACCCCAGGCAATCAACTTGCCGAGCATCGGGTCGTAGAAGGGCGACACGCTGTCGCCTTGCTCGACGCCACTGTCCACGCGGCGTCCAGGGCCCTGGCTGGACTCGCGGTACAGCGCCAGGTGCCCGGTGGCGGGCAGAAAGTCATTGGCCGGGTCTTCGGCATACAACCGCACTTCAATTGCATGACCGTTCAACGCGACCTGTTCTTGCGTGATCGGTAGCGCCTCACCCTGGGCCACCCGGATCTGCCAGGCCACCAGGTCGAGGCCGGTAATCGCTTCGGTCACCGGATGCTCCACTTGCAACCGCGTGTTCATCTCCATAAAGAAAAACTCGCCACGGGCATCCAGCAAAAACTCCACCGTACCTGCGCCCACATACCCGATTGCCTGGGCAGCGCGCACAGCTGCTTCGCCCATGGCCCGGCGTTGCTCAACAGTCAGGCCCGGCGCCGGTGCTTCTTCCACGACCTTTTGATGACGCCGCTGGATCGAGCAGTCGCGCTCATTGAGATACAGGCAATGACCTTGCTGGTCGGCGAACACTTGGATCTCGACATGCCGCGGCTTGAGCAGGTATTTCTCCACCAGCATCTGCCCGTTGCCGAACGACGACAGCGCCTCACGCTGGGCGGAGGCCAGGGCTTCGGCCAGTTGGCTGACGTCCTCGACCACCTTCATACCCTTGCCACCGCCGCCCGCCGTGGCCTTGAGCAGCACCGGGTAGCCGATACGCTCACAGGCGGCGCGGAAGGTCTCCAGGTCCTGGGCCTCGCCGTGATAACCCGGCACAAGGGGTACGCCAGCCGTCTCCATCAGGGCCTTGGCCGCGGATTTGCTGCCCATGGCGTCGATGGCCGAGGCGGGCGGGCCGAGGAAGATCAGGCCTGCCGCCTCGATGGCACGGGCGAAGCCGGCGTTTTCTGAAAGGAAGCCGTAGCCGGGGTGAATCGCCTGGGCGCCGCTGGCGTGGGCGGCGGCAATCAGCTTGTCGATTTGCAGGTAACTGTCGGTGGCTTTGCTGCCGCCCAGGTCGACGCGGATATCGGCTTCACGGCTATGGCGGGCATCGCGGTCGATGGCGCTGTGCACAGCCACGGTGGTCAACCCCATGGCCTTGGCGGTGCGCATGACCCGGCAGGCGATCTCGCCACGGTTGGCCACCAGAACGGTGGTGAGTGTGCTCATGAGCGTGGCTCCTGATTTTGCCAACTTGGCGCACGCTTTTGCAGAAACGCGCGCAAACCTTCCTGGCCCTCGGCGCTCACCCGAATACGCGCTATGGCATTTTCGCAATAGCGTCGCAATGCGGGGGTGAGGGCACCGTTGCCCACTTCGCGCAGCAAATCCTTACTGGCACGCATGGCCGCCGGGCTGTTTTGCAGCAGGTTGGTGACCCACAGGTCCACCTGTTGATCCAGGCTCTCGGCCGGATAACTGTCCGCCAGCAAGCCGATCTCCCGTGCGCGCTGGCCGCCGAACCGCTCGGCTGTCAGTGCATAACGACGGGCAGCGCGTTCGCCGATGGCCTGCACCACGAACGGGCTGATCACCGCCGGCGCCAGGCCGATACGCACTTCCGACAGGCAGAACTGCGCATCATCGGCACCGATGGCCATGTCACAGCAGCTGATCAGGCCCAGCGCGCCCCCGTAGGCCGCACCTTGCACCACCGCCAGCGTGGGGATTTTCAGCTTGGACAGGTTGTACATCAGCTCTGCCAGTTCCCGGGCGTCGTCCAGGTTGGTGTGGTAGTCCAACTCGGCCGATTGCTGCATCCAGGCCAGGTCGGCACCGGCGCTGAAGTGCTTGCCACGCCCGCGCAGTACCAGGAAGCGCAGGGACGGGTCGCCTTGTACGCGGTCAAGGGCCAGGATCAGCTCGCGGATCATCTGCGCGTTGAACGCGTTGTTCTTGGCTTCGCGGCTGAGCCACAGCGTGGCAAAGCCACGGCGGTCAGTGATCAGTTCGAGGGTGTTGAAGTCGCTCATGCAAGGAGCTCCGAAATAATGAGAGGCCTGCTGTAGGAGCGAGCTTGCTCGCGAAGATCGTCAACGATAACGCGGGGCTTCAGAATGACCGCGTTGCCCTGAGGTTCTTCGCGAGCAAGCTCGCTCCTACAGGCTACATGCGGAACACGCCGAAGCGGCTCGGCTCGATGGGGGCGTTCAGTGCGGCGGACAAGGCCAGGGCCAGCACGTCACGGGTCTGCAGCGGGTCGATCACGCCGTCATCCCACAAGCGCGCGCTGGAGTAGTAGGGGTGGCCCTGGGTTTCATACTGGTCGAGGATCGGCTGCTTGATCGCGTCTTCCTCCTCGGCACTGAAACCGTTGCCGGCGCGCTCAGCCTGTTCGCGCTTGACCTGCACCAACACCCCGGCGGCCTGTTCGGCCCCCATCACGCCAATGCGTGCGTTGGGCCACATCCACAAAAAGCGCGGGTCATAGGCGCGGCCACACATCCCATAGTTACCCGCACCAAAGCTGCCGCCGATGATCACGGTGAATTTCGGCACCTTGGCGCACGCCACGGCGGTGACCAGCTTGGCGCCGTGCTTGGCAATGCCGCCGGCTTCGTACTTCTGGCCGACCATAAAGCCGGTGATGTTTTGCAGGAACAGCAGCGGAATCCCGCGCTGGCAGGCCAGTTCGATAAAGTGCGCGCCTTTTTGCGCGGCTTCGGCGAAGAGGATGCCGTTGTTGGCCAGGATCGCTATCGGGTAGCCATGCAAGTGCGCAAAGCCGCACACCAGGGTCGTGCCGAACAGGGCCTTGAACTCATCGAACACCGAGCCGTCCACCAGTCGTGCGATGACTTCGCGCACATCAAAGGGATGCTTGGCATCCGCCGGGATCACGCCGTACAACTCTTCGCTGCTGTACAGCGGCGCCACCGGCGGGCGTTGCAGCAGCTCACCCTGCTTGCGCCAATTGAGGTTGGCCACGCTGCGCCGTGCCAGTGCCAGGGCGTGTTCATCGCTGTCGGCATAGTGGTCGGCTACGCCCGAGACCTTGCAGTGCACATCGGCACCGCCCAGGTCTTCGGCGCTCACCACTTCACCGGTGGCGGCCTTCACCAGCGGCGGGCCGGCGAGGAAGATGGTGGCTTGCTGGCGCACCATGATCGCTTCGTCGGCCATGGCCGGCACGTAGGCGCCGCCGGCGGTGCACGAGCCCATCACCACGGCAATCTGGGGAATGCCCTGGGCGCTCATATTGGCCTGGTTGAAGAAGATCCGCCCGAAGTGCTCGCGGTCGGGGAACACCTCGTCCTGGCGCGGCAGGTTGGCGCCGCCGGAGTCCACCAGGTAGATGCACGGCAGGCGGTTCTGCTCGGCGATGGTCTGGGCGCGCAGGTGCTTTTTGACGGTCAGCGGGTAATAGGAGCCGCCTTTGACCGTGGCATCGTTGGCCACGATCATGCATTCGACACCTTCCACCCGGCCGATGCCGGCAATCACCCCGGCAGCCGGGACGTCTTCGCCATACACCTGGTGGGCGGCCAGTTGGCTCAGCTCGAGAAACGGTGAGCCCGGGTCGAGCAGACGGTTGATACGCTCGCGGGGTAACAGTTTGCCGCGTGAGGTGTGGCGTTCCTGGGCCTTGGCGCCGCCACCTTGATGGACATGGGCGAGCAGGCTGTGCAGGGCGTCGACCTGTTCAAGCATCGCCGCGCGGTTGGCGGAAAATTCCGCAGAACGCGGGTTGAGCTGGGTGTGCAGGGTGGCCATGGGCGTGCTCCTTCAGCGGGTTTCGTTGAACAGTTCGCGACCGATCAACATCCGCCGAATCTCACTGGTGCCCGCACCAATTTCGTAGAGCTTGGCGTCACGCAACAGGCGCCCGGCGGGGAATTCGTTGATATAGCCATTGCCGCCCAGAATCTGGATCGCATCCAGGGCCATTTGCGTGGCGCGCTCGGCGCTGTAGAGGATCACGCCCGCGGCGTCCTTGCGCGTGGTCTCGCCACGCTCGCACGCCTGGGCCACCGCGTAGAGGTAGGCGCGGCTGGCGTTGAGTTGGGTGTACATGTCGGCGACCTTGCCCTGGATCAACTGGAATTCGCCGATGCTCTGGCCGAACTGCTTGCGGTCGTGGATGTAGGGCACGATCAAGTCCATGCATGCCTGCATGATCCCGGTAGGCCCTCCGGAGAGCACCACGCGCTCGTAGTCCAGGCCGCTCATCAACACTTTCACGCCGCCATTGAGCACGCCGAGGATGTTTTCTTCGGGTACCTCGACGTCGTCGAAAAACAGCTCGCAGGTGTTGGAGCCGCGCATGCCCAGCTTGTCGAATTTATTGCTGCGGCTGAAGCCTTTCCAGTCGCGCTCGACGATGAAGGCGGTGATGCCGTGGGGGCCTTTTTCCAGGTCGGTCTTGGCGTAGATCACATAGGTATGGGCGTCCGGGCCGTTGGTGATCCAGGTCTTGCTGCCATTGAGTACGTAATGGTCGCCGCGCTTGTCGGCGCGCAGTTTCATCGACACCACGTCGGAACCGGCATTCGGCTCGCTCATGGCCAGGGCGCCGATGTGCTCGCCGCTGATCAGCTTGGGCAGGTACTTGAGTTTTTGTGCGTGGTTGCCGTTGCGGTTGATCTGGTTGACGCACAGGTTGGAGTGCGCCCCGTAGGACAACGCCACCGAGGCCGAGCCACGGCTGATTTCTTCCATGCTCACCACATGGGCCAGGTAACCCAGGCCGGCACCGCCGTATTCCTCGGGCACGGTGATGCCCAGCAGGCCCATGTCGCCGAACTTGCGCCACAGGTCGGCGGGGAACAGGTTGTCGATGTCGATCTGGGCCGCGCGCGTTGCGATCTCCTTGGCCACGAAGGACTGCACCTGGTCGCGCAGCATGTCGATGGTCTCGCCGAGGGCGAAGTTCAGGGACGGGTAACTCATGGACAGGCACCTTAATGTGAGCTTTGTTGTTGTGTGGGCGGGGCGCGGGAGGAGGGCGCTCACCTTTACGTTAACGTAAGCTTGCGTTACGGCGCTGTCAATCGTAGTTTACGTATACGTCAACCTACAAAAAAGATAACAGGGGTCGTTATGGATCAACTGCACCCGAGCTACAGCCGTGGCTCCCAGGACAAGACCTTGCTGGCCATGACCATTGGCCAGGCATTCGATCACACCGTTGCGCAGTATCCAGATGGCGAAGCCTTGGTGGTGCGCCACCAGCAGCGGCGCTACACCTGGCGGCAGCTGGCCGAGACGGTTGAGCTGCACGCCCGCGCGTTCCTCGCCCTGGGTATGCAAACCGGTGACCGCCTGGGTATCTGGGCGCCTAACTGTGCCGAGTGGCTGATCTGCCAAGTGGCAAGCGCCAAGCTCGGGGTGATCCTGGTCAATATCAACCCGGCCTATCGCAGCAGCGAATTGGACTACGTGCTCAAACAATCCGGCTGCCAATGGCTGGTATGCGCCGGCTCGTTCAAAAGCTCCGATTACCACGCCATGCTCCAGGCGCTGAAGCCCGAGCTTCGCGGCCTTCTCAGCCTGGACCCCAGCCCGCCGCCTGAATTCATGCCCTGGTCGCAGTTGGCGGCCCTTGGCGCAGGCGTGCCGCCCGAGCAACTGCAAAGCCGTCAGGCCAGCCTGCATTTCGATCAACCTGTGAATATCCAGTACACCTCCGGCACCACCGGCTTCCCCAAGGGCGCCACCCTCAGTCACCACAACATCCTCAATAACGGTTACATGGTCGGTGAAAGCCTGGGCCTGACGGCAGGGGACCGCCTGGTGATCCCAGTGCCGCTGTACCACTGCTTCGGCATGGTCATGGGCAACCTCGGTTGTATCACCCACGGCACCACCATGATCTACCCCAATGACGGCTTCGACCCGTTGCTGACGCTGAGCGCCGTCGCCGAAGAACAAGCCACCGGCTTATATGGCGTGCCGACTATGTTTATCGCGCTGCTCGATCACCCACGCCGGGCCGAGTTCGAGGTGTCCAGCCTGCGCACCGGGATCATGGCCGGGGCGACATGCCCGATCGAGGTGATGCGTCGGGTCATCCATGAGCTGCACATGGCAGAGGTGCAGATTGCCTATGGCATGACTGAAACCAGCCCGGTGTCGCTGCAGACCGGCGCAGATGACGATATCGAACGGCGTGTCACCACGGTGGGCCGCACCCAACCGCAACTGGAAACCAAGATTGTCGACGAGGCCGGTAACACCGTGGCCCGTGGCGTGATCGGTGAACTGTGCACCCGGGGCTACAGCGTGATGCTGGGTTACTGGAACAACCCTGAAGGCACCCGTGAGGCCATCGACGATGCCGGCTGGATGCATACCGGTGACCTGGCGACCATGGATGAGGAGGGTTACGTGTGCATTGCCGGGCGTAACAAGGACATGATCATTCGTGGGGGGGAGAACGTTTACCCGCGGGAGCTGGAAGAGTTTTTCTTTACTCACCCGGCGGTGGCGGACGTGCAGATCGTTGGCATCCAGGATGAGCGTTATGGCGAAGAGATTGTTGCCTGGATCAAGTTCCATCCCGGTCAGGTGGCCAATGAGTTGGAGTTGTTGAGCTGGTGCAAGGACCGCATCGCCCATTTCAAGACGCCCAGGTATTTCAAGATCGTGGATGAGTTTCCGATGACGGTGACGGGCAAGATTCAGAAATTTCGGATGCGCGAGATTTCCATCCAGGAGCTGCAAGCGCGCTGACAACGTCAAACCCTGGGAGCTGGCTTGCCTGCGATGGCGGCCTGACTGCCGGCCCACATTTACCTGATAGCCCGCGAACCTGCTGTGCCACCCAAATAGTGAAACCCAGAAAGCACAAAGGGGACCCGAAGGTCCCCTTTAATTTGTCGTTGCGTGCTCTTTTCTTATTATTGAGGGGCGGCCTGTTGTTGTTTTTGGTAGCCGTGGCCCGTACCGCTTTTTTTGGCGACCCCCATCCGGGGTCAAGAGCAAACGTATTTTTTTGAACGCTGACCTGCTTCTTCGTAAACGATCCAACCAGTGGGTAGCTACCTGAGGTAGTTTTATTTTTCTCTATCCGGTTGCGGGTTGCGGCATGCCGTACCCTGGGAAGCACATCTTCTCCAAAAAAATCTGTTAGCTGCGTCTCTGCCGTGTTGTTTTTGTTATGTCAGAGTCGTTTCGTCTTATTTTTATTAGGTTTGGCGCTTTTTATTCTTGTTATGCCATAGAGATAGCAGAAGGCGTGCCAACTTTTTAAAAGCCTTTAAAATCAACGAGTTGGTTTTTTGTCAGTATTTTCTTTCAGTTTGCACGGCGGATTTTGTTCCCGCGTTACCCGTTATGCCGGGAAGCGGTAACACATTCTCACAGCTGTGCTACTCACCTGCGTTACGCACCTTCGCCACGCGGGAACCCGTAGGCCGTCCCAGCACCTGGCTGATCTGCTGGCCGGCGCCAATCAAGCGTTCCAGGTCGATGCCCGTGTCGATGCCCAGGCCGTTGAGCAGGTACAGCACGTCCTCGGTGGCGACGTTACCGCTGGCGCCTTTGGCGTAAGGGCAGCCGCCCAGGCCTGCGATTGAGCTGTCGAACACCGTGATGCCTTCCAGCAGGCTGGCGTAGATGTTAGCGATGGCCTGCCCGTAGGTGTCATGGAAATGCCCGGCCAGCTTGTCCCGTGGCACTTGGGCGCCGACCACTTCGAACAGGCGCCGGGTAGCGCCCGCCGTGCCGGTACCGATGGTGTCGCCCAGGGACACTTCATAGCAGCCCATGGCATACAGCTCGCGGGCGACGGCCGCCACTTGCTCTGGGGCGATCTCGCCTTCATAGGGGCAACCCAGCACACAGGACACATAACCGCGCACGCTGACGCCGTGCTGCTTGGCGGCGGCCATGATCGGTGCGAAGCGCTCCAGGCTTTCGCTGATGGAACAATTGATATTGCGCTGGGAGAACGCCTCGGACGCCGCCGCAAACACCGCGACTTCCTTGACCCCGGCCGCCAGCGCATCCTCGAACCCGCGCAGGTTCGGTGCCAGTGCGCCATAGGTCACGCCGGGCTTGCGCTGGATCTGCGCAAATACCTCGGCTGAACCTGCCATTTGCGGCACCCATTTGGGCGAGACAAAACTACCGACTTCGATATAGCTCAAGCCAGCGGCGCTCAACGCGTCTACCAATCGGACTTTATCCGCCACGCTGATGGGCTGGGCTTCGTTCTGCAAACCGTCGCGCGGGCCGACTTCAACCAGGCGTACGTGGGAGGGGAGGGACATGGCAGTTACCTTCTGGTCAATGGCCGGCTTGGCTGATGGTCTGCGCCAGGGCCTGGGTGCAACGCTCTTCAGCGGTGTCCAGTTCCAGCTTCATCTGTTCGATATCCAGCAGTTGTTGTTCCAGCTGTTCACGGCGTTCGGCGATCTTGGCCAGCATGCTGTTGAGTTGGATCTGGTTGCCGCCGGTGGGGTCGTAGAGTTCGATCAGTTCGCGGCATTCGGCCAGGGAGAAGCCGATGCGCTTGCCACGCAGGATCAGCTTGAGGCTGACCTTGTCCCGCGCCGAGTAAATGCGCTCCTGGCCCCGACGTTCGGGGGCCAGCAGGCCTTGTTCTTCATAGAAACGAATGGCGCGGGTGGTGATGTCGAGCTCGCGGGCGAGGTCGGAGATGCTGTAGGTGGTGCTCATGGCGGTGCTCAAGGAAGTCTTGGCGCTAAGCTAATTGCAGGTTGACGTAAACGTCAAGGCTGCTGGGCTTTCTTTTCCTGGGCCGTCACCTGCTGGCACAACTCGATCATCTGTTCACGCATCCAGCGGTTCGCCGGGTCCTGGTCGGTGCTTTCGTGCCAGTACAAATGGGTTTCCACCGGCGGCACGTTGTTGACCGGCAGATGGAACCAGTGCAGTTCATGACGGCGAGCGAAACGCTCGGGCACGGTCATCACCATGTCCGTCTGTTGCAGCACCTGGGAGGCCATCAGGTAATGCTGGGAACGCAGGGCAATCTTGCGCTGAATGCCCATCTTGCCCAAGGCCAGGTCCACATAGCCCAAACCGTTGCGGCGGCTGGAAATATGGATATGGGTCAGCGACAGGTAATCATCCAGCGTGAATTTATCCTTGCCCGCCATCGGGTGGCCCTTGCGCATGGCACACACGTAGCGGTCTTCCATCAGCTTGACGTGACGCACCTGCGGGTCGGTATTGAGCGGCGCATCCACGGCAAAATCCAGGCGCCCGGCGGCCAGTTCCTTGGTGGTTTCGCGGCGTTTGGACAGGAAACTCTCGATCACCACGGTCGGCGCCAGGCGACGCAGGCGCTGGAACAGCAGCGGCAGGATCACGGCCTCGGTCAGGTCGGTCATGCTGATGCGGTAGGTCTTGGCCGCCTGCTGCGGGTTGAAGATGCGGCTTTCCTGCACGGACACGCGCAACAACGACAACGCATTGCGCACCGGGCCGATGATGTTCTGCGCCATGGGCGTGGGCACCATGCCTTGGGCGGTGCGCACGAACAGCGGGTCGTTGAAGGTCTCGCGCAACCGTGCCAGGGCGTTGGACACCGCCGGCTGGGTGATACCGACGATCTGCCCGGCGCGGGTCAGGTTGGCTTCGGTGTAGATCGCATCAAAGACGATGAAGAGGTTGAGATCGACCTTGCTCAGATTCATTTCGTTGCGCTCTTATTGTGAGGTGCTCATACGCCGATCATATATCGGTGATGAATGTTAATACACGGCGAGAATAGGCTAGGTAAATTATGAGCGCTGTTCTAGCATCGAATGCATGACCTAAACAACCTCTCAGAGAAGGGAGCTGCTCATGGATTTCGCCTATTCGCCCAAGGTTCAGGAACTGCGTGAACGCGTCACTGCGTTCATGGACGCTTATGTCTACCCAGCCGAACCGGTGTTCGAACGCCAAGTCAGCGAAGGTGATCGCTGGCAGCCCACGGCAATCATGGAAGAGCTCAAGGCCAAGGCGAAGGCCGAGGGCTTGTGGAACCTGTTCCTGCCGGAATCCGAACTGGGCGCCGGCCTGAGCAACCTGGAATACGCACCCTTGGCGGAAATCATGGGCCGCTCGTTGCTGGGCCCGGAGCCATTCAACTGCTCCGCTCCCGACACCGGCAATATGGAAGTGCTGGTGCGCTACGCCAACGAAGAACAGAAGCAGCGTTGGCTCGAACCCTTGCTGCGCGGCGAGATTCGCTCGGCTTTTGCCATGACCGAACCGGATGTGGCGTCCTCGGACGCCACCAACATGGCCGCCCGCGCCGAACGCCAGGGCGACGAGTGGGTGATCAACGGCAAGAAGTGGTGGACCTCCGGCGCCTGCGACCCGCGCTGCAAGATCCTGATCTTCATGGGCCTGAGCAACCCCGATGCACCGCGTCACCAGCAGCACTCGATGATCCTGGTGCCGGTCGATACCCCAGGTGTGAAAATCCTGCGGCCGCTGCCGGTATTCGGTTACGACGATGCGCCCCACGGCCATGCCGAAGTGCTGTTCGACAATGTGCGCGTGCCTTATGAAAACGTGTTGCTGGGCGAAGGCCGTGGCTTCGAGATCGCCCAGGGCCGCCTTGGCCCTGGCCGTATCCACCACTGCATGCGTTCGGTCGGCATGGCCGAACGCGCATTGGAGTTGATGTGCAAACGCTCGGTCAGCCGCACTGCCTTCGGCAAGCCTTTGGCGCGATTGGGCGGCAATATCGACAAGATCGCCGACTCACGCATGGAAATTGACATGGCGCGCCTGTTGACCTTGAAAGCGGCGTACATGATGGACACCGTGGGTAACAAAGTGGCGAAAAGCGAAATCGCCCAGATCAAGGTGGTGGCGCCGAATGTGGCCTTGAAGGTCATCGACCGCGCGATCCAGATGCACGGCGGCGCCGGGGTGTCCAATGATTTTCCGCTGGCCTATATGTACGCCATGCAACGCACCCTGCGCCTGGCCGACGGCCCGGACGAAGTGCACCGTGCGGCGATTGGCAAGTTCGAGATTGGCAAATATGTGCCGCGGGAATTGATGCGCGGCGGGCAGTAACACCGCGTCGCCGATGAGCGTTCCCACGCTCTGCGTGGGAACGCCTCCCGTGACGCTCTGCGTCACCCTTTCAAGAGCGGACGCGGAGCGTCCAGAGCGGCATTTCCACGCGGAGCGTGGGAACGATCTTCAGTACACCCAAACCTCCACTCGCCGATTCTTGATCCGGCCTTCATCCGCAGTATTGGCCGCCACCGGCATCTGTGCGCCAAACCCGCGAATATCCTTGAGCACCACGCCGCTCTTGACCAGCTCTCGGCGCACTGCCATCGCCCGCAATTTCGATAGCAGCGCCGCACGTTGCGGATCATTCTTGGTATCGCCAAACCCCACCAGCGTCACCTGTTTATTCAGCTTGCCGTGGCTTCTGATATAGGCGACCACCCGCTGCACATCCTGGCGCGCTTTATTGTCGAGGCTGGCGCTGCCCTCGTCGAAGCGAAAATTCACCGTCAGGCGCTGAGCGTCTCGGGCGATGGCCTGGTAATCGTCGGGCATCGGCGGGCGCGGCGCGACACCGATCGCTTGCACCTGCTGGGCGATGAAGCCATTGGCAGCCACAATCGCCTGGCCCTTGCTGCCTTGGGAAAACTCCACCAACGCCTTGGCCCATGGGTTGCGGGAAGAGGGCGGCAAGTAGAAGAACAGCCGACGTGACAGCGGGTAATCCTCGGTGGCGATCAGGCTGGTCAGCGGCAACATCGGTTGCGAGTCGCCGTCGACAATCGCCACCGCCTTGGCCTGGCGCACAGAGGGCAGGCCGATAAAACCGATGCCCTGGGGGTCCTGGCTCACCGCATCGGACAGCTGTTCGCTGGATTCAAAGCGCTTGGCCGAGGGTGCAAGCGGTTGGCCGCGGCGGCTCAGCACCAGTTCGCGGAAGGTGTCGAAGGTGCCGGATTGATCATCCCGGGCATATAAATGAATGGGCCCGCCTGTACCTCCCAGCGCCTCCCAGGTGCTGACCTCGCCGTTGAAGATCTGCGCCAATTGCTCGGTGTTCAGCGTACCGAGCGGGTTGCGCGGGTTAACGATGATTGCCAGGCCATCGATGGCGATCACATGCTCGGCGCCTGGGCTTTTCAAGTCCCCCAGGGGATCGAGGTCCACCAGCTCGCTGTCGTTGATCGGGCGGGACGCGGCGGCGAGGTCGGCGCGGTTGTTTTTCAGCGCCGCAAAGCCGGTGCTGGAACCGTGGGCCGCCACCTCGATGGTGACCGTCTGGCCTTGGCGTGTCTTGCCGACCACGCGCTGCTCATTCACCCCGGCACCCGGTTCAGCACGCACGTCCTGCAAGCCCTGATACTCCATCAAGCCTTTGACCAGCGCCGGGCCGAGTGCCGCGCCGATGGTGTTGGAGCCCTGGATGCGCAGGGCCGGGCCTTGGTCGGGAATGGGCAGAGGGGCCGCCACGGCGGGGAGTGCGATTGCAAAACACAGGAACAGAACGCGCAGCATCATGCCGGCACCTTCTTAGGCCAAAGGGAGTGCCGCAAGATTAAGTCAGTTGGATTGCAGCCATATGACCGACACGGGGCTGGCACCCCTGATCTCCTGTAGGAGCGAGCTTGCTCGCGAAAAACGTCAACGATAACGCGGGCTTCCTGAATAAACGCGGCGCCCTCAAGTTCTTCGCGAGCAAGCTCGCTCCTACAATCAGCTCAGTTCCAACCAGATCGGCGCATGGTCCGACGGTTTCTCCAGCCCACGCAAATCATAATCCACCCCGGCGTCCTTGACCCGTGGCACCAACCCGGTGGACGCCAAGATCACGTCGATGCGCAGCCCGCGCTTGGGCTCGTCCTCAAAGCCACGGCTGCGGTAATCGAACCAACTGAAACGGTCGGTCACGTCCGGGTTGAGGTGGCGGAAGCTGTCGACCAGGCCCCAGTTCTTCAAGCGTGCCATCCACTCGCGTTCTTCCGGCAGGAAGCTGCACTTGCCGGTTTTCAGCCAGCGCTTGGCGTTGTCGGCGCCAATGCCGATGTCGCAGTCCTCTGGGGAAATGTTCACGTCGCCCATCACCACCAGTGCCTGGTCATTGCTGAACTGGGTTTCCAGCAAGTGCTGCAAGTCTGCATAGAAGCGCTGTTTGGCCGGGAACTTGGTTGGGTGGTCGCGGCTTTCGCCCTGGGGGAAGTAGCCGTTCATGATGGTCACTGGGTGGCCGTTTTCATCGGCGAAGGTGCCCCAGATAAACCGGCGTTGGGCATCTTCTTCATCGCTGGCAAAACCTTTGTGCATGCTCAAGGCCGGCTGGCGCGAGAGCAGCGCCACGCCGTAATGGCCTTTCTGCCCGTGGTAGTACACGTGATAACCCAGGGCCTGCACTTCAGCCAACGGGAACTGATCATCGTGGACCTTGGTTTCCTGCAAACCGATCACGTCCGGTTGATGCTTTTCAATCAGCGCCGCCAACTGATGAGGGCGAGCACGCAGCCCGTTGATATTGAAGGAGACGATTTTCATGGTCGGCAGTCCAGTCTGGCAAAAGGGCGATGCTAGCCGACAAGTCGGACGGGGGCCAGCGTGGCGGTAGGGTGAATGCGCTGCTAAGGTGGGAACGACTGGAGCTGTGCAGGTTCGTACCCATAAGAACGCCATGTTTGAGTGGCGCCCAGGGAGATTGATTGTTATGCCAGACACTTCGACGGCCACTGCCGAAATCCGCCTGCTCAATAGCGGCTACTCCCGTGAAGCGCGATCCCTGCTGTACCAGGCGTATCGCCATGAGCCGACCTTCGCCTACATCTTCGAAGCCGAGCGGCCGGGCTATGAGCAGCGAGTACGTGCCACCGTGCGCGAACTGGTCAAGCAGCATTTCTTCCAGAAACTTCCGGCCATTGGCCTGTTCGTCAACGACCGGCTGATCGGCATCGCCCTGATTGCACCGCCGCAACGGCGCCTGGGCATCACCGAAAGCTGGGCCTGGCAGATCCGCATGTGGCTGAGCACAGGCGTGCGGGGTACGCGGCGTTATCTTGAATACCATCATGCCGTCATGGCGTGCCTGCCCCACGAGTCTGTGCATGTGTTGCCGCTGCTGGGCATTCACCCGCAGTTTCAGGGCAAGCACCATGGTGAGCAGTTGCTGGAAGCGGTACACAATTGGTGTGCCGACGACCCGCATTCATCCGGCGTGGTGCTCGACACCGGCAACTCCCGTTACCTGGATTTCTACAAGCGCCAGGGCTATGAGGAAATCGGCGAAGTCGCCGTAGGGCCGGTGCGCGAGCATGTGTTTTACCATCCCAATCCCCAGGCGTTACATCCTGCAACGGCTTAGAACAGAATTATTCAGACTAATCCTGGTTCAAAGTTCCTCCCTCGCTCGTGTAGCATCCGCGCCTATGAAGTTTCCAGGAAGATTTACCAGCGGCTTGATTCTGCTGTTCACAAGCTGCGGCGCATTGGCGCAAAGCGAACTGGACGTGCGGATCAAACCCTCAAACGACGCGCTGAAAGCCAACATCGAAGGCTATATCGGCGGTGTGGGCGATCGTGATGAAGAAGCCTTGATGCGGTTCAGCCGTGGCGCCGAGGAGCAGGCGCGCAAAGCCGCGCAGGCCTTGGGCTACTATCAGCCACAGATTGCCAGCGAGGTGAAGGGCGGCAAGAACCCGCGTCTGACCCTCACCATCGACCCCGGCGAACCGGTGCATTTGCGCGACGTCACCCTAAGGGTCGATGGCCAGGCCGCGAGCCTCAAGGCCTTTCGCGTGCCCGCCAGCGACGACCTCAAATCCGGCGCCGTGCTCAACCACGGCCATTACGAAGACGCCAAGCGCCTGATCCAGAACCAGGCCTCGCGCTACGGTTTTTTCAGCGGGCGCTTCACCAGCCAGAAACTTGCCGTAGACCCTCAAGCGGGCGTGGCCGACATCGAACTCATTTACGACAGCGGCCCGCGCTACAGCATGGGCAAGGTCAGCTTTACGGGCGACACGCCCTTTGATGAAGAGCTGTTGCAGCGCATGGTGCCGTTCAAACCCGGCACGCCCTATGACTCCGAACTGGTCGCCGAACTCAATCAGAACCTGCAAGCCAGCGGCTTCTTTGAAGGCGTGCGCGTCGACGCCAGCCCCACCGCCGCCACCGATGACGTGATCCCGGTGGCGGTGCAACTGGACACCCGCAAGCCGCGCACCATGGGCCTGGGCCTGGGTTACTCCACCGACGTCGGCCCACGGGGCAAAGCCAACTGGACGCGCCATTGGGTCAACCCCCAGGGCCACAGTTATGGCTGGGAAGCCGAACTGTCGGCGCCGCGGCAGAACGTCGGGCTGTGGTACGACATCCCGCTCGACCCGCCGCTCACCGACAAACTGCGCTTTGCCGGCGGCTACCAGAATGAAGAGATCGCCAACACCGACACCTTGAGCAAGTTGCTCACCATCGGCCCCGAATGGCACAGCAAGTTGCCCAGTGGCTGGACGCGTGTGATCTCCCTCAAGTACCAACGCGAGGAATACCGCCTGGGCAATGACTCGGGCCTGAGTAACCTGCTGATGCCTGGCGTGAGCTATTCCTACCTGCGCAGTGACAACCGCATCGACCCGCACCATGGCTACCGCCTGATGTTCGACACCAAGGTCGCCAAAGAGGGGCTGGGGTCTGACACCAACCTGCTTTACGGCACGGCCACCGTCAAAGGCCTGACCACCTTGTGGGACAACCACCGCTTTCTGGGGCGTGCACAATTTGGCGGCAGTGCCACCAACGGCTACAAATCCGTGCCGCCGTCGTTGCGCTTCTTTGCCGGTGGTGACCAGAGCGTGCGCGGTTACGAGTACCAGACCCTGTCGCCAGAGAACGATCGCGGCGATCGCATCGGTGGTCGCTACATGGTGGCCCTGAGTGCCGAGTATCAATACTCCATCACCGACAAATGGCGTATCGCGACTTTTATCGACCAAGGCAACTCGTTCAACAACCTCGACCTGCCGAGCCTGAAAACCGGCGTGGGCGTCGGCGTGCGCTGGGTCTCCCCGGTGGGGCCGATTCGCCTCGACCTGGCCCATGCCCTCGAAGATCCGGGCGGCGTTCGCTTGCACTTTTCCATGGGGCCTGAGCTGTGATGCGTGGTTTGAAAATAGCGGGGCTGGCGTTGGTTGCCATCCTCGTCTTGCTGTTGTTGGCGCTGTGGTCAGTGCTTGGCACCCAGGCGGGCAGTCGCTGGGCCTTGGGCCAGGTGCCAGGTTTGAGCGTGGAAAATTTCCAGGGGCGCCTGGGCGGGCAGTGGCGCGCCGATCATCTGCTATGGCAGCAGGATGGCAGCCGCGTCGAGTTGAATGCGCCAAAGTTTGACTGGTCGCCCGGCTGCCTGCTGCGCATGACCCTTTGCATCGACCAATTGGATGTGGAACAGGTCAGCCTGGAATTTGCGCCCAGTACCGACGAAAGCAGCAGCGGGCCGATCCAATTGCCTGAGCTCAAGCTGCCGGTTGCGATCCAGTTGGGCGATGTGCGCATCGGTCGCCTGCTGTTCAACGGCAGCGAAGAACTCAAGGGCCTGCAATTGGCGGCGCATTGGACTGGCGCCGGTATGCAGATCGACTCGGTACATTTACAGCGCGACGACCTGGTGCTGGACCTCGCCGGCCTGCTGCAACCCACCGGCGACTGGCCGCTGAACGCCACCGGCAACCTCAGCCTGCCCTACGCCCCAGGCGGTGTTCCCTGGAGCGTTGCGCTCAAGATCGATGGCGACCTGCTCAAGACCCTCAAGCTCGACGCCGACAGCAGCGGCTACCTGCCCGCCAAGCTCACTGGCGAGCTGCAACCCCTGGTGGAAAACCTGCCGGCGCAGGTGCACATCACCTCCGAGTCGTTCAAACCCAGCGCAGACCTGCCCGATACCCTGCAACTCAACCAACTGGACCTGAGCGCCAAAGGTGACCTGAGCAATGGTTACCAATTGCTGGGTAAAGCCGTGCTACCGGCCGAAAAAGGCCCGGTGGATTTACTGCTCAAGGGCAAGGTTGGCGCCAAGGGCGCGCAGATCGCCGGTCTGGACCTGACGGCCGGCGACAAGCAAAGCCTCAAGCTCAGTGCCAACCTGGACTGGCAGCAAGGCTTCAGCGCGGACGCCAAGATCGACTGGCTGGATTTTCCCTGGCACCGCCTCTATCCGCTCATCGACGAACCGCAAGTGGCCTTGCGCACCTTCAACGGTGAAATCTCCTATAAAGACGGCAACTACCTGGGCAATCTCAAGGCTGACCTCGACGGCCCGGCGGGCAAGTTCAATGTGGTCACGCCCTTCAGTGGCGACCTCAAGCAGGTCTTCCTGCCTGAGCTGAAACTGAGTGCCGGCCAAGGCAAGGCCGAAGGCCACCTGAACCTGCAATTTGCCGACGGCATTGCCTGGGACACCGCCTTGGATCTGTCGGCGCTGAACCCCGCCTACTGGGTCGCAGAGCTGCCCGGCACCCTGGCCGGACCGCTGCGCAGCAAAGGCGAGTTCAAGAACGAACAGCTCAAGCTCAACGCAGACCTGGACCTCAAGGGGCGCCTGCGCGGGCAAACCGCTGTGTTGGCGGCCAAGGCCGAAGGTGCAGGCGAACAATGGACCCTCGCCAACCTGGACATCCGCCTGGGCGACAACCGCATCAACGGCAGCGGCAGCCTGCAACAGCGTCTGGCCGGGCAGATCGACATCAAGCTGGCGCGCCTGGCCCAGCTGTGGCCGCAACTGCGCGGGCAAGTCAACGGGCGTGTCGAGGTGGCCGGCACCTTGAAAGCCCCTCAAGGCAAGCTCGACCTCAAGGGCCAGCAACTGGCCTTTGCCGACAACCGCCTGCAAACCCTCAACCTGGACGCCAACCTCGATAGCGCCCAACGCGCCAAGCTCGACCTCAAGGCCAGCGGCATTCAAAGCGGCGAGACGCAAGTTGGCAACCTCACCGCCAGCGCCCAGGGCGATATCAAGAGCCAGAAGGTCCAACTGGCCCTGACTGGCCCGCTGGTCAAGCTGGCCCTGGCATTGGATGGCAACCTCGACAAAGACAACTGGCGCGGGCGCCTGGCCAGCGGCGACGTGCAAGCCGGTGGCCAGGACTGGCGGCTGCAAGCCCCGGCGAAGATCGAACGCCTGGCCGATGGCAAGCTGACCTTTGGCGCGCACTGCTGGGTCTCCGGCGGCGCCAGCCTGTGTGGCGAAGACCAGCGCCTGATGCCCGAGCCGAAGTTGCGTTACCACCTCAAGCAATTCCCCCTCGACAGCCTCTCGGGGTTCTTGCCCAAAGACTTCGCCTGGCAGGGCAGGCTCAACGCCGATGTGCAACTGGACCTGCCCCAGAGCGGCCCAAAAGGTGTGGTCGCGGTGGACGCCAGTGGCGGCACCCTGCGCGTGCGCGACAAGGGCCAGTGGCTGGATTTTCCCTACGACACCCTGAAACTGGAAACCACTCTCAACCCCAAGCGCATCGACACCCAGCTGAATTTCCGTGGCGGCAAGCTCGGCGAGCTGTTGTTGCAGGCGCAGATCAACCCGTTGCCGAACAACAAGCCGATCACTGGCACGTTCAGCCTCACCGGCCTGGACCTCGCCGTCGCGCGGCCCTTTGTGCCGATGGTGGAAAAACTCACCGGCAAGCTCAACGGCAATGGCCGCATCTCCGGCGGCTTGCTCGCGCCCCTGGTCAACGGCAACCTGAACCTTGTGGACGGCGAAGTCTCCGGGCCGGAACTGCCCATCAGCCTCGAGGGCCTGAACCTGCAGGCGCAAATCGCCGGCGAAAGCGTGCAGCTCAAGGGCGGCTGGCACAGCGGCAAAGCCGGGCAGGGCAGCCTCAAGGGCCAGATCGACTGGGGCCGCGCCCTGGTGGTCGACCTTAGCCTCAAAGGCTCGCAACTGCCGGTCACCGTGGAGCCCTACGCCAAGCTGGAGGTGGCGCCCGACCTGAAGATCAGCCTAAAGAACGACAAACTGGCGATTGCCGGCAAAGTCCACATCCCCCGTGGCGATATCACCGTGCGCGAACTGCCGCCTTCGACGGTCAAGGTGTCCGACGACACCGTGATCATTGGCAGCCAGACCGAAGAGGGCAAAGCGCCGATGGCCATGGCCATGGATATCGACGTGGAGGTAGGTGAAGACCAGCTCAACTTCGCCGGCTTCGGCCTCACCGCCAAGGTCCAGGGCCATGTGCATATCGGCGACAACATGGACACCCGCGGCGAGCTGTGGCTCAACGACGGCCGCTACCGCGCCTACGGCCAACGCCTCAACGTGCGCCGTGCACGGCTGTTGTTTGCCGGGCCGCTGGACCAACCGTTCCTGGATATCGAAGCTGTGCGCGTGGTGGTCGAATCGTCGCGCACCGTGACCGCTGGGATTCGCCTGAGCGGCAGCGCCGAACAACCCGCCACGCAGATCTTTTCCGAGCCGGCCATGGCCCAGGAAGATGCATTGTCGTACCTGGTGCTGGGCCGTTCGCGCACCAACACCGGCGAAGACAACAACATGCTCGCCGAAGCCGCCTTGGGCCTGGGTTTGATGGGCAGCGCGGGGGTGACCTCGGATATTGCCAACAAGCTGGGGATTCAGGACTTTGATCTGGACACCCAAGGCACTGGCAACAGTACGGCGGTGGTGGCCAGCGGCAAGATCAACGAGAAGCTCAGCCTGCGTTATGGGGTAGGGGTGTTCGAACCGGCCAATACCATTGCCTTGCGCTACCTGCTGAGCAAGAAGGTGTACCTGGAAGTGGCGACGGGTGTGGCAAGCTCTCTGGATATCTTCTACAAGCGCGACTTCTGACCGGTATCCGGTAAAAATGTGGGCGGGGGCTTGCCCCCGATAGCGGTGGGTCAGCTACAAACAAGTTGACTGACATACTGTTATCGGGGGCAAGCACCCTCCCACATTTTGGTTTTCATTTCACTCCAGCCTTCGACCAACTACCAAGCAACCTAATTATTCCAATTGACATTCGCTGCCTAAGCAGTAACATCTCGTCACACATTCACTGCCTAGGCAGTAATAAGGTGACTTTCGATGCCTCACTTCACCCCTGACAACTTCCACAACTGCCACCTCGGCCTGTTGCTGGGCCGCGCCGCGATTCTCAAGGACCGCATCATCGACACCCATATGGAACCCCACGGCATCACCGCCGCGCAGTTCAAGGTGTTGATCATCATGGCCCAGTTCGGCGTCGATACCCCGGCCGAGCTGTGCCGCAACCTGTCCCTCGATAGCGGTTCGATGACGCGCATGCTCGACCGGCTGGAGCAAAAAGACCTGCTCAGCCGCAAGCGCTCCGAGCTGGACCGGCGCCAGGTGCAGTTGGTGCTGACCGCCGAGGGCCAGCGCCTGGCGGACATGCTCCCGAACATTGGCGCCAAGGCGCTCAACCAGTTGGCCGGCGTGCTTGAGCCGGGCGAGCTGGAAACCCTGGAGCGGATCCTGAAGAAAATGCTGATCGCTGCGGGTGACCCCATCACGATCCAGCGGGTAGGTCGATCATGAACACACGCGCATTCAGCCTGGTGCTGGCGGCGATGACGTTGGCCGGTTGCGCCAATTACAGCGGCCTCGACACCCAGGGCCAGCGCCTCGACGCTAATACTCTGCACACCGGCAAATCCCTCAGCGGCGTGACGCTGTCGAGCGCCGCCTGGCCGGCCGCCGACTGGTGGAAAAGCCTGGGCGACCCACAGCTTGACGGCCTGATCCAGGAAGCCCTGCAGAACAGCCCCGACATGCAAGTCGCCGACGCCCGTGCGCATCAGGCCGAAGCCGCCGCCTATGCCGCCAACGCCGCGCGTATGCCGACCGTGGATGCCAGCGCTGGCGTGAGCCGTTCGCGCCTGGCCAAGGATCAGGACCCACGCGGGCAGGGCGATGCCTATTCGACGGTGCGCAACATCGGCGCCAGCTTCAATTACAACTTCGACCTGTGGGGCGGCCAGCGCGCCGCCTGGGAAGCCGCGTTGGGCGAGGCCCGTGCTGCCGAGGTCGATCGGCAGGCCGCGCGCCTGACTCTGGCCGCGAACGTGGCCAAGGCCTACAGCGACCTGGGCCAGGCGCATATCGTGCGTGACCTGGCCGTCGATGACCTCAAGCGTACCCGCCAGATGCTCGACCTGAGCAAGCGTCGCCTGAATTCCGGTATCGACAGCGAGTACCAGTACCAGCAGACCGAGAGCCTGGAAGCCAGCTCTCAGTCGCAACTGATTGACGCGGAAAAACAACTGCAAAGCGCCAAGATCGCCCTCGCGGTATTGCTGGGTAAAGGCCCGGACCGCGGTGACGAGTTGGCGCGCCCAGCGGTGCTCAAACCCAGCGCCGTGGCCGTGCCGGCGGTGTTGCCTGCCGAGCTGCTCGGCCGTCGCCCGGACCTGGTCGCCGCACGCTGGCGCGTAGAGGCCGCGAGCAAGAACATCGATGCCAGCAAAACCCGCTTCTACCCCAACCTCAACCTGAGCGCGAGCGCCGGTGCCGAGTCGTTGCTGGGCGATGCGATGTTCGGTTCAGCCAGCCGCTTCTTCAACATTGCGCCGACGATTTCGCTGCCGATTTTTGACGGCGGCCGCCTGCGCGCCGACCTCGATGCCCGCGACGCCGACTACGACCTGGCCGTGGCCCAGTACAACAAAACCCTGGTGCAAGCCTTGGGTGATATCGGCAACAGCCTGTCCCAACTGCGCGATACCGGTCGGCAGATCCAGGCCCAGCAACACGCGGCCGACATCGCGCAACAGTCCTACGACACCGGGGTGCAACGCTACAGCTCAGGCATCGGTAACTACCTGGATGTGCTCAGCATCGAGCAGCAACTGCTACAGGCCCAGCGTCAGCTGGCCACCCTGAATGCGGCGCAGATCGACCTGTCGATTCAATTGATGCAGGCCCTGGGTGGCGGGTATCACGCCAACAGCGTGGCCGCGACCACCCCAGCTACACGCACGGAATAATTTGAGGTATTTGTCATGGCCACTGCCGACAGCAACAACGCAACCGAACAACCCAAAGACACCAACCCGCGCAAACGCAAAGTGATGCTGATCGGCCTGGCGCTGATCGTTATCCTCAGTGTGGTGGGCGTGTGGGCCTGGTATGAGTTCTACGGGCGCTTCAATGAGAGCACCGACGACGCCTATGTGAACGGCAACGTGGTGGAAATCACCCCGCTGGTCACCGGCACCGTGGTCAGCATCGGCGCCGACGATGGTGACCTGGTGCATGAAGGCCAGGTGCTGATCAATTTCGACCCCAACGACGCCGCAGTCGGCCTGCAAAGTGCTCAGGCCAATCTGGCCCGCACCGTACGCCAAGTGCGCGGTTTGTACAGCAACGTCGATGGCATGAAAGCCCAAGTCAATGCGCAGAAAGCCGATGTGCAAACCGCCCAGGACAACTACAACCGCCGTAAAACCCTGGCCCAGGGTGGCGCGATTTCCCAGGAAGAACTGTCCCACGCTCGCGACAGCCTGACCGCTGCCAAGAACGCCTTGACCAACCTTGAGCAACAACTCAAAACCACCAATGCCCTGGTGGATGACACGGTGATTTCGTCCCATCCCGATGTGCAAGCGGCCGCCGCGCAACTGCGCCAGGCGTACCTGACCAATGCCCGCAGCACCTTGATCGCGCCGGTCACCGGCTATGTGGCCAAGCGCACCGTGCAACTGGGCCAGCGCGTCCAGCCGGGCACGGCGCTGATGGCGGTGATCCCGCTGGACCAGCTGTGGATCGACGCCAACTTCAAGGAAACCCAACTGCGGGATATGCGCATCGGCCAGCCGGTGGATATCGAGTCGGACATCTACGGCAGCGACGTCAAGTACAGCGGCACCGTCGACAGCCTCGGCGCCGGCACCGGCAGCGCGTTCGCCTTGTTGCCTGCACAGAACGCCACCGGCAACTGGATCAAGATCGTGCAGCGGGTACCGGTGCGCATCCACATCAATGCTGAAGAGCTGGCCAAGCATCCGCTGCGCGTGGGCTTGAGCACCGTGGTGAATGTAGACCTGCACGACCAGAGCGGCCCGGTGCTGGCGCAACAGGCGCCGCAAAAAGCCTCGTTCACCACCAACGTGTATGACCGCCAATTGGCCGAAGCCGATGCCATGATCAACCAGTTGATCCATGACAACAGCGTCGCCGCTCCCAAGGCTGCGCAACGCTGATGAGCAATAACGCCTCGTTCACGCCACCCAGCCTGTTGATGGCCACTATTGGCCTGTCGCTGGCGACCTTTATGCAGGTGCTCGACACCACCATCGCCAACGTGGCGTTGCCGACCATCTCCGGCAACCTGGGGGTGAGTTCGGAGCAGGGCACCTGGGTGATCACCTCGTTTGCGGTGAGCAACGCCATCGCCTTGCCGCTCACCGGTTGGTTGAGCCGGCGCTTTGGCGAGGTGAAGCTGTTTTTGTGGGCGACCCTGCTGTTTGTGCTGGCGTCGTTCCTGTGCGGTATCTCCACCTCGATGCCCGAGCTGATCGGCTTTCGGGTGCTGCAAGGCTTGGTCGCCGGGCCGTTGTACCCGATGACCCAGACCTTGTTGATTGCGGTCTACCCGCCGGCCAAGCGCGGCATGGCCCTGGCGTTATTGGCGATGGTCACGGTGGTCGCGCCGATTGCCGGGCCCATCCTCGGCGGCTGGATCACCGACAGCTACAGTTGGCCGTGGATCTTTTTCATCAACGTGCCCATCGGTATCTTCGCGGTGATGGTGGTGCGTGCGCAGCTAAAAAAGCGCCCGGTGGTCACCAGCTACCAGCCGATGGATTACGTCGGGTTGTTGAGTCTGATCGTCGGGGTGGGGGCCTTGCAGATCATCCTCGACAAGGGCAATGACCTGGACTGGTTCGAGTCCAACTTCATTATCATCGGTGCGGCCATTTCGGTGATCGCCCTGGCGGTGTTCGTGATCTGGGAGATGACCGACAAGCACCCGGTGGTCAACCTGCGGCTGTTCGCGCACCGTAACTTCCGGATCGGCACCATTGTGCTGATCCTCGGTTATGCGGGCTTTTTCGGCATCAACCTGATCCTGCCGCAGTGGCTGCAAACCCAGATGGGCTACACCGCCACCTGGGCCGGGCTGGCGGTGGCGCCGATCGGCATTTTGCCGGTGCTGATGTCGCCATTCGTGGGCAAGTACGCGCACAAGTTCGACCTGCGCCTGCTGGCGGGCCTGGCGTTCCTGGCGATTGGCTTGAGCTGCTTCATGCGCGCCGGTTTCACCAACGAAGTGGACTTTACCCACATTGCCATGGTGCAGCTGTTCATGGGCATCGGCGTGGCGCTGTTCTTCATGCCGACCTTGAGCATTCTGATGTCCGACCTGCCGCCGCACCAGATTGCCGATGGTGCTGGGCTGGCGACCTTCCTGCGTACATTAGGCGGCAGTTTCGCGGCGTCGCTGACCACCTGGATCTGGATCCGCCGGGCCGACCAGCACCATGCCTACATGAGCGAGAACATGACCGTCTACGACTCGACCACCCGCGATGCGTTGCAGGCGCTGGGTGGGGCAGGGCAGAAGGCCTATACCCAACTGGACCAGATCCTCACCAGCCAGGCGTACATGATGTCCACCGTGGATTATTTCACGTTGCTAGGGTGGATGTTCATGGGCTTGATGTTGCTGGTGTGGCTGGCCAAGCCGCCGTTTACCGCAAAGGCCGGGCCGGCGGCTTCGGGGCACTGATCATAAGGTCAGCGCGGTTCCTGTGGGAGCTGGCTTGCCTGCGATGCAGACACCTCGGTGTATCAGATGCACCGAGGTGATGCTATCGCAGGCAAGCCAGCTCCCACAGGTTGATCGGTGTTGTGTCAGAGATTCAGGCGCCAGGCAGCGCGAGCTGCGGGTTGACGAAATCAAACGCCGCCAGCTGAAAGCCTTGCTCATCCACCTGCAACGCCCAGCCTTGCTTGTCCCAGTCCCCCAGCACAATGCGCTTGGCCGCCTGGTCGCCGATCTGCAACTTATGGATGGCGGGGCGGTGGGTATGGCCGTGGACCAGGGTGCGCACGCCGAACTGCTGCATCACCCGTGGCACTTCTTCAGGGGTGACATCGACAATGTCGTTGGCCTTCATGCGCACCTGGGCGCTGCTCTCACTGCGCAACTTGCGCGCCAGCTTGTGGCGCGTGCCCAAGGGCAAGTGGCGCAGGATAAACAGCACAATCGGGTTACGCAGGATGCGCCGCAGCTTCATATAGCCGAGGTCGCGGGTGCAGAGGCTGTCGCCGTGCATCAACAGCACAGGCTCGCCATACAACTGCACGACCGTCGGGTCCTTGAGCAAGGTAGCGCCTGCCGCTTTGCAGAACGCCTTGCCGATCAGGAAATCGCGGTTGCCGTGCATGATGAAAATCGGGGTGCCGCTGTCGCTCAGCTCACGCAGAGCCTCACAGATGGAACGTTGGAAGGGGGTCATGCCATCGTCGCCAATCCAGGCTTCGAAGAAGTCCCCCAGAATGTACAGCGCCTGGGCACCACGGGCGCGGCCATGGAGCAGATCCAGAAACGCCCGGGTAATGTCCGGGCGTTCCTCTTCCAGATGCAAGTCTGAAATCAGCAATATCACGCTTCGATGATCTCGGCTTTCTCGACGATCACGTCTTCGGCTGGAACGTCCTGGTGACCGGCCTTGGAGGTGGTGGATACACCTTTGATCTTGTCGACAACGTCAGTGCCTTGGGTGACTTTACCGAACACCGCGTAGCCCCAACCCTGCACGTTCTTGCCGCTGTGGTTCAGGAAGGCATTGTCGGCGACGTTGATGAAGAACTGCGCGGAGGCCGAATGCGGCTCCATGGTACGGGCCATGGCGACGGTGTACTTGTCGTTGGAAAGGCCGTTGTCCGCTTCGTTCTGGATGCTTGGACGCTTGTCTTTCTTCTCTTTCATGCCAGGCTCGAAACCGCCGCCCTGGATCATGAAGTTGCCGATGACACGGTGGAAAACGGTGTTTTCGTAGTGGCCGGCTTTCACGTATTCAATGAAGTTGGCGACGGTGATCGGCGCTTTCTCGGCGTTCAGCTCGATGACGATGTCACCGTGGTTGGTGGTCAGTTTGACTTGAGTCATGTTCACTACTCTTTTCAGGGAATTCGTGGGTGTGGGCGCCTGGGCACCTTACCTGTCTGGCTAAACGACGGCCAAGGCGCGCAGTTTAGCGTGCCCTGCGGGAATTTCGAGGTGGTTTTTTACCGCCCGGGCAATTAATTGGCCGCGCTCTGTATGTGTCTTGACTGCTTCGGCTATTATGAGCCCTTTGTTTTATCTGGCCCCACCTGGCCATGCACCTGTCTGTTCAAGGATCCTATGAGCAAGCCCACTGTCGACCCTACCTCGAATACCAAGGCCGGACCTGCCGTCCCGGTCAATTTCCTGCGCCCGATCATCCAGGCGGACCTGGATTCGGGCAAGCACACGCAGATCGTCACCCGTTTCCCGCCAGAGCCCAACGGCTACCTGCACATCGGCCACGCCAAGTCGATCTGTGTGAACTTCGGCCTGGCCCAGGAGTTCGGTGGCGTCACGCACCTGCGTTTCGACGACACCAACCCGGCCAAGGAAGACCAGGAATACATCGACGCCATCGAAAGCGACATCAAGTGGCTGGGCTTCGAATGGTCCGGTGAAGTGCGCTATGCCTCCAAGTATTTCGACCAGTTGTTCGACTGGGCCGTCGAGCTGATCAAGGCCGGCAAGGCTTATGTGGACGACCTGACCCCGGAGCAGGCCAAGGAATACCGTGGCACGCTGACCGAGCCGGGCAAGAACAGCCCGTTCCGCGACCGTTCGGTAGAAGAGAACCTGGACTGGTTCAACCGTATGCGCGCCGGCGAATTCCCGGACGGCGCCCGCGTGCTGCGCGCCAAGATCGACATGGCCTCGCCGAACATGAACCTGCGTGACCCGATCATGTACCGCATCCGCCATGCCCATCACCACCAGACCGGTGACAAGTGGTGCATCTACCCGAACTACGACTTCACCCACGGTCAGTCGGACGCCATCGAAGGCATCACCCACTCCATCTGCACCCTGGAGTTCGAAAGCCATCGCCCGCTGTACGAATGGTTCCTGGACAGTCTGCCGGTTCCGGCGCACCCGCGTCAGTACGAGTTCAGCCGCCTGAACCTGAACTACACCATCACCAGCAAGCGCAAGCTCAAGCAACTGGTGGATGAAAAACACGTGCATGGCTGGGACGACCCGCGCATGTCCACACTGTCGGGCTTCCGTCGCCGTGGCTACACCCCGGCGTCGATCCGCAACTTCTGCGACATGGTCGGCACCAACCGCTCCGACGGCGTGGTCGATTTCGGCATGCTCGAATTCAGCATCCGTCAGGACCTGGATGCCAATGCACCGCGCGCCATGTGCGTGCTGCGTCCGTTGAAAGTCGTGATCACCAACTACCCGGAAGGCCAGGTCGAGAACCTCGAACTGCCGCGCCACCCGCAGAAAGAAGAGCTGGGCGTGCGCAAATTGCCATTCGCCCGCGAAATCTACATCGACCGTGACGACTTCATGGAAGAGCCGCCCAAGGGCTACAAGCGCCTGGAGCCGAATGGCGAAGTGCGCCTGCGCGGCAGCTACGTGATCCGTGCGGACGAAGCGATCAAGGACGCCGATGGCAACATCGTTGAACTGCGTTGCTCGTACGATCCGGACACCCTGGGCAAGAACCCTGAAGGCCGCAAGGTCAAGGGTGTGGTCCACTGGGTACCGGCCGCTGCCAGCATCGAGTGCGAAGTGCGCCTGTACGATCGTCTGTTCCGCTCGCCGAACCCTGAGAAGGCGGAAGACAGCGCGAGTTTCCTCGACAACATCAACCCTGACTCCCTGCAAGTACTCACTGGTTGTCGTGCCGAGCCATCGCTTGGCGACGCACAGCCGGAAGACCGTTTCCAGTTCGAGCGCGAAGGCTACTTCTGCGCAGATATCAAGGACTCGAAACCAGGCACTCCGGTATTCAACCGTACCGTGACCTTGCGAGATTCGTGGGGCCAGTGATTTAAGGGAAACATCGTGCTAACGATCTACAACACGCTCAGCAAGACCAAAGAAGTCTTCAAGCCGCTGGATGGCAACAAGGTGCGCATGTACGTGTGCGGCATGACCGTGTACGACTACTGCCACATCGGCCACGGCCGCAGCATGGTTGCCTTCGACCTGGTGACCCGCTGGTTGCGTTTCAGTGGCTATGACTTGACGTACGTGCGCAACATCACCGACATCGACGACAAGATCATCAACCGGGCCAACGAAAACGGCGAGTCGTTCGATGCGCTGACCGAGCGCATGATCGCCGCCATGCACGAGGACGAGGCGCGCCTCAACATCCTCAAGCCGGACATGGAACCGCGTGCCACGGACCACATCCCTGGCATGCACGCGATGATCCAGACCTTGATCGACAAGGGCTACGCCTACGCCCCAGGCAACGGCGACGTGTACTACCGCGTCGCCAAGTTCATGGGCTACGGCAAGCTGTCGCGCAAGAAGATCGAAGACCTGCGCATCGGCGCGCGGATCGAAGTCGACGAAGCCAAGCAGGACCCGCTCGACTTCGTACTGTGGAAAGGTACCAAGCCGGGCGAGCCGAGCTGGGAGTCGCCGTGGGGCGCCGGGCGTCCGGGCTGGCACATCGAATGCTCGGTGATGTCCACCTGCTGCCTGGGCGAGACCTTCGACATTCATGGCGGCGGCAGCGACCTTGAGTTCCCGCACCACGAAAACGAAATCGCCCAGAGCGAAGCCGCCACCGGCAAGACCTACGCCAACGCCTGGATGCACTGCGGCATGATCCGCATCAATGGCGAGAAGATGTCCAAGTCCTTGAACAACTTCTTCACCATCCGCGACGTGCTGGAAAAGTACCACCCGGAAGTGGTGCGTTACCTGCTGGTGTCGAGCCACTACCGCAGCGCCATCAACTACTCCGAAGACAACCTCAAGGACGCCAAGGGCGCTTTGGAGCGTTTCTATCACGCGTTGAAAGGCCTGCCCGCGGTGGCACCTGCAGGCGGCGAAGCCTTCGTGGCACGTTTCACCGAAGTGATGAACGACGACTTCGGCACCCCGGAAGCCTGCGCCGTGCTGTTCGAGATGGTGCGCGAGATCAACCGCTTGCGCGAGACCGATATCGACGCAGCAGCGGGCCTGGCGGCGCGCCTGAAAGAGCTGGCCAGCGTACTGGGCGTGTTGCAGATGGAAGCGGATGACTTCCTGCAAGCGGGTGCCGAAGGGCGTGTGGATGCCGCTGAGGTAGATGCACTGATCCAGGCGCGTCTGGCGGCTCGCACCAATAAAGACTGGGCGGAATCCGACCGTATCCGCGACCAACTGACCGCGATGGGTGTGGTGTTGGAAGACGGCAAGGGTGGGACGACGTGGCGGTTGGCTGACTGACCGTTGAAAGCTGCACGCTGAATAAAAAACGCCCCGACTGGTTCGGGGCGTTTTTTTGCACTCTCGTTCCCACGCTCTGCGTGGGAATGCATACCGAGACGCTCCGCGTCGCCCGCTCGCCCGAGTGGGGCGGACGCGGAGCGTCCTGGGCGGCGTTACCACGCAGAGCGTGGGAACGATCTGCGCTCCTACAAAAACATCAGCGGCGGCTGCTGACTTCGGCGGGGACGTCATCACCGGCCATGCGTTTGCGGAACAGCGCCGTTCGCGCCAGCAGCAGTGTGGTGACCGGCACGGTGATCGCGAGCAAAATCGGAATCAACCAGCCGTGCAACACCGGCCCGGATTTGAGCGTTGAAAAATAAATGATCGACGCCAACGCCACGCTCCACGCCCCCAGCGTCGAGGCCAGTGCCGGCGGGTGCATGCGTTGGAAAAATTCTTTCATCCGCAGCAAGCCAATCGCGCCAATCAAGGCAAACAGGCTGCTGAGCAACAGCAACGCCGCCACGATAATTTCAACCCATAACGGCATCATTCAATCACCTCCCCACGCAGCAGGAATTTGGCCAGGGCGAACGAGCCGACGAAGCCGAACAGCGCGATCAATAGCGCTGCTTCAAAGTAAGTGTCGCTGGCATAGCGAATACCCAGGGTCAGCATCATCAGCATCGCCAGGATGTACAGGTAGTCCAGCGCCAGTACCCGGTCCTGGGCCGAGGGGCCTTTGAACAGGCGCACCAGGGTCAGCACCATGGCCAGGGAGAACAGGAACAGGCTGAACAGGATCGCATTGGCGAGCAGGGCGCTCATTCGAAGATCTCCATCAGGGGCCGTTCGTAGGCGTGCTTGAATTGCTGGATAAACGAGGCTTCGTCATCCAGGTCGAAAACGTGCAGCAGCAGGATGCTACGGTCCAGGGCCAGTTCCGACCAGACGGTGCCGGGGGTCACGCTGGTGATCATCGCCAGCACCGCCAGGCCGTTGGCGTCGCGCAGGTCCAGGGGGATCTTGATAAAGCGCGAGCGCGGTGGGCGTGAGCCGCAAGTGAGTACGCCCCAGGCGACGTGCAGGTTGGAGATGATTACGTCAAGGCCGACCCGGAAAAACAGGCGGATGATCACCCCAGGGCGACGGATGCGGATCGGCAGCGGGCGCAGCGGCGCCATCATCAGCGGCGCAAGAAAGCCCAACAGTGCGCCCAGCAGCAGGTTGCCGGGGCTGATCGACAAGTTCAGCACCAGCCACAATACCCACAACGCCAACGACAGCCAGGGAGCCGGGAACAGACGTTTCATGGCTGCACCTCCAGGGCGGCGGCCTTGGCTTCAGGGCTGGGCACTGGGCGGGTCGCGAGCACTGCCATCACGTAGTGTTCCGGGTTGTTCAGGCTTTGGGCGGTGGCCTGGGTGTAGCGCATCAGCGCCTCGGCCTTGAAGGTCAGCGCGATGCTCAACCCCAGCAGCAGGAAGATCGGCACACACTCGTAGCGGCGCAGCAGCGGTGATGGGCGTTCTTCCGGGGTCCAGAAGCGCTGGATGCCGAGGCGGGCGAAAGCGATGAGCGAGGCCAGGCCAGAGAGAATCAGCAGCGCGACCAGGCCCCAGGCCGCCGGGCGGATGGACTCGTCCACGGCGTTGCCCAGGCCCAGTGGATTGATCAGCGCACTCAACAGGCTGAGCTTGCCGATAAACCCGGACAGCGGCGGCATGCCGATAATCAACAGCGCGCAGGCGATAAAGCTCAGGCCCAGGAAGGCCATGGTCCAAGGGATGACCTGGCCGATCACCGCTTTTTGCTCATCGTCCAGGTTCACACCCGGGCGCGGATGCAGCGATTCCATGGCTTTGGGCAGCGCATCAATCTCCTCATCCAGCGGCAGGTCGTTGGCCGAACGCGAACGCTCGATCAACTCCGCCAGCAAAAACAATGCACTCAGTGCCAGGGTTGAGCTGACCAGATAGAACAGCGCCCCCGCGGTCAGGCTCGGCTGGGCAAACCCTACCGCTGACAGCAGGATCCCGGCCGACACCAGGATACTCAGGCTGGCCATGCGCTCCAGGCGCTGCGCCGCCACCATCGCCAGTGCCGCGCAAATGATGGTCGCCATGCCGCCATACACCAGCCAATCCCCGCCAAACAGCGCCGAGGCGCCGGCCTGGCCGGAGAACAGCAGGGTCCACAGGCGCAGCACGGTGTACACGCCGACCTTGGTCATGATCGCGAACATTGCCGCCACCGGCGCGCTGGCCGAGGAATAGGCGGGCGCCAGCCAGAAGTTCAGCGGCCACATGCCGGCCTTGGCCAGGAACGCCGTAGCCAGGATCGCCGCACCGGCATGCAACAGGCCGCGATCCGCCTCCGGCACCAGCGGGATCTTCAACGCCAGGTCGGCAAAGTTCAGCGTGCCGGTGACGCCGTAGATCATCGCCGCGCCAATCAGGAACAGCGACGACGCCAGCAGGTTGATCGCAATGTAATGCAGCCCCGACGATACCCGCGCGCGGCCGGAACCGTGCAGCATCAGGCCGTAGGAGGCGGCCAGCAGCACTTCGAAGAACACGAACAGGTTGAACAGGTCGGCGGTGAGGAAGGCGCCATACAGCCCCATCAGTTGGATCTGGAACAGGGCATGGAAGCTAGTGCCCGCACGGTCCCAGCGGGCCATGGCGAACAGCAGCGCGCTGACGCCGATAACTCCGGTCAGCACCAGCATCATCGCCGAGAGTTGGTCCACCACCAACACGATGCCGAACGGCACCTGCCAGTTGCCCGGCAGGTACACGCCAATGGAGCCGGGGCCGCCTTGTTGCGTCCAGTACAAGAGCAGGACGGCCACGCCCAGGCCGACGATGCTGGAGCACAGATTGATCTGGGCTTTGAGCGGGCGGCGTTTCTCGCCCAGCATCAGCATCAGCCCGGCGGTGAGCAGCGGCAGCAGGATCGGCGCGACGATCAGTTGATTCATCCACGTCATTCCTTGGGCTCCCGGCCGTCTACATGGTCAGTGCCGGTGAGGCCCCGGGAGGCCAGCAGCACCACCAGGAACAACGCGGTCATGGCGAAGCTGATCACAATGGCCGTGAGCACCAGGGCCTGGGGCAGTGGGTCGGTGTAGTTGAGCAGGTCTTGGGGCACGCCGTCCTTGATGATCGGCTCCTTGCCGATAAACAGGCTGCCCATGCTGAAGATGAACAGGTTGACGCCGTAGGACAGCAGGCACAAACCCATGACCACCTGGAACGTCCGTGGCCGCAGGATCAACCAGACGCCGGAGGCCGACAGGACCCCAATGGCTATTGCGATGACTTCTTCCATCAGGCGGCTCCTTCGGTTGCAGCAACCACTTTGGGCTGGTTGCTCGGTTTATGCGCGCGCACCGACTGGTGGCCGAGGGCGGTGAGCATCAACAGGGTCGAGCCCACGACCATGGCGTACACGCCGACGTCAAAGAACAGCGCACTGGCGATATGAATATCGCCCAGTAACGGCAGGCTGAAATGCCAGGTATGCGTAGTGAGGAACGGGTACCCGGCGAACAGCGCACCCAGCCCGGTCAAGGTGGCCGACAGCAGGCCGAAGCCCATCCAGCGCATGGGCCGCAGGCTCATCTGCGCCTCGACCCACTGGGTGCCGGCAACCATGTATTGCAGGATAAACGCCACCGACATCACCAGCCCGGCGACGAAACCACCACCCGGTTGGTTGTGGCCACGCATGAACAGGTAGAACGACACCACCAGCGCAATCGGCAGCAGCAGGCGCACCAGTACCGCCGGCACCATCATAAAGCCCAGGGCGGTGTCGCTGGCCTGGCGCGGGTTGACCAGGTCGGTCGCCACGTCCGGCGCCAGTTGGCGCTGTTGGGGCGGCAACTCCATGCTTTCCTTGGATGGGCGGAAGCGGCGCAGCAAGGCGTACACGGTCAAGGCCACGGCGCCCAATACGGTGATTTCGCCCAGGGTGTCGAAGCCACGGAAGTCCACCAGCATCACGTTCACCACATTGCTGCCGCCGCCTTCGGGCAGGGCACGGCTTAAGTAGAACGAGGAAATATCGTTGGGCGTCTGGCGGGTCAGCATCGCGTAGGACAACAGCGCCATGCCGCCGCCGACTACGGTGGACAGCAGCAAGTCACGCAGGCGGCGGATACGCGCCTTGCGCAGCGAGCTGGGCAGGGGTGAGACCTCTTCGATCCGCCGTGGCAGCCAGCGCAGGCCAAGCAGGATCAACACGGTAGTGACCACTTCCACCACCAATTGGGTGAGGGCCAGGTCCGGCGCCGAGAACCACACGAAGGTGACGCAGGTCATCAGGCCGCACACGCTGACCATGGTCAGGGCCGCCAGCCGGTGGTACTTGGCTTGCCAGGCGGCGCCGAGGGCGCAGGCAATCGCCAGCAACCACAGGGTGACGAAGACGATGGACCCCGGGATTTTCGGGCGGTCGCCCCAGCTGAGGCCACTGTTGAGCATCGGGATCATCGCGCCGATCACTGCCAGTAGCACCAACAGGAACAACTGGGTTTGCAGGCGCTTGGTGCTGATGCGTTTCTCGATCCGGCGCACACCGCGCATCATCACCACCAGGCAGCGCTCGAAACCGCGCTTGCCGTTGAAGTAGCCGATCAGCGGCGGGTATTCGAAGCGGCCACGCTTGAGTTGTTTGCGCAGCATCAGGTACAGCACCACGCCGCCGGTCATCGCCACCAGGCTCATGATCATCGGCGCGTTCCAGCCGTGCCAGATCGCCAGGCTATATTCCGGCAACGTACCGCCCACCACCGGCAGGGCGGCAGCGGCGAGGATCGAGCCGACCATCTGGGCCGGGAAAATCCCCACCAGCAGGCAGGTGAACACCAACAGCTCGACCGGTGCACGCATCCAGCGCGGCGGCTCGTGGGGCGTGTGTGGCAAGTCGGTGGCGGGCGGGCCGAAGAACACATCCACGGTAAAACGCAGGGCATAGGCCACGCTGAATGTACCGGCAATGGTCGCGATCAGCGGCAGGGCGATTTCCACCCATTGGGTCGACGAGATAAACACGGTTTCGGCAAAGAACATCTCTTTGGACAGGAAGCCATTGAGCAACGGCACCCCGGCCATGGACGCACTGGCGACCATCGCCAGGGTCGCGGTAAACGGGATCAGGCGCACCAGCCCGCTGAGCTTGCGGATATCCCGCGTGCCGCTTTCGTGGTCGATGATGCCCGCGGCCATGAACAGCGAAGCCTTGAAGGTGGCGTGGTTGAGAATATGGAATACCGCGGCAACAGCGGCCAGCGGGCTGTTAAGGCCCAGCAGCAGGGTGATCAGCCCGAGATGGCTGATGGTGGAATAGGCCAGCAGGCCCTTGAGATCGTTTTGAAACATGGCGCAGTAAGCGCCGAGGAGGAGCGTGAGGGCGCCGGCACCGCCGACGATCCAGAACCATTCTTCGCTGCCGGACAGCGATGGCCACAGGCGGGCCAGTAGGAACACGCCGGCCTTCACCATCGTCGCCGAGTGCAGGTAGGCCGAAACCGGCGTCGGCGCCGCCATGGCGTGGGGCAGCCAGAAATGGAAGGGGAACTGCGCGCTTTTGCTCAAGGCGCCGATCAGCACCAGGGCGAGCATGACCGGGTACAGCGAATGCGCGCGAATCTGATCGCCCGCCGCCAGCACCTGGTCCAGGTCATAGCTGCCGACGATATGCCCCAGCAGCATCACCCCCGCCAACAGGCACAGCCCGCCGGCGCCGGTGACCATCAGCGCCATATACGCTCCGCGTCGCGCATCGGCACGGTGGTGCCAATAGCCGATCAGCAGGAACGAGAACAGGCTGGTCAGTTCCCAGAAGAATACGATCTGGATCAGGTTGCCGGAGATCACCAAACCCAGCATGGCGCCCATGAACGCCAGGAAAAACGCAAAGAAGCGCGGCACCGGGTCGTCCGGCGACATGTAGTAGCGCGCATACAGCGACACCAGCGTGCCGATGCCCAGTACCAGCATCGAGAACAGCCAGGCAAACCCATCCATGCGCAACACGAAGTTCAGCCCCAGGCTGGGCAACCACATGAATTCTTCGCGGATCACGCCACCGTGGGCGATCTGGGGGTAGAGCAGGGCGACTTGAATAGTACCGACCAGCGCCACAAGGCCGGCCAACAGGGATTCGGTGTTACGTGCGTTATGCGGCAGCAAGGCCGCCAGACAGCTGCCGATAAAAGGCAGAAGCAGTAGAACTATCAGGGACATAGGCTTCTAATCTGCGGGAGTTTGGGATGCATCATACGTGCCGCTTTCATGATCACCAAACGCCAAGATGTGGCAGGATCCTACAAGGTAGGCTGAAACCTCCCATTTGGCACTGTTTCAACCTCCCTCTGAACTGAAATGCCGACCCTCTGGGAGCCGGGCTTGCCCTCGCCTACTGTAGGAGCGAGCTTGCTCGCGAAAAACGTCAACGATAACGTGGGTTTGCTGAGTGAACGCGGCGCCTGTAAGTTTTTCGCGAGCAAGCTCGCTCCTACAAAAAGCCTTAACTGGCTGGTATTCGGGCTTGCCCGCGATGACGATAGACCTGGCACCCCAGCGTTCCCAGGTTAGCCCTGACGCTCCTGTTCCAAGGCATCTGCCAGCTCAACGGCCTTTTGCCCTTTGGTCTTCAACTCACTCACAATCACCGCCAGCACAATCAACACCGCACCCAGCATCGCGATTGGCGGGAACCGTTCCCCGGCGATCCGCCCCACAACGCCTGCCCACACCGGCTCACCGGCATAAATCAACGTCGCCCGCGTTGGCGAAACACTTTGCTGGGCCCAGTTCATTGCCACCTGGATCACCGCACTGGTCAAGCCCAGGCCTACGGCGCTGAACAGCAGCAACCACGAAAAGCCCGGTAACGCCTCGCCCATGGGCACCACCATCATGAACGACAGCACCGAAGCGGTGGCCAGTTGCACCACGGTCACCCGGCGAATATCCACCTGGCCGGCAAATGCGCTGATCAAGATGATCTCGGCCGCTATTGCCACTGCACCGATCAAAGTGGCGATTTCACCCGCACTGAAGTTCAGCGAGGCCCCTGCCGGGCCGGTCAACAGCATCAAGCCGGCAAATGCCAGCATGATGCCGATGCTGGGCATCAACCCGGGGCGACGGCCCAGGACCAGCCACTGCAACAGCGGCACGAACGGTACATAGAGCGCGGTAATGAACGCCGACTGGCTGCTCAGGATCGTCTGCAGGCCGATGGTCTGCAAACCGTAGCCGAACATGATCGCCACCCCGATAAACACTCCGGCCTTCAATTCGAACAGGGTCAGGTCGCGCAGGGTGCGCAAGGAAAAGAACCCCACCACAATCGTCGCGGCTGCGAAGCGCAGGCCGACAAAGAACATCGGCCCGCTGACGGTCATGGCGTGCTGCACCAGTAAAAAGGTGCCGCCCCAGATCATGGTGATCACCACCAGGATGCATTCGGCTTTACTGAAACGGTTGAAACGCGAAGGGGAGTTCGGGGCGGTCATGGCGGCTCGGTCTTGCAAGGGGAAAGCACGGACCGCACAATGCGCCGCACGCTGGGCAGTATACTGCGCACACCCACCTATTGAGCAATATAGTGCACAAAGAAAATCCGCAACGGGCTTCGGTCCTGCAGCACGTCAGCCAGAACGTTCGTCGCCTGCGCCATGCCGCCGACTTGAGCCAGACCGCGCTCTCGGAAAAGTCCGGAGTCAGCCGGCGTATGCTGGTGGCGATTGAGGCGGGGGAGAAGAACGTCAGCCTGTCGACCCTGGACCGTGTCGCCGAAGCGTTGGACGTGGCGTTCAGTGACCTGATCCAGGCGCCGGATGTGCGGGACCACAGCCGTATCAACGAGCTGGCCTGGGCGGGCGAGATTGTCGGCAGTAAGGCAGTGTTGCTGGCCAAGGCCACGGCACGGCGTGAAGTCGAATTGTGGGAGTGGCGGCTTGAGCCTGGTGATCGTTATTGCCCGGACCCTGATTTGGAAGGGTGGAGCGAGCAACTGTTTGTGTTCGAGGGCAGCCTGACGCTGGTGATAGGTGATCAGGAAACTGTCATCGAGGCTGGAGAGTTCTTTATGTTCGCCAGCCACCAGCCCCATGCTTATCGCAATGATGGAAATGCGGCGGTACGGTTTGTTCGAAATGTGGTGATTTGAGCAACAATAAGGGCGAACTGGCATGAGTGAATCCACCCGCGTTGCAGATGTACTGATCATCGGTGGTGGCCTGAGCGGCACGATGCTGGCCGTGCAACTGCTGCGCCTGCCGGGCACGCGGCGCATCCTGATAGTCGAACCCCGTGCGGAACTGGGGCGCGGCGAAGCCTACAGCGCGGTCGAATTGGGCCATACGCTAAACGGCAATGCGGCGCGCATGAGCGTTGACCCGGACAACGCCGACGACCTGACCCAATGGCTCACCGACTACATCAGCGCCGGCGGATGGCCCGAGTCGTACCAACAGCATGTGCCCATCAGCGAACTGTTCCCGCCGCGGGGGCTTTTCGGCCTGTACGCCCAGCAGCGTCTGGCGCAAGCCAAGGCAGTGTCCACCTCGATCGTCGAGCACATCCGCGCCGAAGGGGTAGACCTGCAAGTCGACCCCACCTCGGCGTTGTTGACCCTCGATACTGGCGAGCAACTGCGCGGCGCCTGTGCGGTAGTGGCCACCGGCATGTTTGCGGCGGCGCGCACTCCGCAGACCGAGTCCACAGGATTGAATGCCGCCGCGTTGGACCCTTGGGATGTCCCCGCGATGACTCGTCTCGATCCACAATCGACCGTACTGATCATCGGCTCCGGCCTGACCATGGTCGATGCCGTAGTCTCCCTGGAACAGGCCGGGCATCGCGGGCCTATCGAGGTTTTTTCGCGGCACGGCTTGTTGCCCCATGTACGCCGGCAACCGCCGAGCTGGGACGACTTCCTCGCCGCCGACCACAGCCTGAGCAGCCCCCGACAATTGCTGCGTGAGGTGCGACGCCAATGCCAGCTCGCGCTGAGGCAAGGTATTGACTGGCAGGCACCGCTGGACACGGTGCGCGTGCACATAGCACGCCTGTGGAGCCAGGCCAGTGAGGCTCACAAGCGCCAGTTCGTGCGGCATGTACGGCCTTGGTGGGAAAGCCATCACCACCGTTCGCCGCCCTTGAGCGCGCAGTTGGTGGCGCGGTTGCAGGAGCAAGGGCGATTGCGGATTCAGGCGGCGTCGTTCAAGGGCTTGGTGCCGTCGCAAGAGGGAGTTGCCATTGCGGTGCGCTACCGTGGCGAGGATGTGATCACCCAGGTGTTGGGCGCTGCGCTGATCAATTCCAGCGGCATCGAATACGACTGGCGCCGAGTGGCCCGGCCTTTACCGCAGCAACTGCTCAAGCGTGGGTTGGTCCAGCCTGGGCCGCTGGCGCTGGGGATTGCGGCGGATGCAACGGGGGCGGTGCTGGATGCTCGCGGCCAGGTCAGCCAGCGACTGTTCGCCATGGGGCCGCCGTTGCGGGGCATGTGGTGGGAGAGCACGGCGGTGACCGATGTGGCCCTGCAGGCCAAGGCGCTGGCCGCCAGGCTGTTACAGGTTTGACTGTGGGAGCTGGCTTGCCTGCGAAAGCGCTAGTGCAGTAACAGATGCAGTGACTGACACACCGCTTTCGCGGGCAAGCCCGCTCCCACATTGTGTTCTCCTTTTATCTTGAAACTTTCACAAACCCGGATGTCAGCCCAAACACCTCAACCCCCTGCGGCGTCGATTGCCCAGGGGTCACTTTCACCCGCTGCACCGGTTTATCCATCGCCGCCCGATACTCCACCGTCATGTCCGCCTGGATCGCCTGGCTGGGAATCACGATCGCCTGGTCATTGTTATAAGTGACAATCGTCAACCGCGCACTCATGCCCAGACGCACCCGCTGCAACTGCTGGGGCGTCAGGGTGGGGATCGACAAGGTCACCGGAAACTGCGCGCTGCCCTGGCTGTCGCTGGCGATGGCCAGGCCGCTGACCACACTGACTGAACCCGACAGCCGCTCGCCATCAAAGCCATCGCCCATGACTTCAACGGCCTGACCCTGACGCAACTGGTTGATATCCAGCTCTGAGACTTTGGCGACGATTTTCAAGCGTTCGATATTGGCCAGGCCGAACAGCACCTGGCCCTGGCTGACCTTGCTGCCGGCCTGCACCGGCGCGTTGTTATTGCCGCCAACTTGAGCGGTATTGGTGTTGCCGGGCGCCGGTACTACGATGCCCGAGAAGGGCGCCTTGACCTCCTTGCCTTCGAGCAGTGTTTGCAAAGCTTCGTATTTCACCGTGGCATTGGTCAGCTCCATCTCGGCGATCTGCCGGTATTCGCCCTGGCCTTGGTCCAGGGCTTGTTGCAGCTCACTGCGCGCCGCCACCAAGTCCAATTGCTGTTGCTGGGTTTGCTGTTTGAGGTCATCCAGTTCGTTGCGCGGGATGATGCCGCGCTTGAACAGGTTTTCGCTCTCGGTGAGTTTGCGTTGGGTGTTGCCTGCGGTCATTTCAGCGGTGCGTAAACTGCGACGGGCGCGGCTGACGGTGGGGCTGCTGCCCCAGTCCTGCATTTCCTGCACGGTACGCCGGGCCTTGAGTTGCGCGGAGAGGGCGTCGCGCAGCTGTATTTCAAGCGTCGCCGGGTCCATGCGCAACAGGACCTGGCCGGCCTCGACGCGCTGGCCTTGTTCGACCAGGTTGGCCAGCACATTGCCGTCGAACGGTGCTGTCAGGACGACGGTGGTGTCAGGCTCGATCTTGCCCACCAGGCCGATCTGGTGCACCAATGGGTCGGGCTTTACGGCCAGCCACTGTTCGCCTGTAGCCGCTTGCTCAGCCCCGTTGCGTTGACTGAGCAGGCCGGCGGCCGCGCCGGCCAACAGCAGGATCAAGGCAACGGCCAGCAGGGATTTTCTATTAGTAGTCATTGAGGGCAATTTCCCAACTTTCCAGCGTCATGCCCAGGGTCAGATCGAGCTGGGTCTGGGCGTTCAAATAAGCGATCAGCGCATTGAGCTGGGCATTTTCGGCGTTGCGCAGGTCGGTCTCGAAGCTCAGCACCTGAAAGTTGGTGGAGCGCCCGGCGCTGAGCTTTTCCCGCTCGATCTCGATCTTGCGTCTGGACAACTCCACGGCGCGCTTGGAGATTTCATATTGGCGCCAGCGGGTGCCGAGGTCACGCACCACATTGTTGACGTTGCGCTCCAGTTCCTGACGAGCGTCGGTAATGCGGATTTCCTGATCCTCCACATTCACTCGCGCACGTACCTCGGCCTGGCGCGTGCTGATGTCGCCAATGGGGATCTGCACCTGCACCCCGGCGTAGCTGTCCCAGGTACGGTTATTGTCATGGCTGTTGTCGTTGTCGGTGGCGGCGCGCACCTGGTTGGCGCCGGCGACCAGGTCCACTTGCCAGCGCCCGGAGTCCTTGGCGATCACCAGGTTGAGGTCGGCCTGTTGGCTGCCGAGCAGGGCGGCGAGGTATTCCGGTTGCTGGTTTTGCGCGAGGTTGAAGGCCTGGCGTTTGTCGATCTCCAGGGGGCTGGCTTCCAGGGCCTCGGTGGCACGCACCGGTGTCGACAGGTCCAGGGCCAGCAGGCGCAGCAACGCCAGGCGGCTGGTGTCGAGTTGGTTGCGCGCTTCTTCCACGCCTAATTGCTGGGTGGCGATATCGGCTTCGGTCTGGACGATCTCGAACTCGGCCATGCGCCCGGCGCTGATCAGCGCTTTGTTCACCTCCAGTAAAGTAGTGGAGCGTTTGAGCGCTTCCTGGACGATCACCAACTGTTCCTGGGCGCGCAACAATTCGCGGTAGGTGGCGATGATCTGGCTGATGGTCTGCGCCACGGTGGCTTTGAGGTTCAGGCGGTTGGCCTGCTCGGCCAGGCGCGACAGGCGCAGCGGTGCGGTTGTGGCATCCCAACCGGCCCCGCGCATCAGCGGTTGGATGATCGCCAGGTCCAGGCCGTCGCTGCGGTAGCGGCCGGCGCGGTTGGCATTGTTCAACTGCTGGGTCCAGGCCATGCTCAAGCGCGTGCCGTATTCGCCGAGCAGGCTGCTGGTGGGCGCGACGTTGGCGTTGCGCGCATTGTCTTGGGAGCCGCGGGTGCTGCGGTAATAGCTGTTGAGGGTGAGTTTGGGGTTGAACACGTCTTCGGCCACTCGCAGGTCGAACTTCTGCGCCACCCGTTGCAAGTAGGCGCTGCGGATCGCCGGGTTATTACGCAGGCCCAGGTACACCGCGTCCCCCAGGGTCATGGTGGTGGCCTGGGCATTCAGCGAGACGCTACGCTCGTAGCCGCTGCGGGTAGTGCTGGGGGCCTGAGGGGTGATCACCACATCGGCGGCCATGCCCGGCAGGCTGATCAGCATGAGCAGTGCCAGGTACTTATTCATCGCGCAGGGCCTCAACCGGCTGCAAGCGTGAGGCCGACACCGCCGGATAAATGCCAAAGAACAACCCCACCAGCAACGTGCTGCCCACGCCCAGGGGCAGCGCGGCCACGGCCAGGGAAAACGCCCAGCCCGACAGCCACGCATACACCCAGGCGGCAGTCATGCCCAGGACTGCGCCGCACAGGGCCCCCACGGCGGTGAGGGTGACCGCTTCGAGCAAAAACAGATTACGGATGTCCCGCTGGCGTGCGCCCAAGGCCATGCGGATGCCGATCTCACGGCGGCGTTCCGAGACGTTCATCAGCATCACGTTCATCACTCCGACACCGCCGCCTACCAGGGAGATCGCGCCGAGGGCCAGCAGCAGGTAGGCGAAGGTGCGGCTTTGGCGGGTCATGCCATCGATCATTTGCTGGGGCACTGTGATGTCGACGCTATGGTCGGTGAGTTGGGGTTGCAGCGCGGCGGCGGCATCCTTGGCGATACGTTCCATGTCCTGTCCCGGCGCTGCGCGAATGATCAGGTTGTTGATCTGCGGGTTGGCGTAGATGCGGCGCATGCCCTCGGCGGGAATAAACAACGATTCGTTGGCCTGCACCGGCATCAGCATGGCCCTGGGCTGGTTGCGCAGGATGCCCACCACCACAAACAGGTAATCATTGATACGCACACGGTCGCCCAGTTGCAGCGGGTCACCTGGCGCGCCAAGGGCCTGGGCGAGTTGGTCACCGATCACTCCGTAGGTTTCGTTGGCATCGAAGGGTGACAGGAAGCGCCCCTCACGCAGCGCCAGGCGCATGGCGTCCTGGATGCCCGCAGTACTGCCGACAAAGTTGGCATTGGCGGTCCGCCCATGAAACACAATGGGCCCGCTGAACAGGCTGAGCGCGCCGATATGGGCAATGCCTGGCACTGCCTGGCGCACCGCGTCGAGGTCGAGCTGGGTGCGCATCGGCACGTTGCTGCTGCCCTTGGGTGGGAACTGGGCGATGAGGGTGTCGGTACCCATGTCCTTGAAAATCATCGCCGCATCCACCGCCGCGTTGTGGCCGATATTGATCAGCGCCACCACCGAGGAACTGCCGATGACGATCCCCAGGAGCGCCAGGATCGAGCGCTTGCCCAAGGTACGCAGGCTGATAAACGCTTCATGCAGCAGTTGGCTGAGGCTCTGCTCGACCCGCAGGCTCATGGGCGCCCGGCCTCACGCACCACGCCATTGCGCACCAGGATCTTGCGCTCCAGGCGGTCGGCAATGTGGGGGTCGTGGGTGACGATGATCAGCGTCACCTGTTGGTCACGATTGAGGTTCAACAGCAGGTCCATGATCTCTTGGGCGGTGGTGCTGTCGAGGTTGCCGGTGGGTTCGTCGGCCAAAATCACCGAGGGGTTGCCTACCAGGGCGCGAGCAATGGCCACGCGCTGGCGCTGGCCGCCGGAGAGGTCGGCGGGGCGGTGGTGGGCGCGTTCGGCGAGGCCGACTTGTGCGAGCATGCGCTGGGCGTGTTCCACCGATTCATGCCGCGACACGCCGCGATAACTCAAGGGCAGTGCGACATTGTCCAGGGCACTGAGGCGGGGCAGCAGGTTGAAGCTCTGGAACACGAAGCCGATCTGCTGGTTGCGGATCGCCGCCAGCTCATCGGGGGTGGCGTTGAAAATATCGTGGCCGGCAAAGTGGTATTGGCCGCAGTTGGGCAGGTCCAGCAGGCCGAGGATGTTGAGCAGGGTGCTTTTGCCGGAGCCGGAGGCACCGAGGATACCGCAGCTGTCACCGCTGGCGATGGACAGGCACACGTCATTGAGAATGTTCAACTCTTGCCCGGCGAGCTGATAGCGCTTGCCGATGCCTTGCAGGGAAATCAAGCCGGGTTGCGCGGGGGTCTGTGTCATCATGACTACGCCTGCAGTCTCGACGGTGCCGACTTGCTCCCCGAAAACCCTTGTAACAAGTTCGGAAGCTGCCTGTACGCGTCACGGACTGGTTTTATTTCTTGTTTTTAAAATATTGTTTGAATAGTAACTGCCTTCCTGACGCTTCGCCAGCCACGGAGGTAGAGCGGTTTTACCTCTCGAAGCGATTTCGCCGTCACCTGTGTGCGGCTCACAAAAATCCCATGCCTGGTCTCAAAAGCCCGGTTATACAGGCTTTGCAAGATATGGCGGAGTGTCACTACTTGCTTTCGACGGGCCGCCCCGGTATAAAAAATCAAATTATTTTTTAAAACAATATTTCCGCCGTGGAATCCATATGGTCGCGAAGAAACTCAGCGCTCCAAACGTTACCAAGACTCGACTGCTGGATGCGACAGAGGCTCTTTTTATCAAGTACGGCTATGACGCCGTGTTGCTACGGCAGATAACCGAACGCGCCCAGGTCAACCTGGCGGCGGTGAACTACCACTTCGGGGACAAGGACTCCCTGATGAAAACCCTGCTGATGCAGCGCCTGGAGCCGCTCAACGAGCAGCGCCTGGAGTTGCTCGCGCGCTGTGAAGCCGAATCCGATGGCCCACTGGACTGCGACACTCTACTGGGCGTGCTGTTTGCTCCGGCCATGGGCCTGGAGCGCAGCGACCCGGCCAGCGGGGAAGGGCGCTCGTTCATCCGCTTCCTGGGGCGGGTCTACAGCGACACGTCGCCGTTCATTCAGGAATACCTCAAGGTCCATTACCAGCCGGTGTTCCAGCGGTTCTTCGAAGCCTTCGCCCTGGCCTTGCCGGATTTGCCACGTAATGAACTGGGGGTGCGCCTGCAATTTGCACTCAAGGCCATCTCCGGGGTCATGGCCGGCACCGAACTGCGCTTGCTGATGAACTCCATGAGCCTGGGCCGCCCGGCCACGGATGCCGAGGTGATGGCCAAGCTGATTACCTTGGTGTCGGCAGCGATCCGAGTGCCGCAGCAGAGTGCAGAGGCTGAAACGGCGTTGGCGAAGGTGCTGGATACCCAGCGCGCCATTCGCGAACAAGCCACACGCTGAAGCCAATCCCCAAACCCCTGTAGGAACGAGCTTGCTCGCGAAGAACGTCAACGATAACGCGGGCATTCTGGTTAACCGCGCCGTCATTACGTTCTTCGCGAGCAAGCTCGCTCCTACAAAAGCGGGGCGTTTTCCAGCACCAAAAGGCAGGCAAAAAAAAGCCCGCTGGGGCGGCGGGCTTGATATGCAACGTTTGTAACGGATGAGGCTTCACACTACGTCTCGGCTTGTGAATAAAACGTGAAAAATATGTAAGAGAAAGTGTGAATGTGTCGATGTGCGTAAAGCTGCTCTCCAGCTGTCGCTAAATCTTCCAGCGTGCGGCACTTTTGCCAAGCCGTTGACGCATCTGGTCCACGTTCGCCGCCAGTTGCAGGGTCAACAGGCGATACCCATCCAGCGCGCTGTACACCGGTGCATCAAGCGCAGGCTCACTGGCATGGGCGTGACCGGTACGCTCCAACCGCTCCGTCACCCCCGACTTCAATGCCCGCGCCATCCCCACCAACTGCACCCGAATCTGCCGATGCTCGGCTTTCAACATGACTTGCATCCGCGCCGTGGACTGCTCATCACGCGGGGCCGGCCGGGTATTGCCCAGAATCTCCAGGGTGCTGATGCACAGGCGCAGGTGCCGCTGGATCGCATCCAGTTCAGTCATGGAAATCCGCACTTCCTTGGACACCGACGGCATCAACGAGCGCAGTTGCACCATCGCCCCGTTCAAGCGGTTGAGCAGCTTGAGGTGTTCATCGTCAGTTACCGATTGGCCATTGATGATCCGGCTATAAATCTGCGCGCAGTCACGCAGGGCGCTGGCCAGGTTGTAGCGCCACGAATACACGGCGTACAACGGCAAGGCAAAGGAAAACGCCAGGGCCAGCACAATGCCGATCAGGATATCGACGGTGCGCCACAATCCATCGGAGATAGGGTTATCGCCGTGGCCGGCGACGATAAACACCGTGATCGCCGACAGCAGTGCGATATAGCCGCCTTTGCCGATGGCGTGATAGGAAAAGAACCCGCACACCACCGACATCAACAGGTAGGTGAGCAACGGCAGGCCGAAGTAAGCCTGCTGCACCACCAGCAGCAAGCCGACGCTGGCGCCGATCAAGGTGCCGTAGGCGCGCTCGACGGCTTTCTTGCCGATATTGCCGTGGTGCTGCAACCCGCCGATCACGATCAGCATGGTCACCGACGCCCATTCACCGTGGGGCAGGTTGAGGCCGGTGGTCAGCAGGATGGTTGCCAGCAACCCCACCGACACGCGCGCGGCGTGGATCAGCTTGGCATGGCGAAAGCGGCGGTAGGGGTCGAGCAAGGGGCGCAGCAGGCGCCGGGCAAAGAAGGGCAGGTTCATCAGCAGTAAAGTGGCCTCGATTATCTGAGTGCGCGCGATCAAATGTGGGAGCTGGCTTGCCTGCGATAGCATCACCGCGACCTGACTGAAAGACCGAGGTGCCGGCATCGCAGGCAAGCCAGCTCCCACACTGACCTGTCTGCACATTGGAACGGGGTTGATTTTAGAAGATGTAATCGGTAGTCAGGAAACTCGAATCGCGGTTGCGCAAAATATCGCTGACCAACGCCTTGTTACTTTCCTGAAACTTGGTTGCCACCAAGGTGCGGATCGAGAACACTCGCAAGGCATCATGCACCGACAACGTGCCCTCGGCCGAGTTCTTGCGCCCGTTGAAGGGGAAGGTGTCCGGCCCGCGCTGGCATTGGGCATTGATATTGATACGGCCCACCTGGTTGGCGAAGGTGTCCACCAGGCGTCCGACTGCCACGGGGTCGGTGCCGAAGAGGCTCAACTGCTGGCCGAAATCCGAGTCCAGCACGTAGTCGATCACGGTCTCCAGGTCACGATAGGGCACGATCGGCACCACCGGGCCAAATTGCTCTTCGTGGTAGACGCGCATCTGCGGGTTTACCGGGTACAGCACCGCCGGGTAGAAGAACGAACCACGGCTGCTGCCGCCCTCGGGGTTCATGACCTTGGCGCCATGGCGCGCCGCATCGGCCACCAGTTCGCTGAGATAGTCGACCTTGCCCACTTCCGGCAGTGGCGTCAGCGCCACGCCATCCTCCCACGGCATGCCGGGCTTGAGCGTCGCCAGCTTGGCGTTGAATTTCTCGATAAAGCGCTCGACCACGTCTTCATGCACGAACAGGATTTTCAGCGCGGTGCAACGCTGGCCGTTGAACGACAGCGAGCCGGTGACCGCTTCGTTCACCGCATTGTCCAGGTCCACTTCGGGCAGCACGATCCCCGGGTTTTTGGCATCCAGGCCCAGCGCAGCACGCAAACGGTGTGGCTTGGGGTGCAGTTTTTTCAAATCACTGGCGGCCTTGTTGGTGCCGATAAATGCAAAGATATCGATCTTGCCGCTGGCCATCAGCGCGCTCACGGTCTCGCGGCCGCTGCCGTAGATCACGTTGATCACCCCGGCCGGGAAGCTGTCGCGGAACGCCTCCAGTAACGGGCGGATCAACAGCACACCGAGCTTGGCCGGCTTGAACACCACGGTATTGCCCATGATCAAGGCCGGGATCAGCGTGGTGAAGGTCTCGTTCAAGGGGTAGTTGTAAGGCCCCATGCACAGCGCCACGCCCAGGGGCACGCGGCGGATTTGTCCGAGGGTGTCCTGCTCCAGTTCGAAGCGGCTACTGCGGCGGTCAAGCTCCTTGAGGGCATTGATGGTGTCGGTGATGTAGTCGCAGGTGCGGTCGAATTCTTTCTGCGAGTCCTTGAGGTTCTTGCCGATTTCCCACATGAGCAGTTTCACCACCGCGTCGCGCTGTTCGCGCATACGCCGCAAAAACGCCTCGACGTGCTGGATGCGCTCAACAACGCGCATCGTCGGCCACTCACCCTGGCCACGGTCATAAGCACGCACCGCCGCATCCAGCGCGGTTAGGGCGGTCTCCGCGTCCAGCAGCGGCGTGCTGCCGATATGCACGCGTTCATCGCCCAACTGCACCGGGCTTTGCACGCGCGCAAGCGGGCCGTTCCACACCCGCAGCTGGCCATCGACCAGGTAGTCGCGCTGTTCAATGGGCGCCGCCAGGCGAAATTGCTCGGGAATCTGGGAGACGGAAGTGGGAAACAGCTGGGCGAGCAGGTTGCTGGTGGTCATGTCGCTACCCCTGGAATAGTTGCAAAACATGACTAGAGAGTCACCCAACTGACGGCTCTAAGGCAAGGCTTACGCGCATTGTTGTTCGCAGCGCGGTGCTCGCCGGGTAAACTGCGCGGCTTTTCAGAAGGAGTTCACATGAGTCAGTACCAGCCGGGCATTCTTGCCGCACCGGTGCCTTTGCAGGCCCGCCATCTGTTTTTCGCCCTCGATTCCCTGCAAGCCGTGCCCGCAGCATTGGACGCGCTGGTGCAACTGACGGATGCGCAGGCGGTGGTCGGTTTCGGTGAGCCGCTGGTAAAGGCACTGGGCGCCGAGATTGAAGGGCTGCGCGCATTTCCCTCAGTAAGCGCCCCTGGCGCGCACAACCCGTCCACCCAGCAGGCGTTGTGGGTATGGCTGCATGGGGTGGATCGCGGTGAGTTGCTGCTGCGCAGCCGGGCCGTCGAAAAAGCCCTGGCCCCGGCGTTTGCCCTGGTGCAATCGATTGAAGGCTTCCGCTACAAGACCGGTTTTGACCTGACCGACTACGAAGACGGCACAGAGAACCCTCACGACGATGCCGCCGTGGAAGCGGCGTTGACCGACAGCGGCGCCAGCTTTGCCGCGATCCAGCAATGGCAGCACGATCTCGACGGTTTCGCCGCATTGCCTGCCCAGGAGCGGGATCACATTATCGGCCGTCGCCATGGCGACAACGAAGAACTCGACGACGCCCCGGAATCGGCCCATACCAAACGCACGGCCCAGGAGAGCTTTACCCCGGAAGCCTTCGTGGTACGTCGTTCGATGCCCTGGGCCGAGAATGGCCAAGCGGGGTTGATGTTTCTCGCCTTCGGGCATTCCTTCGATGCGTTTGAGGCCCAGCTTCGGCGTATGAGCGGGTTGGAGGACGGGATCGTCGATGGCCTGTATCGCATCAGCAAACCGCTGACCGGTGGCTATTACTGGTGCCCGCCGGTGAGGGAAGGGCGCCTGGACCTGAGTCTGGTTTTTTAACTGCTTTTTGCCTGCGTCCTGAGGTACGCCTCAAGCGCTTTTGAGCGTTTCCAGCCACGCGGGATCGAGCCGGGTTTGTTCGGTATCGATCCCCATCGCGTGCATCTTCGCCTTGTGTGCGTCAATCTCGCCGACCAGTTGCGCCTGGGCGCTGGAGTTGGCGTCCAGCTCATGCATCTGCGTCAGCCCCAAGTGATAGAAACGCAACAGCTTGATGGCGGTGGGGTCGTTAGCTTGTACCCGCTCGGTGACCTTGTGCATCACGTTGGTCACGCTCATCAGGCTGCGCTTGAGCTGCCAGCCATACACCGCTGGCGCCAACCAGGCCTGGCTCCAGAACGGACCACGCACCAGCGCCAAGACGATCAACACAGCGGCAAATACACCGCCGACATTGAAGCGAAAGTTGTCACCGCCAGGTTCGCCGAACAGCATCACCGCCAGGCTCGACAGCAGCATGGCCAGGGCCAGGAATAGCACGGCCACGATCAGCGTGCTGCGGCGGGTTTGTTGACGGTAGGTGACGGGGTCGCAGGGTTTGAGCTCGAACATCCGGTTCAGGTCTCCAGAAAGGGCGCTTATCTTCTCATGCTTGCAACAATGAAGTTGAACGATGGCTGCGCACGGTTTCTCTAAACCTGTGAAGCCCCCATGAGGTATGCCGTCATGTCTGAACACAAGCAGCCACCGCCGGGTACACCGGATCCTAACCGCACGCCGGGTGAAGAGGAGCGCGACAACGATGCACTGCGTCCCAACGATCCCAAAGAGCGTGGCCCCGACAACGATGTGGAGCGCGTCGAAGAAGACCTGGAAAACCTCCACGACAAAGCGCGCCCGCTTTAGCAGGAGCATGTGATGAACAAACGTACCGATGGTCCCCACTCCAACGAGCACGCCAGTGGTAAGGATGAGCTGGGTTTTGACCCGGACTCGCCCGATGTGGCCGACCCGCAGGTTGATCCGGTAGGCCCGGCTATTGCACCGCTGGATGAGAAAAAGTCATCTGAGAAAAAGCCGCCCTACGATCCGTTGGGCGACTTGAAGAAGTGAACCGAGCCCCGCCGTTGTGCGGGGCTTTGTTTATTTGGGCGGGTTCCAGCTGACGTCGCTGATACCGTATTTTTCCGCCCAGGGCCGGGTAGTTTTTTTCACTTGCTCGTGACCAACGCGACCGATGCGGCTGACATGCGCAATGTCGGCATCAACGGCCGCCCAGTGCCAAGCTTCAGCGTTGTTCATCACCTCGGCGCGCACCACGAAAGACTTGGGTTTACCGTGTAGCTGATAGTGGATGGTGTAGATTTTTGCGGTACTCATGTTGCCTCCCTGTCTTGTTATAGATGGATAGGCCGTCGTTCTAAAAGGTTCATTCAAAATGACAACGTACGCAGAGGCGCGGCATAGTGACGCTCTTGCCCTGCGCCCGAGGATCGCGCCATGCTCACACCCACGGATAGCCGCCTGTACCTGCAACGCCTGGGCTATGCCTCGCCACCGGCGCCGACCTTGCAGACCCTGCGGGACTTGCAACTGCGCCATGTGTGCACCTTCGCCTTTGAAAGCCTGTCGACCCTGATGCAGGTGCCGGTGCCGATTGACCTGCCAAGCGTCGCGCAGAAGGTGTTGCACCAGGGACGCGGCGGCTATTGCTATGAGTTGAACCAGCTGTTCCTGGCGCTGTTGCAGGCGCTCGGTTTTGACGCCCGTGGCATCACCGGTCGTGTGGTGATTGGCGGGCCACCGGACGCCCACACCGGGCGTACTCACCGTCTGAGCCTGGTGACCGTTGATGGCGTGCGCTATATCACCGATGTGGGCTTCGGTGGCATGGTCCCCAGCAGCCCGTTGCAACTGGACAACGAAGCGCCCCAGGCCACGGCCCATGAGCCTTTTCGCCTGACACACCATCAGGGCAGCTACACGTTGTGGGCCCAGGTCGGTGAGGAGTGGCGCGGCTTGTATGTGTTCGACCTGCAAGTGCAGGCCGATATCGACTATGAAATCGGCAACTGGTATGTCTCAACGCACCCGGGGTCACCGTTCGTGGGGCAGTTGAAAGCGGCGCTACTGGCTCCCGGCCAACGTCATACTTTGGCCAACGCCCGCTATGCGCTTCATTACCTGGATCGACCCAGTGAAAAGCGCACGCTTGAGAGTGCCGATGAACTGCTGGGGCTCTTGCGCGACACCTTCGGCATTCGGCTGCCGGATCAGCCTCAACTGCGCGAAGCCGTCGAACGCCTTATTCGCATGAATCCTGAAGAATATTGAGATAGAGCCTTCGCTGAACCGTTTTTTCTCCATTTTGGTGCAAATCAGTTCGAACTTTTCGCAAACGCGAGGGTTCGAACCGATTCCTGAATACTTTGCCCACCTTAAAATGGAGATGTAAAACGATGTCCAAACTATTCGGAAAATTCATCAAGAGCACCTCGCTGCTGGCCCTGGTAGCTGCGCCAGGCGTGGTGTTTGCTGCACCCTCCACCGACCCGATTTCCACGTTCGGAATCATGGGCAGCTACAACGACTTCAAACTTGAAGGCGGTAGCGAAAGCGACAAGGAGCACATGCCCGAAGCCGGCCTGTTCTACAACTTCGGCAACAAGCTCACCGCCGAGTCGGGCTTTATCTACCAGGCCGGTATCGAAGCCAAGTACGGCGAGAAGAGCGATAACAAGCTCAAGGAAGGCCAGGCTGACCTCGACCTCGGCTGGCGTGCCGCGCTGGATGCGCGCAACTTCGTCGACGTGATCGTGGGTGGTGGTTACACCTGGACCCGCTACGAGCCGGACACCAATGGCTACGACATGAAGCTCACCAACAAGTCGCCGTTTGCCAAGGCCGCTCTGGGCTACAACCACCAGTTCGATGACATGACCCTGCGCGTTGAAGCCGGCGCCCGTCACACCATCGACGGCCGCGCCAAGCTCAAGGTGGACGGCGTTGGCAGCGACAGCGTGGACCTCAAGGACCGCACCAACCCTTATGCCGAAGTCAGCCTGCTGATGAACCAGAAGGGCGACCTGCCAGTGATGGCGGGCTTGTACTACACGCGTACCGAGTACAAGCTCGACGACGACTCCTATGTGGCCGATAACACCAAGCTCAAGCGTGATGAGTATGGTTTCAAGGTGGGTATCGCGTTCTGACGCTGTTGCACTGAAAAAACGCCCCGAACTGCCGGGGCGTTTTTTTTCGGCTTGCAGGTCAGCCCAGTGCGGCCAGTTGCGCCACGGTTTCCGGAAAGCGCGCCACCAGGCGGATCAGGGTGACGGCCTGGGCGTTGGGTTTGGCCCGGCCTTGTTCCCAGTTCTCCAGGGTGCGGGTGTTGGTACGCAGATACATGGCGAATACCGACCGGGAGAGGTTGAGTTGCTGGCGCACAGCGATCACCTCGTCTGCGGTAAGCGGCGCCAGCTTGTTGAGGTGCACTTTGTGGTTGCGCAGGGTGATTTTACCCTGGCGTTCATCGGCCAAGGCGTCGAAGCCTTCGACCAGTTCGGAAAAGATGTCACGTTTCATCGTGCATTCTCGCTTTGATTTCCCTGTCCAGCATGTGTTTAAGGGCTTTCTTGTGTTGCGGTGCCAGGTCGTTTTGTTCGTGTTTGCCGTACAAGGTGAATAACCAGAATTGCGTACCGCCTGACCACCAGTAATAAATGACCCGCAGGCCACCGCGCTTGCCTTTGTTTCGTCGTTCATCGATGAAGCGAACCTTCCTCAACCCGCCCGTCCCTTCGATCACGTCTCCTGCTTCGGGGTTTTTCATTAACTCCTGTTGAAAACCCTGGAAAAGCTCGTCACTCAGATAGTCTTTGCGATACCGCTCGAATGCCGGCAGTTCGATAAATAGAGCATCCATGTTCTGTACGTTGCCTGCGTAGAGTTTGGTGGCCCACCCGCGTTGGGTCAAGTGACCTTGCTGTGGGAACTTTCTTAAAACGCAGACACCATACGGCCGGCTTCAGCGGGTAGATGCCAGATGAAGAGGTAGATCGAGGAGGAAAATTCAGCGAGTCGAGGAGGGAAAAGCAAGTTCTGGGAAATGCAAAACGGCGCCCAAAGGCGCCGTTCTGTTTACTGCATCAATCTAAGCGATCAAACGCCCAGCACCGCGTGCTGCACCAGGGTGAGCAACGGTTGTGGGTACACGCCCAGGAAGAACGCGAGCAGGGCGATAGCCAGCAGCATGACGCCACCCGCCTTCTGTTCCCAATGCAGCTCGGCATCTACACGGCGCAGGTTTGGCTCGATCAGGTACAGGGTGACCATCACGCGCAGGTAGTAGAACACGCCGATGGCGCTGCCCAGTACCAGCGAGGCAACCAGCCACCATTCGTGGGCTTCGACACCGGTCGCGACGATGTAGAACTTGCCGATAAAGCCCGCCGTCAGCGGAATACCGGCCAACGACAGCATCATCACGGTGAGCACGGCGGTCAGGTACGGACGGCGCCAGAACAGGCCGCGGTATTCGTACAGGGCGTCGGCGTCACGGCCTTTGTACGGCGACGACATCAAGGTGATGACGCCGAACGCACCCAGGCTGGTGATCACGTAGGTGACCAGGTACACGCCAATGGCTTCCACGGCCAGGCCTTTGCTCGCCACCAAGGCGATCAGCAGGTAGCCGAAGTGGGCGATGGACGAATAACCCAGCAGACGCTTGAGGTTGTTCTGGGTCAGCGCCAGCAGGTTACCGAACAGGATCGACGCAATGGCGATCACCGTCAGCACGTTGCTCAGCACGCCGGTGTTGGCGGCAGGGGAGATCTGGAACAGACGCACCATCACTGCAAACACGGCCACTTTCGACGCGGTCGCCAGGAACGCGGCCACCGGCGCCGGGGCGCCTTCGTACACGTCTGGGGTCCACAGGTGGAATGGCACCAGCGACAGCTTGAACGCCAGGCCGATCAGCATCATCGCCAGGCCCAGCTGGGCAATCGGCGCCGGGCTGTTGGTAGCGGCCAGGGCGTGGCCGATACCGGTGAAGCTCAGGCTGCCGGCTTCGGCGTAGAGCAGGGCCATACCGAACAACAGGAACGCGGAACCGGCTGCCGACAGCACCATGTACTTGATGCCGGCTTCCAGGGAGCGTTTGTTGAAGAAGGCGTAGGCCACCAGGCCGTAGGTCGGGATCGACAGCAGTTCCAGGCCGATGAACAGGCCCGCCAGGTGCTGCGCGCTGACCAGCACGATACCGCCGGCCGCAGCCAGCAGGATCAGCAGGTACAGCTCTTCGCGGTTGCCCGGGTAGCCGGTGCCGCCTTCGCCGAGGTAGGCGTGGGCGAGGGTGACGCAGGCCAGGGTCGCCACCAGGATCAGGGCGATGTACAGCAGCGCGAAGTCATCGACCATCATCAATGGCGTGACTGCCAGTGGCGCGACCTTGAGGGCCGGGATGATCGACAGCAGGGCCAGGTTCAACCCGGCGCAGGACAGCAGGAACGTTTGCGAGTGATTGCGGCGCCAGGCGATTGCCAGCATCACCACCACGATGGTGAGGCTGGTAATCAGCAGCGGCGCAAGCGCGATAAAGTGTTGGATCGTGAATTCCATAGCGCTCTTACCGGGCCGAAGCGAGTTGGGAGAAGGCGGTGCCGAACCACTGCTGCACGCCATGCATCGTTGCGGCAGAAGTGTCCAGGAACGGTTGCGGGTACACGCCGATGAAGATCAGCAGTACCGCAAGGCCGAGCACCATGATCAGTTCGCGCGCGTCCATGCCTTGCAGGACGGTGTCGGACTTGGCCGGGCCGAAGTAGGCGCGGTGGATCATGATCAGCGAGTAGACCGAACCGAACACCAGGCCGGAGGTAGCAATGGCACTGATCCACGGCGTTTGCACAAAGGCACCCATCAGGATCAGGAACTCGCCGATGAAGTTACCGGTACCCGGCAAGCCCAGGGATGCGGCGGCGAAGAACAGGCTGATCGCCGGCAGGTATGCGATGCGCGACCACACGCCACCCATCTCACGCATGTCACGGGTGTGCAGGCGTTCGTACAGCTGGCCACTGAGGATAAAGAGGGCAGCGGCCGAAACACCGTGGGCCAACATCTGGATCACTGCGCCTTGCAACGCCAGCTGGCTGCCGGAGTAGATGCCGATCAGTACGAAACCCATGTGGGAAACGGACGAGAAGGCAATCAGACGCTTGATGTCGGTTTGGGCGAAGGCCAGGAACGCACCGTAGAAGATCCCGATCAGACCCAGGGTCATGGCAATCGGCGCGAACTCGGCCGAGGCATTCGGGAACAGCGGCAGGGCGAAACGCAGCAGGCCGTAGGCAGCGGTCTTCAACAGGATACCGGCCAGGTCCACGGAACCGGCAGTCGGCGCCTGGGCGTGGGCGTCAGGCAACCAGGAGTGGAACGGCACCACCGGCAGCTTCACCGCGAAGGCGATGAAGAAGCCCAGCATCAGCACGTACTCGGTGGTCAGCGACATCTTGGTTTTCAACAGGTCGGCGTAGTTGAAGGTAATCACGCCGGTGTTGTTGAAGTTGACCAGGACCAGACCCAGGATCGCCACCAACATGATCAGGCCGGAAGCCTGGGTGAAGATGAAGAACTTGGTCGCTGCGTAGATCCGGGTTTTCTTGCCGTCCGAAGAACTGTGACCCCAGAGCGCGATGAGGAAGTACATCGGCACCAGCATCATTTCCCAGAAGAAGAAGAACATGAACAGGTCCAGCGCCAGGAACACGCCGACAACGCCGCCCAGGATCCACATCAGGTTCAGGTGGAAGAAGCCCACGTGACGCTGGATCTCTTTCCAGGAGCAGAGTACCGAGAGGATACCCAGCAGGCCGGTCAGCAGGATCATCAACAGCGACAGGCCGTCGAGGGCCAGGTGCACATTGATGCCGAAGCGCTGGATCCACACGTGCTTGAATTCAAGCGCGAAGGTGGGATCGACACCCGGTGCCGGAGCGAATGAATAGTCACCGTGGGCCCACAGCCAGAGGCCGAGCGCGAGTTCCAGGGACATGGTCAGCAACGCAATCCAGCGGGGGAGGGTGGCGCCGAAGCGTTCACCCATCCAGCAGAGCAGGCCGCCGATAAAGGGGATCAGGATTAGCCAGGGCAGAATCATGACGGGCTCGTTTCCTTTCGCAAGTTTGCAAAGTACGCAGTGCACTTAAACATAGTCAGACCGCTACCACGACGATGGCGCCGATCACCAGCACGGCACCGGCCGCCATGGACGCTGCATACCAACGCAATTGGCCGGTCTCGCTGCGGCTCAGGGCGGTGTGACCGGCCTTGGCGGCACGCGGGATCAAACCGATGGTCTGGTCGAGCGGGTCTTTGCGCAGCACGTGGCTGATCGCAAGGTAAGGTTTGACGAACAGTTTGTCGTAGATCCAGTCGAAGCCCCAGGCAGCGAACCACCAGGCCGACAGGAAGCGACCAATGCCACTGTTGGCCACGGCAGTCACGAAGCGACGCTTGCCGAGGAACAGCAGGGCCGCCAGCAGGATACCGGCGATGGCGATGGCGCCCGAGGCGATTTCCAGGCTGTGCTGGGCTTCGCCGCCGGCATGGCCCACGCTTTGTGGCAATACACCGTGCAGTGGCGGGGTGATCATCGCACCGACGAAGGTCGACAGGATGATCAGCACCGACAGTGGCAACCAATGGGAGATGCCGTGGCCTGCGTGCGCTTCGGTCTTGGCTTCACCGTGGAAGGTGATGAAGATCAGGCGGAAGGTGTACAGCGAGGTCATGAACGCACCCACCAGGCCTGCGTACAGCAGGTTCTGGTTACCGCTGGCAAAGGCTTCCCAGAGGATCTCGTCCTTGGAGTAGAAACCGGCGGTCACCAACGGCAGGGCGGCCAGGGCGGCACCACCGACGATGAAGCTGGCGTAGGCCAGTGGCAGTTTCTTCCACAGGCCGCCCATCTTGAAGATGTTCTGCTCGTGGTGGCAGGCGACGATCACCGCACCGGAGGCGAGGAACAGCAACGCCTTGAAGAACGCGTGGGTCATCAGGTGGAAGATCGCCGCGTCCCAGGCGCCAACGCCCAGGGCCAGGAACATGTAGCCGATCTGGCTCATGGTCGAGTAAGCGAGGATACGTTTGATGTCGGTCTGCACCAGCGCGGCGAAGCCGGCCAGTACCAGGGTCACGCCGCCGACGATGCCCACCAGGTGCAGGATGTCCGGCGCCAGGGTGAACAGGCCGTGGGTACGGGCGATCAGGTAGACACCGGCGGTCACCATGGTGGCGGCGTGGATCAGTGCCGACACCGGGGTAGGGCCGGCCATCGCATCCGCCAGCCAGGTTTGCAGTGGCAGTTGCGCAGATTTACCCACGGCGCCGCCCAGCAGCATCAGGGTGGCCAGGGTGATCCAGAAGTCGCCGACCTGGAATTTCTGCGGTGCCAGCACCAGCAGTTCCTGGATGTTCAGCGTGCCCACCTGTTGGAACAGGATGAACAGGCCGATGGCCATGAACACGTCGCCGATGCGGGTGACGATAAACGCCTTGAGTGCTGCGTTACCGTTGTTGCGGTTGCTGTAGTAGAAACCGATCAACAGGTACGAGCACAGGCCCACGCCTTCCCAGCCGAAATACAGGAACAACAGGTTATCGCCCAGCACCAGGAACAGCATGCTGGCGATAAACAGGTTGGTGTACGAGAAGAAGCGCGAGTAACCCGCTTCACCGCGCATGTACCAGGATGCGAACAGGTGGATCAGGAAGCCCACACCCACCACCACGCCGAGCATGGTGATCGACAGGCCGTCGATGTAGAGGGCGAAGTTGGGCTTGAAGCCCTCGACCGCCATCCACTGCCACAGCACCAGGGTGTAGTGACCGCCTTCAGGCGGTGCCACGTTGAATTGCCAGATGACGTAGGCGGCCACGATGGCCGACAGGCCGATGGAGCCCACGCCGATCAGGGCCGAGAGGTTTTCCGACCAGCGCCCGCGAGAGAACGACAGCAGCAGGAAACCGATCAGGGGGAATACGAAAGTCAGAAAGATCATGTTCATCCGCGCATCTCACTGGCAGCGTCGATATCAAGCGTGTGGAAGCGACGATACAGCTGCAGCAGGATCGCCAGGCCAATACTGGCTTCGGCGGCTGCCAGGCTGATCACCAGGATGAACATCACTTGCCCATCCGGCTGGCCCCAACGTGCGCCTGCCACAATGAACGCCAGTGCCGCGGCGTTCATCATGATTTCCAGGCTCATCAACACGAACAGAATGTTACGGCGAACCATCAGGCCGACCAGGCCAAGGCAGAACAGGATGCCGGCGACCGCCAGACCATGCTCCAAAGGGATAGCAGGCATCGTCATTGCTCCTTGGCTTCGTTGCGGCCCAAGTGGAAGGCAGTGATGGCTGCGGCGAGCAGCAGCATCGAAGCCAGTTCGACCACCAGCAGGTACGGGCCGAACAGGCTGATGCCCACGGCTTTCGCGTCTACGGTGGTGTGGCCGATGGCCTGGCCGCTCTGGTGAGCGAACAGCACATACAGCAGTTCACCCAGCAGCAGCGCTGCGAGGACAACCGGGCCGAGCCAGATGCCGGGCTTGAGCCAGACGCGCTCCTGGGCGACCGAAGCCGGCCCCAGGTTGAGCATCATCACCACAAACACGAACAGCACCATGATGGCGCCGGCATAGGCGATCACTTCCAGCACACCGGCGAACGGTGCGCCGAGGCTGAAGAAGGTCATGGCCACGGCGATCAGCGAAATGATCAGGTAGAGCAGGGCGTGCACGGGGTTAGTGTTGGTGATCACGCGAAGCGTGGACACCACTGCAATACCCGATGCGAAATAGAAAGCGAATTCCATCTTTCTTCCTTAAGGCAGCAAGCTCTTCACGTTGATCGGCTCGGCTTCGTTTTGTGCGGCGCCTTTTGGCTTACCGGCAACGGCCATACCTGCAACACGATAGAAGTTGTAATCAGGGTTTTTACCGGTACCTGCGATCAAAAGATCTTCTTTCTCGTACACCAGGTCCTGACGTTTGAACTCGGCCATCTCGAAATCCGGGGTGAGCTGGATCGCGGTGGTCGGGCAAGCTTCCTCGCAGAGGCCGCAGAAAATGCAGCGCGAGAAGTTGATGCGGAAGAAGTCCGGGTACCAGCGACCGTCTTCGGTTTCAGCTTTTTGCAGGGAGATGCAACCCACCGGGCACGCCACGGCGCACAGGTTGCAGGCTACGCAACGCTCTTCGCCGTCGGGGTCGCGGGTCAGTACGATGCGGCCGCGATAGCGCGGCGGCAGGTACACCGCTTCTTCGGGGTATTGCAGGGTGTCGCGTTTGCGAAAGCCGTGACCGAACACCATCACCAGGCTTCGCAACTGGGTACCGGTACCCTTAACGATGTCGCCAATATATTTGAACATGGGTCAAATCCTCACTGAACCGCGGCAGCTGGCGTGTTCAACAACACGACGGCAGCCGTCACCAGCAAATTGATCAGGGTCAGCGGCAGGCAGAATCTCCAGCTGAAATCCATCACCTGGTCATAACGCGGGCGCGGAATCGAGGCGCGCAGCAGGATGAACAGCATGATGAAGAACGCGGTCTTCAGGAAGAACCAGAAGAAGGCCAACTGCGGCAGGATGCCAAACGGACCGTGCCAGCCGCCGAAGAACAGCGTGACCAGCAGGGCCGAGATCAAGATGATGCCGATGTACTCACCGACGAAGAACATGCCCCACTTCATGCCGGCATATTCAATGTGGTAACCGTCGGCCAGTTCCTGTTCCGCTTCCGGCTGGTCGAACGGGTGACGGTGAGTCACGGCCACGCCAGCGATGAAGAAGGTGCAGAAGCCGAAGAACTGCGGAATGATGAACCACAGGTTCTGCGCCTGGTACTCGACGATGTCGCGCATGTTGAACGAGCCAACCTGCACCACGATGCCCATCAGTGCCAACCCCATGAACACTTCATAGGATACGGTTTGCGCCGAGGCACGCAAGCTGCCCAGCAGGGCGAACTTGTTGTTGCTCGACCAACCGGCGAACAGCACCGCGTATACCGACAAACCGGCCATGGCGAAGAAGAACAGCAAACCGATGTTCAGGTCCGCCACGCCCCAGGTCGGGGTGATCGGGATGATCGCAAAAGCAATCAGCAAGGCGCTCATGGCGACCACCGGTGCCAGGGTGAAGATCACCTTGTCGGCAAACGGCGGGGTCCAGTCTTCCTTGAAGAACATTTTCAGCATGTCGGCAGCGATCTGGAACATGCCGAACGGGCCAACACGGTTCGGACCGTAACGGTCCTGCCACCAGCCCAGCAGGCGACGTTCGACGAAGCTGAGCAGGGCGCCCGCGACGACCACGGCCAACAGGATCACGATGGCCTTGACCACCGAGATGATCACGTCAATTACTTCCGGCGTGAACCAAGTCATTGCGCTGCCTCCTGCAGACCGTCAACGGTTTTGCCGAAAATGGCAGGCGGAATACCGGCGATGCCTTTAGGCAGTGCAACCAGGCCGGCACCCAGCTCGTCATTGATACGCAGCGGCAGACGCAGGGTCTGGCCGGCCACGTTGAGGCTGAGCAGGGCACCGTCGTTGACGCCCAGGCGGTCGGCTTCGGACTTGGCCACGGACACATAGGCGGCAGGAATGCGCTCTTGAACCGGCGCGGCCTTGGAAGAAGTTTCTTCGCTGCCGAACAGGTGGAAGAACGGCACGACCTGCCAGGTACCCGGCGCCGGATTGAACGGACGCGGTACCGCAGCGAACCAGTTCAGCGAGTCACCGCTGGTTTCGATCAGGCGGGTGCCCGGGTCGCCAGCGCGGATGTGACCACCGACTTCGTCCTGGAACTTGTTCCAGGCCTGCGGCGAGTTCCAGCCCGGCGACCAGGCAAATGGCACCTGCTGACGGGGTTCGGCCGAACCCGAATAACCTTCCATGGAGAAGGCAAACGCGGTGTCGTTGTCTTGCGGGGTACGCGGTTCATGCACGCTGATGTCGGCGCGCATGGCGGTACGACCGGAGTAACGCAGCGGCTCACGTGCCAGTTTCAGGCCCTTGATGCGGAACGCGGCAGACGGCGCGGCATCGACAATACGAGCAAGCTGCGGCGCGCTGGCGGCGGTGGCAGCCGTCACGTGGTCGAGCTGGGTCCAGTCGATCGGCTGGTTCAGCAGGGTGGCGCGCAGGGCATGCAGCCAGCGCCAGCCTTCGTGCACCAGGATGCTGGCGTCCATGTACTTCGGATCGAACACCTGGAAGAAGCGCTGGGCGCGGCCTTCCTGGCTGACCAGGGTACCGTCGCCTTCGGCGAAGGTGGCGGCTGGCAGCACCAGGTCGGCACGCTCGCTGGTCGCGGTCTTCTGGTGGTCGGCGACGATCAGCACTTTGGCAGCATCCAGTGCAGCGTCAACCTTGGCGGCAGCGGTGCGGGTGTACAGGTCGTTTTCCAGCACCACGATGGCGTCGGCGTTGCCGTCGATAACCGCTTGCAGCGCCGCGTCCACGGACTCGCCACCGAGCATGGCCAGGCCCAGGCTGTTGGCTTCCGGCACCACCAGGCTGATGGAACCATTCTTGTCGCGCAGCTTCAGGGCCTTGGCGATGTTGGCGGCGGCTTCGATCAGCGCTTTGGAACCCAACGAGGTACCGGCAATGATCAGCGGGCGCTTGGCCGCCAGCAGGGCGTCGGCAATGCGCTGAGCCAACTCGGCAGCTTCAGCGTCCAGGCCTTCAACGGCGGGTGCGCTGGCGTCGAGGGCGTGGGCCACGGCGAAACCGAGGCGCGCCAGGTCGTCCGGCGCGGCGTGTACGCATTCTTCAGCGATGTCGTCGAGCTTGGTTTCAGCCAGGGAAGCGATAAACAGCGGGTTCAGCGCGTGCTGGCCGATGTTCTTCACGGCGGCGTCGAGCCAAGGCTGTACGCGCATGGCGTCGGCCATTTCTTCGGCCTTGCCTTTCACCGATTGACGCAGCGACAGCGCGATGCGTGCAGCGGTCTGGGTCAGGTCTTCACCAAGTACGAAGATCGCATCGTGGTCTTCGATGTCGCGCATGTTCGGTACCGGCAGCGGGCTGTCGTTCAGCACTTGCAGGACCAGGCGGATGCGCTCCAGCTCGTCGGCTTCGATACCGCAGTAGAAGTGTTCGGCACCTACCAGCTCGCGCAACGCGAAGTTGCTTTCGAGGCTGGCGCGTGGCGAACCGATACCCACGATATTGCGCCCGCGCAACAGGTCGGCAGCCTTATCCAGCGCTGCGTCCAGGCTCAGCTTGGCGCCATCGGCCAGCAGGGGCTGGCGTGGGCGGTCTTCGCGGTTGACGTAGCCGTAGCCGAAACGGCCACGGTCGCACAGGAAGTACTGGTTGACCGAACCGTTGAAGCGGTTTTCGATACGACGCAGCTCACCGTAGCGCTCGCCCGGGGAGATGTTGCAACCGCTGGAGCAGCCATGGCAGATGCTCGGCGCAAATTGCATGTCCCACTTACGGTTGTAGCGCTCGGAGTGGGTCTTGTCGGTGAACACACCGGTCGGGCAGACCTCGGTGAGGTTGCCGGAGAACTCGCTCTCCAGCACGCCGTCTTCAACGCGACCGAAGTACACGTTGTCGTGGGCGCCGAACACGCCGAGGTCGGTGCCGCCGGCGTAGTCCTTATAGAAGCGCACGCAGCGGTAGCAGGCGATGCAGCGGTTCATTTCGTGGGAAATGAACGGGCCGAGGTCCTGGTTCTGGTGGGTACGCTTGGTGAAGCGATAACGGCGCTCGTTGTGGCCGGTCATCACCGTCATGTCTTGCAGGTGGCAGTGACCGCCTTCCTCACAGACCGGGCAGTCGTGGGGGTGGTTGGTCATCAGCCATTCGACAACGCTGGCGCGAAACGCCTTGGATTCTTCATCGTCGATGGAGATCCAGGTGTTGTCGGTGGCTGGGGTCATGCAGGACATGACGATACGACCACGGGTGTCGTTCTCGTCGGTGTATTGCTTGACCGCACACTGGCGACAGGCACCGACGCTACCAAGCGCGGGGTGCCAGCAGAAATACGGGATGTCGAGGCCGAGTGACAGACACGCCTGTAACAGGTTGTCCGCCCCATCGACTTCGAGCGCTTTGCCGTCTACGTGGATAGTGGCCATGGTTCAAAGTTCTTCGTTGGCCCGTTGTCAGCGGGCGTGGCTAATGGAATCTTGTTATTCATGTGCATCTACACAGCCTTTACGGCGTCAGCACATGAGCAGGCGAAGGGCACGGACCCTTCGCCTGTTTAAGCGTTACGCGCCGACTACGATCGGCTTCGCCAGAGGCGGGACGGCGGCGCTGGTGGGCGCGATGCCGGCTTCGAACTCCGAGCGGAAGTATTTGATTGCGCTGCCCAATGGCTCCACGGCGCCCGGTGCGTGAGCACAGAAAGTCTTGCCTGGGCCGAGGAAACCGACCAGACCCAGCAGGGTTTCGATGTCGCCCTCGCGGCCTTCGCCATTTTCCAGGGCCATCAGCAGCTTGACGCTCCAAGGCAGGCCGTCGCGGCATGGGGTGCAGAAGCCGCAGGATTCGCGGGCAAAAAACTGCTCCATGTTGCGCAGCAACGAGACCATGTTCACGGTGTTGTCGACCGCCATCGCCAGGCCGGTACCCATCCGGGTGCCCACCTTGCCGATACCGCCGGCATACATTTGTGCATCCAGGTGCTCGGGCAGCAGGAAACCGGTGCCGGCGCCGCCTGGCTGCCAGGCTTTCAAGGTGTAGCCGTCGCGCATACCGCCGGCGTAGTCCTCGAACAGCTCGCGTGCGGTCACGCCGAATGGCAGTTCCCACAGGCCAGGGTTCTTGACCTTGCCGGAGAAGCCCATGAGCTTGGTGCCCATGTCTTCGCTGCCTTCGCGGGCCAGGGATTTGTACCAGTCCACGCCGTCGGCGATGATCGCCGGCACGTTGCACAGGGTCTCGACGTTGTTCACACACGTCGGCTTGCCCCACACGCCCACGGCGGCGGGGAAGGGCGGCTTGGAACGCGGGTTGGCGCGGCGGCCTTCGAGGGAGTTGATCAGTGCGGTCTCTTCACCGCAGATATAACGCCCGGCGCCGGTGTGCACGAACAGTTCGAAGTCAAAACCGGAACCGAGGATATTCTTGCCCAACAGGCCAGCGGCCTTGGCTTCTGCCACTGCACGGTTGAGGTGCTTGGCGGCGGTGGTGTACTCGCCACGCAGGAAGATATAGCCACGGTAGGTCTTGAGCGCACGGGCACTGATCAACATGCCTTCGATCAGCAGATGGGGCAGTTGCTCCATCAGCATGCGGTCTTTCCAGGTGTTGGGCTCCATTTCATCCGCGTTGCACAGCAGGTAGCGGATGTTGATGGATTCGTCCTTGGGCATCAGGCCCCACTTCACGCCAGTGGGGAAGCCTGCGCCGCCGCGGCCCTTGAGACCGGCGTCTTTCACGGTCTGGACGATATCGTCCTGGGCCATGTCGGCGAAAGCTTTGCGCGCAGCGGCGTAGCCGTTCTTGGCCTGGTATTCGTCGAGCCATACCGGCTCGCCGTCGTCACGCAAGCGCCAGGTCAGCGGGTGGGTCTCGGCCGAACGCTTGATCAGGTTGGCCGGGCCGAAAGAGGTCAGGGTCATGGGTAGCCCTCGAGCAATTGGGTCACGCCAGCAGGCTGTACGTCACCGAATGTGTCGTCGTCGATCATCAACGCCGGCGCCTTGTCGCAGTTGCCCAGGCAGCACACCGGCAGCAGCGTGAAGCGGCCGTCGGCGGTGGTCTGGCCGAGGCCGATGCCCAGCTTGGCCTGGATTTCGCTGACCACGGACTCATGGCCACCGATGTAGCAGACCATGCTGTCGCACACACGAATGATGTGGCGGCCCACCGGTTGGCGGAAGATCTGGCTGTAGAACGTCGCCACGCCTTCAACGTCGCTGGCGGGGATGCCGAGGATCTCGCCGATGGCGTAGAGGGCGCCGTCGGGCACCCAGCCACGTTCCTTCTGGACGATCTTCAGGGCTTCGATCGACGCCGCGCGCGGGTCTTCGTAGTGATGCAGCTCGTGCTCGATGGCCGAGCGCTCGGTTTCACTCAAGGTGAAACGGTCTGTCTGGATAAGCGTGCTGTTCATGCTTAGCGGTCCACGTCGGCCATAACGAAATCGATACTACCCAGGTACGCAATCAAGTCCGCGACCATCTCGCCTTTGATCACCGAAGGGATCTGCTGCAAGTGGGCAAAACTTGGGGTACGAATCCGGGTGCGGTAGCTCATGGTGCCGCCATCGCTCGTCAGGTAATAACTGTTGATACCCTTGGTCGCTTCGATCATCTGGAAGGATTCGTTGGCCGGCATCACCGGGCCCCACGAAACCTGCAGGAAGTGCGTGATCAGGGTTTCGATGTGCTGCAGCGTGCGCTCTTTGGGCGGCGGCGTGGTCAGCGGGTGATCCGCCTTGTACGGGCCGGCCGGCATGTTGCGCATGCACTGCTCGATGATCTTCAGGCTCTGGCGCATTTCTTCGACGCGCACGATGCAACGGTCGTAGGCATCGCCATTGGCCGCCAGCGGTACTTCGAACTCGAAGTTCTCGTAGCCGGAGTACGGGCGTGCTTTACGCAGGTCGAAGTCGCAACCGGTGGAACGCAGGCCGGCACCAGTGACGCCCCATTCCAGGGCCTCTTTAGTGTTGTACTGCGCGACGCCGATGGTGCGGCCCTTGAGGATGCTGTTGTCCAGCGCGGCTTTCTGGTACTCGTCCAGGCGCTTGGGCATCCAGTCGATGAATTCCTTGACCAGGCGTTCCCAGCCGTTCGGCAGGTCGTGGGCCACGCCGCCGATGCGGTACCAGGCCGGGTGCAGACGGAAACCGGTGATGGCTTCGATGACCTTGTAGGCACGCTGACGGTCGGTGAAGGTGAAGAACACCGGCGTCATGGCGCCGACGTCCTGGATATAGGTACCCAGGAACAGCAGGTGGCTGGTGATGCGGAAGAACTCGGCCATCATGATGCGGATGGTGTCGACGCGGTCCGGTACCTTGATACCGGCCAGCTTCTCGACCGAGAGCACGTACGGCAGGTTGTTCATCACGCCGCCGAGGTAGTCGATACGGTCGGTGTACGGGATGAAGCTGTGCCAGGACTGACGCTCGGCCATCTTCTCGGCGCCACGGTGGTGGTAGCCGATGTCCGGGACGCAGTCGACGATTTCTTCGCCGTCCAGTTGCAGGATGATACGGAAGGCACCGTGGGCCGAAGGGTGGTTCGGGCCCAGGTTGAGGAACATGTAGTCCTCGTTGGTGCCGGAGCGCTTCATGCCCCAGTCTTCGGGGCGGAAGCGCGCCGCCTCTTCTTCAAGCTGTTGCTTGGCGAGGTTGAGGCTGTACGGGTCGAATTCGGTGGCGCGGGCAGGGAAGTCCTTGCGCAGCGGGTGACCTTCCCAGGTCGGCGGCATCATGATGCGCGTCAGGTGCGGGTGGCCAGGGAAGTCGATGCCGAACATGTCCCAGACTTCACGCTCGTACCAGCTGGCGTTCGGCCAGATACCGGTCACGGTCGGGATGCTCAGGTCGCTCTCGCTCAGGGCGACCTTGATCATCACGTCGCTGTTACGTTCCAGCGACATCAGGTGGTAGAACACGGTGAAATCGGCGCCGCTCGGCAGGCCCTGGCGCTTGGTGCGCAGACGCTCGTCCACGCCATGCAGGTCATAGAGCATGACGTACGGCTTGGGCAGGTTGCGCAGGAAGGTCAGGACTTCGACGAGCCTGGCACGCGCCACCCACAGCACCGGCATACCGGTGCGTGTGGCCTGGGCGGTGAAGGCGTCAGGGCCGAAACGGTTATTGAGTTCGACAACCACATCCTGGTCGTCTGCCTTATAAGGCGGGATGTACAGAGCACTGCCTGTAGTCATGGTTTTTTATCGCTTTCGGTCAACGTAAAGAATGAAGCCAGGTTTTCGTTCTATAAAAGAAGCGGGCTGGATCAGACTTCGTCGGGGCTGCGCAGGTTGGTGACTGCGATTCGCTGTTCGCGGCGCTGTTCCTTTTGAGACGGCATCTCGGCGCGATAAACGCCTTGATCACCGACCACCCAGGACAGTGGGCGACGCTCCTTGCCAATCGATTCCTGCAACAGCATCAAGCCTTGCAGGAACGCTTCGGGACGGGGCGGGCAGCCAGGCACGTAGACGTCCACGGGCAGGAACTTGTCCACCCCTTGAACGACCGAGTAGATGTCGTACATGCCACCGGAGTTGGCGCACGAACCCATGGAGATAACCCACTTTGGTTCGAGCATTTGCTCATAGAGGCGCTGGATGATCGGCGCCATCTTGATGAAGCAGGTACCGGCGATAACCATGAAATCCGCCTGGCGCGGCGAGGCCCGGATCACTTCGGCGCCAAAGCGCGCGATGTCGTGGGGCGCCGTGAAGGCGGTGGTCATTTCCACGTAGCAGCACGAAAGACCGAAGTTGTACGGCCACAGGGAGTTTTTACGCCCCCAGTTGACCGCGCCACTCAGCACGTCTTCCAGCTTGCCCATGTAGATGTTTTTGTGGACTTGGTCTTCTAACGGGTCGGAGACGGTTTCCCGTTCGCCGATGGGGTACTGCTCGTTAGGAGCATCCGGGTCGATCCTGGTGAGATTGTATTGCATTGCCAAAGCCTCATTGTTTCAGCTTCGCTTGCCGCTTGCGACGAGCTTCCGGAGCCCAGTCAAGGGCGCCCACTCGGAACAGGTAGACAAGACCTGCCAACAGAATTGCTATGAAAACGAGAGCTTCGACGAATCCGGTCCAGCCGCTTTCGCGGACGGACACAGACCATGCAAAGAGAAAGAGGGCTTCGATATCGAAGATCACGAAGAGCATCGCGACCAGATAGAATTTGGCTGAGAGCCGCAAGCGGGCGCCACCTGTAGGTAGCATGCCGGATTCGAACGGTTCGTTTTTGCTGCGGCCCCAGGCTTTTGACCCGAGGAGGCTGGAGACGCCAAGCATGAAGGCGCAGAGGCCTACAACACCGAGAAGGAAAATGGCAAAGCCCCAGTTGTGGGCCATGAGTCCTGTCGCGTCGGTCATGCTGGAAATCCTTAACAGAGAGCAAAGGTCTCTGAGCTCGAAAAAGTAACGATGCAGTGACGATATGTCGCACTGCAATCAATCGCGGTGATTTTATGGCTAAACACCGGGCAAGTAAAATTCCCAGGGCGAAATTATTCGGTGGAATAAGCACATAGTGCACCTTCTTGGGGCTGTAGCCCTTGTGGCGTGGGCATTAGCGGGCTTTTCATCAATTATGTTTTGTTTAAGCGGTAACGAAGTTTTCAGGCGCTAAATGATAATGAATATTGTTTGCGTGGGGTGTAAGCGAGTGTTTCTCATGTGGCGCGGGAAGTTACCGTTACTTGCTTGAGTGTCGCTTAGTTGTCGCAACGGTTCTTTTAACCGATCGGATGTGCGCGGATACCGCTCTGGATCAATGTTTTTAGCAAAAAACTATGGATAGGGGGCGGTCAATGTAGGAGCTGGCTTGCCTGCGATGGCGGCTGATCAGCTGAAACACCTGCCTCTGACCCACCGCCATCGCAGGCAAGCCAGCTCCCACCCTTGATTTTCGGTGATTCCTAGGCAAAAAAAACGCCCCGAACCAGTCGGGGCGTGATTGTTGCGCGGCACTGCGGTTAGGTCTTCCGTGGGGCCGCCGTGGCCGTGTACGCGGTACTTAGTGGAACTGCTCTTCTTCGGTCGAACCGGTCAGCGCGGTCACGGACGAGGTGCCGCCCTGGATCACGGTGGTCATGTCGTCGAAGTAGCCGGTGCCCACTTCCTGCTGGTGCGCCACGAAGGTGTAGCCTTTGGCGGCGTCTGCGAATTCCTGCTCCTGCAGCTTCACGTAGGCGGTCATGTCGTTGCGGGCGTAGTCGTGCGCCAGGTTGAACATGCTGTGCCACATGTTGTGGATACCGGCCAGGGTGATGAACTGGTGCTTGTAGCCCATGGCCGACAGCTCACGCTGGAACTTGGCGATGGTCGCGTCGTCCAGGTTCTTCTTCCAGTTGAAGGAAGGCGAGCAGTTGTAGGACAGCAGTTGGTCCGGGTATTCCTTCTTGATCGCTTCGGCAAAGCGGCGTGCTTCGTCCAGGTCTGGCTTGGCGGTTTCGCACCAGATCAGATCGGCGTACGGCGCGTAGGCCAGGCCACGGGCGATTGCCTGGTCGAGGCCGGCGCGCACTTTATAGAAGCCTTCCTGGGTGCGCTCGCCGGTAACGAATGGTTGGTCGTACGGGTCGCAGTCCGAGGTCAGCAAGTCTGCCGCGTTGGCGTCGGTACGGGCCAGGATGATGGTCGGTGTACCGGCAACGTCAGCGGCCAGGCGAGCGGCGGTCAGCTTCTGTACAGCTTCCTGGGTCGGTACCAGTACCTTGCCACCCATGTGGCCGCATTTTTTCACCGAAGCCAGCTGGTCTTCGAAGTGCACGCCGGCAGCGCCTGCCTCGATCATGCTCTTCATCAGCTCGTAGGCATTGAGTACGCCACCGAAACCGGCTTCGGCGTCTGCCACGATTGGCGCGAAGTAGTCGATGTAGCCTTTATCGCCTGGGTTCTTGCCGGCTTTCCACTGGATCTGGTCGGCACGACGGAACGAGTTGTTGATGCGCTTGACCACGGTTGGCACCGAGTCCACCGGGTACAGCGATTGGTCGGGGTACATGGATTCAGCGGAGTTGTTGTCCGCTGCCACTTGCCAACCGGACAGGTAGATCGCCTGGATACCGGCTTTTACCTGCTGGACTGCCTGGCCGCCAGTGAGGGCGCCCATGCAGTTGACGAAATCTTTGTCGGGACGGAAAGAAGGCTTGGCACCCTGAGTGACCAGGTTCCACAGCTTCTCGGCGCCGAGTTTTGCGAAGGTGTGCTCAGGTTGGACCGAGCCACGCAGGCGGACGACGTCAGCAGCGGAATAAGCGCGGGTCACGCCTTTCCAGCGTGGGTTTTCAGCCCAGTCTTTTTCAAGGGCTGCAATTTGCTGTTCGCGTGTCAGTGCCATGGGGAAAAACCTCGTCGCGTCTTGTTTGAAGTATCCGTTTGCCAGCCCGGCATTCGTTGCCTGGGTAGGATTGCTCGCTGACCAGAAGCTTTGGTGTTCAAGTCAAATCTGACGGAGGTAGGCGACGGGATGAACGATGGGGCTCAAGGGGGAGTTGAGCAGGTAAGGGCAAACTGCGAACGGTCTTCGGGCGTCGTGGGCCTTTGTACGATCCATCAGTGTGTAGCCGGGTTACCTGGTTAGCTTCCGTCCCTCGGGACAACTTCGTTCCAGTCGCAACCAACGTCAAACACACCTTGTGGGCGGTACAGACACGAATCGGCTCAGGTGGGTAGCTTAGAGCGGCGATCCGAAGGCCCTTGCCAGGGCCCCTGATTAGCGGGAGCGAGGCCATCATGCCCATGCTTTTTTGGCTCGTCAAATGTTTTGTAGTGCTTTTTTTCCGGCACTACATCTTTAGTCTAATGCGACTTGCCAGTCAGTTTTCGGTGCTTCAGTTCAGGGTGTCGACCTTGACCCGTAAAGTCAGGTCATCGCGGCCCTGAGTAGAGTAGCTGCGGGTTCTAGAGGACTTGTCCGCCTGGGTTTCACGATTGATGCCGGCCAGGGGAATCCATTCGCCCAGGCGGCCGCTGACAGTTGTGTCGGTGCTTTGCACGTTCACTACATCGGGACGTTCCTGGCTCATGCGGTCACGGTTGGTACTGATGGCCAGGTGTACGGTCTCGCCGGTGACGCTGGCGGTCACGTAAAAGCCCTGGGTGACGTTGCGATACTGGGTCTGGTTTTGCAGACGGCCGTAGCTGTCCTGTTGCGTGGTGGTCAGCGGTACGCTCTGGCCGACCTGGATCAGCGCAGGCACGCCTTCGCTGGCCTGGATCTGCTGCACGCCACCGTCGCGGCTGGCAGTGCCGTAGCTGATGATGCGGGTCTGGCTGTCACCGCTGTTCTGTTGGTTGTTCTCGTTGGTATCGACGGTGATCAGCAGGCGTTTGGCCGGTGTATCCAATTGGCCGAGCAGTGCGCGCAAGCCCTCGATCCTGGCGGGCTCAGCGTTAACGATAAGCTGGTTGCCGTAGGCGCTGACGGTGCCGTCCTTGCCAATGAAGTTCTGCGCCACGGGCAGCAGGTCGGCGCTGGTGCGGTTGTTCAGATTGACAACTTCAGTGGCGGCCATGGCGCAAGCGCTGACGGTCATCACGAGGGCGGTGAGCAGGGTGCGTAGGGACATGTCCGTTATCTCTGCGAGTCATTTGCTTGATAGTGCCAGTTTGTCGGCCTGGCAGGGCGCAAGTTGAATCGTAGACGGCAAAATGCCCTGGGAGGCAGGGCATTTGTGGTGTTGCTGAAATCGCTATCGCAGGCAAGCCAGCTCCCACACTTGACCGAGTACAACCTTTGGAATGCGGTCAGTGTGGGAGCTGGCTTGCCTGCGATGCAGGCGACGCGGACTCGGGTCAGTCCCCGCGCACCATATCCACATGCGGAATCCCGACCTCAAGAAACTCATCGCTGACGATCTTGAAACCCAGCCGTTCATAAAACGGCGCCGCATACACCTGCGCACTCAGGAATTGCCGGGTCTGGCCGCGTTTCACCGCCTCGCCGATCACCGCTTCCATCAGCTTGTCGCCGACTTTCAGCCCACGCCAGTCCTTGAGCACTGATACCCGACCGATCTCGCCGCTGGGCAGCAATCGAGCGGTGCCAATCGGGAAATCACCTTCGTATGCAAGAAAATGCATGGCGCCGGCATCGTCCGCGTCCCACTCCAATTCAGGCGGGACCGATTGTTCAGCGATGAATACCGCTTCACGAATGCGCCGAATCTCGTCGATATCCTTTCGCCAGTCCGCGACACTTACGTGAATTCTATTCATCCGCGAACCCCAGGCTGCCTTGCTTGACCAGTTCGCACAGCAGGTCGCGACCGTCTTCGTCGGCCAGCCACTCGCCCAGGTTTTCGCTGTGCAGTGCATCGGCCGAGCACACCAGCTTCAACAGTTCACGCAGTTTGCCCGGCAGGTAACGGCTCTGGCCGCTGGCGAACAGCAGTACATCGTCGTCGACTTCGGACCAGGCCAGGCGTGCGCTCGGGTTGCGTACCAGGATCGCGCCGTCTTGCAGGCTGTTGATGAAATCTTCTTCGCCCAACTCTTCGCCGGCCACCAGTTCCGGGTAGCGTGGCTCGGTCATGAACTGGCCGAACCAGGTCAGCAGCATGCGCTCATCGCTCATGTGCTCGGCGAGCAAGCCCTTGAGGCGGTCCAGTGCGTCGCCCTGGATCTGGTGCGGGTCGCTGACCGGCTGGGCGTCTGCGTCGGTGTAGCGCTCTTCGTCGGTCAGGTACTGGCTGAGGAAGTCGGTGAAGTGGGTCAGCACTTCAGCGGCGCTCGGTGCACGGAAACCCACGGAATAGGTCATGCAGTCGTCTTCAGCAATACCGAAATGGGCCAGGCGCGGCGGCAGGTAGAGCATGTCGCCCGGTTCCAGCACCCATTCGGCGCTTTCTTCGAATTCGGCGAGGATGCGCAGGTCGGCGTGTTGCAGCAACGGGCTTTCGGAATTGCACATCTGGCCGATCTTCCAGTTGCGCTTGCCCTGGGCTTGCAGCAGGAACACATCGTAGTTATCGAAATGCGGACCGACGCTGCCACCCGGCGCGGCGAAGCTGATCATCACATCATCGATACGCCAGCTCGGCAGGAAGCGGAAGTGCTCCAGCAGCTCAGCCACTTCCGGAACGAACTGGTCGACTGCCTGCACCAGCAGGGTCCATTCGCGCTCGGGCAGGGTGCTGAAAGCGTCTTCGGCGAACGGGCCGCGACGCAGTTCCCACGGGCGCTCGCCGTGTTCGATCACCAGGCGCGACTCGACTTCTTCTTCCAGGGCCAGGCCTGCCAGTTCGTCGGCGTCGATCGGGCTTTCGAAGTCAGGGATGGCCTGGCGGATCAGCAGCGGTTTTTTCTGCCAGTAGTCGCGCAGGAATTCCCGTGCCGTGATGCCGCCCAGAAGTTGAAGAGGGATATCAGGATTCATGTGTAACCTATTGAAAAAAAGCACTTTTAAGACAGGAATAAAAACGCCCGGCGCGGCCGGGCGTCTCAAAGGAGCTTGCTTGGATCAGATGCGCTTGGCTTGTTCTACAGCGTTGCCGATGTAGTTGGCCGGGGTGAGCAGTTTCAGCTCGGCCTTGGCTGCGGCTGGCATGTCCAGGCCGTCGATGAAAGTTTGCAGCGCTTCGGGGCTGATGCCCTTGCCGCGCGTCAATTCTTTCAGCTTCTCGTAGGGGTTTTCGATGTTGTAGCGGCGCATCACGGTCTGGATCGGCTCGGCCAATACTTCCCAGCACGCGTCCAGGTCAGCGGCAATCTTCTGCTCGTTGAGCTCCAGCTTGCTGATGCCTTTGAGGCTGGCTTCGTACGCGATCACGCTGTGGGCAAAGCCGACACCGAGGTTGCGCAATACGGTGGAGTCGGTCAGGTCGCGCTGCCAGCGAGAGATCGGCAACTTGCTGGCCAGGTGCTGGAACAGGGCGTTGGCGATACCCAGGTTGCCTTCGGAGTTTTCGAAGTCGATCGGGTTGACCTTGTGCGGCATGGTCGATGAACCGATTTCGCCTGCAATAGTGCGCTGCTTGAAGTAGCCCAGGGAGATGTAGCCCCAGATATCGCGATCGAAATCGATCAGGATGGTGTTGAAGCGTGCAATCGCGTCGAACAGCTCGGCGATGTAGTCGTGGGGTTCGATCTGCGTGGTGTAGGGGTTGAAGCCCAGGCCCAGCTCGTCTTCGATGAAGGCGCGGGCGTTGGCTTCCCAGTCGATCTCAGGATAGGCCGACAGGTGGGCGTTGTAGTTGCCTACGGCGCCGTTGATCTTGCCCAGCAATGGCACGGCGGCGACTTGGGCGATCTGGCGCTCCAGGCGGTACACCACGTTGGCCAGTTCTTTGCCCAGGGTGGTCGGCGAGGCCGGCTGGCCGTGGGTGCGCGACAGCATCGGCACGGCAGCGAAACGGATCGCCAGCTCGCGAATGGCTTCGGCGGTCTGGCGCATCAGCGGCAGCATCACGTCATCACGGCCTTCGCGCAGCATCAGGGCGTGGGACAGGTTGTTGATGTCCTCGCTGGTGCAGGCAAAGTGGATGAACTCGCTGACCTGGGCCAGTTCCGGCAGTTGGGCCGCTTGCTCTTTGAGCAGGTATTCGATGGCTTTGACGTCGTGGTTGGTGGTGCGCTCGATCTCTTTGACACGCTCGGCGTGCTCCAGGGAGAAGTTTTCCGCCAGGGTGTTCAATACAGCGTTGGCTTCGGCGGAAAACGCCGGCACTTCGCTGATGGCGGGGTGAGCGGCCAGGCGCTGGAGCCAGCGCACTTCAACCAGGACACGGGCACGGATCAGGCCGTACTCGCTGAAAATAGGGCGCAGGGCCTGGGTTTTGCCGGCGTAGCGGCCGTCAACAGGGGAAACCGCAGTGAGCGAAGAGAGCTGCATGGGGTGTTCTCGGACAGTCGGGCAACGAAATGGGGCGCGTATCATACATGAAAAAATCCGCCGGTCCGTCGCCAACTGACCGGCGTATTACGCGTAATGGCTTGAAAACAGCCTGCTGGTGCGACTTATTCGTTGCGCATCAACGGGTAAAGCTCTTTGAGCAATTTGCGTCGGCTGATCACCAACTGCCAGCGATGACCGCCCAGTTGGCGCCACAAGCGTGCCGAACGAATACCGGCCAGGAGCAGGGCGCGGATTTTCGACGCGTTGTTGGGTTGCTGCAGGTTGCGCATGTCGCCGTGCACCTGGATGCGCTGGCGCAGGGTGCTCAAGGTGTCCTGGTACAGCGCACCTACGGCTGCGATCACGTTTTCATGGGCCGGGCCGAAGTGTTCTACCTGGGACTGGATCTGCGGCAGGCGCTTGCCGATGGTGTCCAGCAGGTCGTCACGCTTGGCCAGTTGGCGCTCAAGGCCAAGCATCGACAGGGCATAGCGCAACGGCTCGCGCTGCAAGGTGCTGGGGTCACGCTCCAGGGCGCCGATCAGGGCGCGATAGCCTTCACGCAGGGCCAGGTCGTCGCCGCCGTAAACCTCAAGGGTGTCCTTGGGGTCGCGGATCAGCAGGCTGCCGAGCATACAGGTCAGGCCGGCTTCAGTGACCTGGCCGGTCTTGGCGATCTTGTCTACCAGTACCGCAGCGAGAAAGACACCGCCAAGGGCCGTCAATTGCTCCTGGGTCGGGCTCATGCCGGGTTGCTCCAGGCCTGCGCGACTTCAATCACGCCGCCGCCCAGGCAGATTTCGCCGTCATAGAACACCACGGACTGGCCAGGGGTGACCGCGCGCTGCGGGTCATCGAAGGTGGCACGGTAGCCGGTGGCGGTCTTTTCCAGGGTGCAGGGCTGGTCACTCTGGCGATAACGCACTTTGGCGGTCAGGCGGCGCGGGGTGCTCAAGTCGATCGGGTTGACCCAATAGATCTCGGAAGCGAGCAGGGCGCCGGAGAACAGCAGCGGGTGCTCGTTGCCTTGGCCGACCACCAGCACGTTGTTTTCCAGGTCTTTGACCAGCACGTACCACGGCTCTTCACCGGCGTCCTTCAAACCGCCAATACCCAGGCCCTGGCGCTGGCCGATGGTGTGGTACATCAGGCCGTGGTGGCGGCCGATCACTTCACCCTCGGTGGTCTTGATCTCGCCCGGTTGCGCCGGCAGGTATTGCTTGAGGAAATCACTGAAGCGCCGCTCGCCGATAAAGCAGATACCGGTGGAATCTTTCTTCTTGGCGGTGGCCAGGCCGTGTTTCTCGGCAATTTTGCGCACTTCGGGCTTTTCCAGCTCGCCGACCGGAAACAGGGTCTTGGCGATCTGCTCACCACCGACGGCGTGCAGGAAGTAGCTCTGGTCTTTGTTCGGGTCCAGGCCCTTGAGCAATTCGGTGCGGCCATCGATATCGCGACGGCGCACGTAGTGGCCGGTAGCTATCAGGTCGGCACCGAGCATCATGGCGTAGTCGAGGAAGGCCTTGAACTTGATTTCGCGGTTACACAGGATGTCCGGGTTCGGCGTGCGGCCGGCCTTGTATTCGGCCAGGAAGTGCTCGAACACGTTGTCCCAGTACTCGGCGGCGAAGTTGGCGGTGTGCAGCTTGATGCCGATCTTGTCGCATACGGCCTGGGCGTCGGCGAGGTCGTCCATGGCGGTGCAGTATTCGGTTCCATCGTCTTCTTCCCAGTTCTTCATGAACAGGCCTTCCACCTCATAACCCTGCTCCATGAGCAGAACGGCGGAAACGGAAGAGTCCACGCCGCCGGACATGCCGACGATGACGCGCTTCTTTTGTGTGTCAGAAGGGGCTGAATCACGCATAGGGTTTCAACGGGTGTCTTGAAAAAGGACGCGATTCTAGCAGGCCTGGGCCCGCAAGGCTAAAGAGAAGGGCGGATCAATTCGAGACTGTGGCATTGGCCGGCCAGATAATCATCGATGCAGCGGATAATCAGCTCGCTGCGCCAGTCGTCGCGCACGGCCATCAGCTCGTCACGGGTCAGCCAGCGGGCGCGCAGGATGCCTTCGTCGAGTTGATAGTCCGGGTGGTGTCTCAGGGCCTTGGCGATAAAGCAGACCCGTTGATAGGTGACGCCATTGCTGGGTGCGGTGTACAGGTAGATGCCGACGATGCCGGTAGCTTCCACGTCCCAGCCGGTTTCTTCCAGCGTTTCGCGCACGGCAGCTTCGGTCAGGGTTTCGTTCGGGTCCAGATGGCCGGCGGGCTGGTTGAGCACGGCCCGGCCGCCCTTGAGTTCTTCGACCATCAGGAAGCGGCCGTTGTCTTCGACGATGGTGGCGACGGTGATGTGAGGTTGCCAGGTCATGGGAGGTCTCTTGGGATGCCCCGCGGTCTTCGGGCAGGATTGCGGTCAATGTGGGAGCTGGCTTGCCTGCGATAGCGGTGGGTCAGCTACTGAATAGCTTGCTGGTAGACCGTCATCGCAGGCAAGCCAGCTCCCACATTCTATTGGGTTTCTTCAGTTAAATCGGTGGCAGTCCGAAACAGAAACCCCGGCACTGGGCCGGGGCTTCTTCGCATCCTTACAACCTTACTTCAACTTGGCAATCGCCGCATTGAGGGTGTTGCTCGGGCGCATGGCCTTGCTGGTCAGCTCAGGGTTCGGCGCGTAGTAGCCGCCGATGTCCACTGGCTTGCCCTGTACGGCGTTGAGTTCGGCAACGATGGTTGCTTCGTTCTCGGCCAGGGTTTTGGCCAATTCGCCAAACTGCGCTTGCAGTGCAGTGTCTTCGGTCTGGGCGGCCAGGGCTTGTGCCCAGTACAGCGCCAGGTAGAAGTGGCTGCCGCGGTTGTCGATGTTGCCGACCTTACGCGATGGCGATTTGTTGTTGTCCAGGAACTGGCCGGTGGCCTGGTCCAGGGTCTTGGACAGTACCAGGGCTTTGGGGTTGTTGTACGTCACACCCAAATGCTCAAGGGACGCGGCCAGGGCCAGGAACTCGCCCAGGGAATCCCAGCGCAGGAAGTTTTCTTCCAGCAGTTGCTGCACGTGCTTTGGAGCCGAACCGCCAGCACCGGTTTCGAACAGGCCACCGCCATTCATCAGCGGCACGATCGACAGCATCTTGGCGCTGGTGCCCAGTTCCATGATCGGGAACAGGTCGGTCAGGTAGTCGCGCAGTACGTTGCCGGTCACCGAAATGGTGTCCAGGCCCTTGCGGGTGCGCTCCAGGGTAAACTTCATCGCATCGACCGGGGCCATGATGCGGATGTCCAGGCCTTCGGTGTTGTGGTCTTTCAGGTAAGCCTGAACTTTCTCGACCACTACGCCATCGTGGGCGCGCTGGGGGTCCAGCCAAAAGATGGCCGGGGTGTTGCTGGCGCGGGCACGGTTGACGGCGAGCTTGACCCAGTCCTGGATCGGCGCGTCTTTGGTCTGGCACATGCGGAAGATGTCGCCAGCTTCGACGTTCTGTTCCATCAGCAGGTTGCCCTGGCTGTCGGTGACGCGGACAACGCCGTCAGCCTTGATCTGGAAGGTCTTGTCGTGGGAGCCGTACTCTTCGGCTTTCTTCGCCATCAGGCCAACGTTTGGCACGCTGCCCATGGTGGTGGGGTCGAAGGCGCCATGGGCCTTGCAGTCTTCGATGACCGCCTGGTAGATGGTGGCGTAGCAGCGATCCGGGATCACAGCCTTGGTGTCGTGCAGTTGGCCGTCGGTGCCCCACATTTTGCCGGAGTCACGGATCATCGCTGGCATCGAGGCGTCGACGATGACGTCGCTCGGCACGTGCAGGTTGGTGATGCCTTTGTCGGAGTTGACCATCGCCAGGGCAGGGCGAACGGCGTAGACCGCCTGGATATCGGCTTCGATCTGCGCCTGCTGGTCGGCCGGCAGGGCTTTGATGCGGGCGTACAGGTCGCCGATGCCGTTGTTCAGGTTGAAGCCGATCTGTTCCAGCACGGTCGCGTGCTTGGCCAGGGCGTCTTTATAGAACTCGGCAACGATCTGGCCGAACATGATCGGGTCGGAGACCTTCATCATGGTGGCTTTCAAGTGAACCGACAGCAGCACGCCTTGCTTCTTGGCGTCTTCGATTTCAGCGGCGATGAAGCTGCGCAGGGCTTTCTTGCTCAGCACGGCGGTGTCGATGATTTCGCCGGCCTGAACGCTGGTCTTTTCCTTCAGGACGGTGGTGGTGCCGTCCTTTGCAACCAGCGCAATTTTGACCGCATCAGCGGTTTCGATCTGCACGGCTTTTTCGCTGCCGTAGAAGTCGCCGTTGTTCATGTGGGCAATGTGCGACTTGGAGTCGGCAGCCCAGGCGCCCATCTTGTGCGGGTGCTTGCGTGCGTAGTTCTTGACCGACAGCGGTGCGCGACGGTCGGAGTTGCCTTCGCGCAGTACCGGGTTCACGGCGCTGCCCTTGACCTTGTCGTAACGTGCACGGGTTTCTTTTTCCGCGTCGGTGGTTACGGTTTCAGGGTAGTCCGGCAGGGCGTAGCCTTGGGCCTGCAGTTCCTTGATCGCGGCTTGCAGCTGCGGGGTCGAGGCGCTGATGTTGGGAAGCTTGATGATGTTGGCTTCAGGCGTAACGGCCAGGTCGCCCAGTTCGGCGAGGTGGTCCGGGATGGCCTTGGTGCCCAGTTGCTCAGGGAAGCTTGCGAGGATGCGCCCGGCGAGGGAAATGTCGCGGGTTTCCACGGCAATATCAGCGGAAGCGGTGAAGGCCTCTACGATAGGCAGCAGTGAATAGGTGGCGAGGGCTGGGGCTTCGTCGGTGAAGGTGTAGATGATCTTCGAGCGGGTGGGCATATTCGGATTAACTCTCTTCTTTGCTGAAAGCGTGCGCAGAAACTCGAGATGCGCCGGGTAGAGCGCGTTCGTTCAAAGTCATCCATGAGCGAAATGTCGAGGTTTCTTCGCGGTGATGTTGGTTTGCATCAGTCGAGCGTCAAGCGGGTGGGCTATGGTAATAGTCCGGCTTTCTGGCGAAAGGCTACGTTCTAGAGCGGTCCGCCGTCGTGACTCTTTGGTCAGCGGCGGCATTATACATAGGTCGCTATGCTTACGCTGAGCCTTCATACAAAAGGGGGCTCGTCCATTGGTCTAAAGGTCGCAGGTGCGTGGGGTAGTGGGATGTGCTCAAGATTGGCGCTTTTCCCTTTGCTTTCAGGCTTGTAGGCCACCAAATATGCTGTTTTCGATGCAAATGAGCATGGCGTGAGGTTTCAGTCGCCATTTATCTGGAGTAGGCTCGAACGCAGCCAGATGTTCAATCCATAGATGGAGTTCAGCATGGGATACAAGAAGATTCAGGTTCCGGCAGTCGGCGACAAAATCACCGTCAATGCAGACCATTCTCTCAATGTTCCTGACCAACCGATCATCCCCTACATCGAAGGTGACGGTATTGGCGTCGACATCAGCCCGGTGATGATCAAGGTGGTCGACGCCGCTGTTGAAAAGGCTTACGGCGGCAAGCGCAAAATCTCCTGGATGGAGGTGTACGCTGGCGAAAAGGCCACTCAAGTCTACGACCAGGACACCTGGCTGCCCCAGGAAACCCTGGACGCGGTCAAGGATTACGTAGTGTCCATCAAGGGCCCGCTGACAACGCCGGTGGGTGGCGGTATCCGCTCGCTGAACGTAGCGCTGCGCCAGCAACTTGACCTGTACGTGTGCCTGCGCCCGGTGCGCTGGTTCGAAGGCGTGCCCAGTCCGGTGAAAAAGCCTGGCGACGTGGACATGACTATTTTCCGTGAGAACTCCGAGGATATTTACGCGGGCATCGAGTGGAAGGCTGGTTCGCCGGAAGCGATCAAAGTGATCAAGTTCCTCAAGGAAGAAATGGGTGTTACCAAGATCCGTTTCGACCAGGATTGCGGGATTGGCGTCAAGCCGGTCTCCAAAGAGGGTACCAAGCGCCTGGCGCGCAAGGCCTTGCAGTATGTGGTGGATAACGACCGCGACTCGCTGACCATCGTGCACAAAGGCAACATCATGAAGTTCACCGAAGGGGCCTTCAAGGAGTGGGCCTACGAGGTGGCGGCTGAAGAGTTCGGCGCGACTCTGCTCGACGGCGGGCCGTGGATGCAGTTCAAGAATCCCAAGACCGGTAAGAATGTAGTGGTCAAGGATGCCATTGCCGACGCCATGCTCCAGCAGATCCTGCTGCGCCCGGCCGAATATGACGTGATCGCGACCCTCAACCTCAATGGTGATTACCTGTCCGACGCCCTAGCGGCGGAAGTGGGCGGCATTGGTATTGCGCCGGGGGCCAACCTGTCGGACACCGTGGCAATGTTTGAAGCCACCCACGGTACTGCGCCTAAATATGCGGGCAAGGATCAGGTCAACCCTGGTTCATTGATCCTGTCGGCGGAAATGATGCTGCGGCATATGGGCTGGGTCGAGGCGGCGGATCTGATCATCAAGGGCACCAACGGCGCGATTTCGGCCAAGACTGTGACTTATGACTTCGAGCGTCTGATGGATGGCGCTACGCTGGTGTCGTCGTCGGGGTTTGGTGATGCGTTGATCAAGCATATGTAAACAGGCAGAGAAAACCGGCCGCCCTGATGAGTCGGGGCGGCCGGTTTGCTTTGAGTGCTTGATTTCAGTGGCTGGTCAGGCCCGCTGCTTCTCTGATTTTTCTACCTTTGTTTCTTTCACGCCTGCAGTGGCAGGCGCATCAACAATATTTACGGCATGCATGCCTTTTGGCCCTTGAATGATTTCAAAGTTGACACGCTGACCCGCTTTCAGCGTTTTGTAACCTTCCATCTGGATCGCTGAGAAATGCGCAAAAAGGTCCTCGGTCTTGCCGTCTTCAATGACGAAGCCGTAACCCTTGACATTGTTGAACCACTTGACCTTACCACTAGCCATTCCCTTATCCCTCTGCACCAGACTCCATCACTGGAGTATCATCCTGTCTATCCGTCCTAACCCGAATAAATAAGGTTGACTGCGCGGACCTTTTTTACCCACTGTGGGCTCTATTCGTTGTAACACCGTTTCGCCGATAGTCAAGGTGACCAAAGGGTCAGAGTTGAAATTCTGACAGGCCGCCCCCACCACTGTAATTGAACCACTGACGAACCTTTCTTTCCCATGCATGCAAACAGCCAGATTCGACTAACATTCAATCAGGATCGCCCGGATCAGGAACATGACGACGACGGTTCTGCAGGCATTGCTGTTCAGGAGGCCAAGCCTGCTTTACAGGCGCCGCCGATGTACAAGGTGGTTTTGTTTAATGATGACTACACACCGATGGATTTCGTCGTCGAAGTGCTCGAGGTGTTTTTCAACCTGAACCGCGAGTTGGCGACCAAGGTAATGCTGGCCGTTCACACAGAAGGACGGGCAGTATGTGGAGTGTTTACCCGCGACATCGCCGAGACAAAGGCCATGCAGGTCAACCAGTACGCCAGGGAAAGCCAGCATCCGCTACTCTGTGAAATCGAGAAGGACGGTTAACGCCGACCACTTGGGTATGAGGTGAAGCTATGTTAAACCGCGAGCTCGAAGTCACCCTCAATCTTGCCTTCAAAGAGGCTCGTTCGAAGCGTCATGAATTCATGACCGTCGAACACCTTTTGCTGGCACTTTTGGATAACGAAGCTGCCGCCACCGTTCTACGTGCGTGCGGCGCCAACCTCGACAAGCTCAAGCATGACCTGCAGGAGTTTATCGACTCCACCACGCCACTGATCCCCGTGCATGACGAGGACCGCGAAACCCAGCCAACCCTGGGGTTCCAGCGGGTATTGCAGCGTGCTGTGTTCCACGTACAGAGCTCCGGTAAGCGTGAAGTCACGGGCGCGAATGTGCTGGTGGCAATTTTCAGCGAACAGGAAAGCCAGGCCGTGTTCCTGCTCAAGCAGCAGAGCGTTGCCCGTATTGATGTAGTCAATTACATCGCCCACGGTATCTCCAAGGTGCCTGGGCACGGCGATCATTCCGAGGGCGAGCAGGATATGCAGGACGAGGAGGGCGGTGAGTCTTCTTCTTCCAGCAACCCGCTGGATGCCTATGCCAGCAACCTCAATGAAATGGCGCGCCAGGGGCGGATCGATCCGCTGGTGGGGCGTGAGCACGAGGTAGAGCGTGTAGCGCAGATACTTGCGCGTCGTCGCAAGAACAACCCGTTGCTGGTGGGCGAGGCGGGCGTGGGTAAAACCGCGATTGCCGAAGGCCTGGCCAAGCGCATTGTCGACAACCAGGTGCCAGACCTGCTGGCCAGCAGTGTCGTCTATTCCCTTGACCTGGGCGCGTTGCTCGCCGGGACCAAGTACCGTGGCGATTTCGAGAAACGCTTCAAGGCGTTGCTCGGCGAGCTGAAAAAACGCCCGCAGGCCATCCTGTTCATCGACGAGATCCATACCATCATTGGCGCCGGTGCGGCTTCCGGTGGGGTGATGGACGCTTCCAACCTGCTCAAGCCGCTGCTGTCCTCCGGTGATATCCGCTGCATTGGTTCGACCACGTTCCAGGAATTTCGCGGCATCTTCGAAAAAGACCGTGCCCTGGCGCGTCGCTTCCAGAAAGTCGACGTGTCCGAGCCGTCGGTTGAAGATACCATCGGCATCCTGCGTGGGCTCAAGGGGCGTTTTGAAGCGCACCATGGCATCGAGTACACCGATGAGGCCTTGCGTGCGGCGGCTGAGCTGGCGTCGCGCTACATCAATGACCGGCATATGCCTGACAAGGCCATCGATGTGATCGACGAAGCGGGTGCCTACCAGCGCCTGCAACCGGTCGAGAAGCGCGTGAAGCGCATCGACGTGCCTCAGGTCGAGGACATCGTGGCCAAGATCGCGCGGATTCCGCCAAAACACGTCACCAGTTCCGACAAGGAGCTGCTGCGTAACCTGGAGCGCGACCTCAAGCTCACCGTGTTTGGCCAGGATGCGGCCATCGACTCGCTGTCCACGGCGATCAAGTTGTCCCGTGCGGGCCTCAAGTCGCCGGACAAGCCAGTCGGTTCGTTCCTGTTCGCAGGCCCGACCGGTGTCGGCAAGACCGAGGCGGCTCGCCAGTTGGCCAAGGCCATGGGCATCGAGCTGGTCCGTTTCGACATGTCCGAGTACATGGAGCGCCACACTGTGTCGCGCTTGATCGGTGCGCCTCCGGGCTATGTCGGCTTCGACCAGGGCGGCCTGTTGACCGAGGCGATCACCAAGCAGCCACATTGCGTATTGCTGCTCGATGAAATCGAAAAGGCTCACCCGGAAGTCTTCAACCTGTTGTTGCAGGTCATGGACCACGGGACCCTGACCGATAACAACGGGCGCAAGGCGGACTTCCGCAATGTGATCGTGATCATGACCACCAACGCCGGTGCCGAAACCGCGGCGCGGGCTTCGATCGGCTTTACGCATCAGGATCACTCCTCCGATGCCATGGAAGTGATCAAGAAGAGCTTCACGCCGGAGTTCCGCAACCGCCTGGACACCATTATCCAGTTTGGTCGCCTCAGCCATGAGGTCATCAAAAGCGTGGTGGACAAGTTCCTCACCGAGCTTCAAGCGCAGTTGGAAGACAAGCGCGTGCAGCTGGATGTGACGGAAGCGGCCCGCAGTTGGATCGCAGAGGGCGGCTACGATGCGGCAATGGGCGCACGCCCGATGGCGCGTCTGATCCAGGACAAGATCAAGCGGCCACTGGCCGAAGAGATCCTGTTCGGCGAACTCTCCGACCATGGTGGCGTGGTGCACATCGACCTGAAGGACGGCGAGCTGACCTTCGAGTTCGAGACCACGGCGGAAATGGCCTGATCGTTAGCTGCAACATTGCAAAAGGCGCCGAAAGGCGCCTTTTTGCTGCCTGAAATACGATTTACGAGACTGTGACCATCAACTGTGGGAGCTGGGTTGCCTGCGATGGCGGTCCTTCGGTCGCACATCGTTAACTGGCCCACCGCTATCGCAGGCAAGCCAGCTCCCACAGGGTCAAGTGGCGACTGTTAAATCCTGCGCACACAAAAACGCCCGGCATAACCGGGCGTTTTGTATTGACTTGCTTAGCGAGCGCGGTAAGTGATGCGCCCCTTGCTCAAGTCATAGGGCGTCAGCTCGACGCGCACTTTGTCACCGGTAAGAATACGAATGTAGTTCTTGCGCATCTTGCCGGAGATATGCGCGGTTACGACGTGCCCATTTTCCAACTCCACACGAAACATGGTGTTGGGCAGGGTGTCGACGACAGTGCCTTCCATTTCGAAGCTGTCTTCTTTCGACATGCAGTAAAGCCCTCGGTATCCAGTGAATGGCCCGGTGCAACTGCGCCAGGCAAAAGCGGCGTGCATTGTGCCCGAAAAAGGGTGTTCAAGCCAAGGGGTTCTAGTTAAGCGTGACCCATCTTTGATTAATCAGCAGCTCAATGGGCCGATATTGGGTCTTGTAGTTCATCTTTTTGCAGTTCTTGATCCAGTATCCGAGGTACACCGCCTCCAGTTCCAGGCGCAGCGCTTCGCCTATCTGCCACAGGATGGCGAAGCGCCCGAGGCTGCGGCGTTCTTCGGTCGGTTCATAGAAGGTGTACACCGCCGAGAGGCCGTTGGGCAGTAGGTCGGTGACCGCCACGGCCAACAGGCGGCCGTCGAGGCGGAATTCGTAGAACCGCGAAAAGGGCAGGTCACGCACCAGGAATGTGGAAAACTGGTCGCGGCTGGGTGGATACATATCGCCGTCGGCATGACGCTGCTCGATATAGCGTTGGTAGAGATCGAAATATTCTTCGCTGTATTGGGGTTTGGTGGCGTGTACGGTCAGGTCGGCGTTGCGCTTGAGAATGCGTTTCTGGTTACGGTCGGGCGAAAACTGCGCAACCGGGATGCGTGCGGGCACGCAGGCATTACAGTTCTGGCAATGGGGGCGATACAGGTGATCGCCGCTGCGCCGGAAGCCCATCTCGGACAGGTCGGCATACACATGCACGTCCATGGGCTGGCTGGGATCGAGGAACAGCGTGGTGGCCTGCTCGTCGGGCAGATAGCTGCATGAGTGGGCTTGAGTGGCATAGAACTTCAAGCGCGCCAGCTCGGTCATGATCAACCCTCGGGATAAGCTTTGAAATAAGTGTAAGCCACGTGCGCGAAAGTCGCCTAGGAAACCCACGGCCCGGCGTTGGGTTGGTCCAGATGTTTGTCCAGGAAGTCAGCGAAGACGCTGCGCGGTATGCCGCGGGCACCCAGGCTGTGCAGGTGATCATTGGGCATCTGGCAATCGATCAGTACAAATCCCCAGGCTTGCAGTTGCCGGGTCAATGTGGCGAAGCCGAATTTGGAGGCGTTGTCGGCGCGGCTGAACATGGACTCGCCAAAAAACAACTGGCCCATCGCCAGGCCATACAGGCCACCTACCAGTTCGCCCTGGTCCCAGACCTCGACGGAATGCGCGTAGCCACGCTGGTGCAGCTCCAGATAGGCCTGCTGGATGCTTTCGGTGATCCAGGTGCCATCGGCATAGGCACGGGGCGCGGCGCAGGCGTGTATGACGGCGGCGAAATCCTGGTCGAAGGTCACGGTATAGCGCTGCTGGCGCAATAATTTGCCCAGGCTGCGGGAAACATGCAGCTCGTCGGGGAATATCACTGTGCGAGGGTCGGGCGACCACCAGAGGATAGGCTGGCCTTCGGAGAACCAGGGAAAACAGCCATGACGGTAGGCCTGGATCAGTCGTTCGGCCGACAGGTCGCCACCGGCGGCGAGCAGGCCGTTGGGTTCGCGCATGGCCTTGGCCAAAGGTGGGAACGTCAGGGTGTCGCGTTGTAACCAGGTCAGCATGGCATCCAGGCTTACGGAAGGGGAGGGGAGTGGCAGGTCATGCACCTGCACCGCAAGTGTTGATTATTGACGACCCGGCGCCACGGGGCCAGCCCGAATAGGCTATTAACGAGGATTAGCATGAGCGGGTGTTTCTGCAACTCTGCACACAGGGTGTGGTCGTAATCGGGTCTGGCGCATGCCGGCCATTTGCCAAGCTTGCCTGGATTGCTAAATACAGCTCATAAGCCTTTGTCAGCAAAGGCAATGCATGCTCAAATTGTCAGTGCAGTCAGGTGAAGGGCAAGTGCGTGGCATCGCGCACGCAAACCCGTACAATGCGGCCATTGTGGCGTTATCGCCATTTCACCTATCCGTCACCGGATGTTAAAAGTAGATTCAGCAACATTCGTTCATTTTTCAGCTGCTCCGGATAGAGCAGTCGTGTAGTCATTTAACAGATGGACGCGCTAAAGGCGCAGGAATAGACCCGTTTTGAAGAAATCCGCCGCAGCACCTAAAGCAGCAGTCGTACCGGCCTGGCGCCAGCACCTGCATTACCGACTCAAGGAAGGCGCACTGATTGCCATCGGTGCGCTGTGTCTGTTCCTGATGATGGCCTTGCTCACCTATGGCAAGGACGATCCGGGCTGGAGTCATAACAGCAAGATCGATGACGTGCAGAATTTCGGCGGCCCTGTAGGTTCTTACAGCGCCGATATCCTCTTCATGATCCTGGGTTACTTCGCCTACATTTTCCCGCTGTTGCTGGCGATCAAGACCTGGCAGATCTTCCGCCAGCGTCACGAACCGTGGCAGTGGAGCGGCTGGCTGTTCTCCTGGCGCCTGATCGGCCTGGTGTTCCTGGTGCTGTCGGGCGCTGCGCTGGCGCATATCCACTTCCATGCACCGACCGGCTTGCCGGCGGGCGCGGGCGGGGCTCTGGGCGAAAGCCTTGGCGACCTGGCACGCCGTACCCTGAATATCCAGGGCAGCACCCTGATGTTCATCGCGCTGTTCCTGTTCGGCCTGACGGTATTCACCGACCTGTCATGGTTCAAGGTGATGGACGTGACCGGCAAAATTACCCTCGACCTGTTCGAATTGTTCCAAGGCGCCGCCAACCGCTGGTGGGCCGCCCGTGTCGAGCGCAAGCAAATGGTGGCGCAGCTGCGTGAGGTTGACACCCGTGTCAACGAGGTGGTGGCTCCAAGCACGCCGGATCGACGCGAGCAAGCCAAGGTCAAGGAGCGCTTGATCGAGCGCGAGCAGGCCCTGAGCAAGCACATGTCGGACCGTGAAAAGCAGGTGCCGCCCGTGATCGCCCCGGCACCGCCCAAGGCGCCGGAGCCCAGCCATCGCGTGCAAAAAGAGAAGCAGGCACCGTTGTTTATCGACAGCGCTGTCGAAGGCACCTTGCCGCCGATCTCGATTCTGGACCCGGCCGAAAAGAAACAACTCAACTATTCCCCCGAATCCCTGGCGGCCGTCGGCCACCTGCTGGAAATCAAGCTCAAGGAATTCGGCGTCGAAGTGTCGGTGGACTCGATCCATCCGGGCCCGGTGATTACCCGTTACGAAATCCAACCGGCCGCCGGGGTAAAAGTCAGCCGCATTTCCAACCTGGCCAAAGACTTGGCACGTTCCCTGGCCGTGACCAGCGTGCGCGTGGTGGAAGTGATCCCGGGCAAGACCACCGTGGGTATCGAGATCCCCAACGAAGACCGGCAGATCGTGCGCTTCTCCGAAGTGCTGTCGACCCCGGAATACGACAACTTCAAATCGCCGGTCACCCTGGCGCTCGGCCATGACATCGGCGGCAAGCCGGTGATTACCGACCTGGCGAAAATGCCGCACCTGCTGGTAGCCGGTACCACCGGTTCCGGTAAGTCGGTGGGTGTGAACGCCATGATCCTGTCGATCCTGTTCAAGTCCGGGCCGGATGACGCCAAGCTGATCATGATCGACCCGAAGATGCTGGAACTGTCGATCTACGAAGGCATCCCGCACCTGCTGTGCCCGGTGGTTACCGACATGAAGGACGCCGCCAACGCCCTGCGTTGGAGCGTTGCCGAGATGGAGCGCCGCTACAAGCTGATGGCGAAGATGGGCGTGCGTAACCTGTCGGGCTTCAATGCCAAGGTCAAAGAAGCCCAGGACGCCGGCACACCGCTGACCGACCCGCTGTACAAGCGCGAAAGCATTCACGATGAAGCACCACTGCTGACCAAGTTGCCGACCATCGTGGTGGTGGTCGATGAATTTGCCGACATGATGATGATCGTCGGCAAGAAGGTTGAAGAGCTGATCGCCCGTATCGCCCAGAAGGCGCGGGCGGCGGGCATCCACTTGATTCTCGCGACCCAGCGGCCGTCGGTGGACGTGATCACCGGCCTGATCAAGGCCAACATTCCGACGCGCATGGCGTTCCAGGTCTCCAGCAAGATCGACTCGCGTACCATCATCGACCAGGGTGGCGCCGAGCAACTGCTGGGCCACGGTGACATGCTGTACATGCCGCCCGGGACCAGCCTGCCGATTCGCGTTCACGGCGCCTTTGTTTCCGATGACGAAGTCCACCGTGTGGTCGAAGCCTGGAAACTGCGCGGCGCGCCGGAATATAACGACGACATTCTCGCTGGCGTGGAAGAGGCCGGCAGCGGCTTCGACGGTGGCAGCAGCGGTGGCGACGATGATGCTGAAACCGACGCGCTCTACGACGAGGCCGTGGCCTTCGTACTGGAAAGCCGCCGTGCCTCGATTTCGGCGGTGCAGCGCAAGCTTAAAATCGGCTACAACCGCGCCGCCCGCATGATCGAAGCCATGGAAATGGCCGGCGTCGTGACCGCAATGAACACCAATGGCTCGCGTGAAGTCATCGCCCCTGGGCAGATGCGCGACTGATTCCGCGCCGCGTGGCAACACGCGGCGTGCCCTGACTACTCAATGAGGACTCCCATGCGCTTTATCCGCATGCTGTTGTTGCCGGCCCTGGCCTTGACCGCTGTTTCGGCTCACGCTGACCCGGCTTCCGTCGCCAGCCTGAAGAACCTGTTGGACAAATCCCAGACCCTCACCGCGCGCTTCTCCCAGCTCACCCTGGATGCCGGCGGCACCCAGTTGCAGGAAACAGCCGGTGAAATGGCCGTGCAGCGCCCAGGGCTGTTCTACTGGCATACCGAAGGCAAGGCGGAGCAGACCATCGTTTCCGACGGCCAGAAAGTCACGCTGTGGGACCCGGACCTGGAACAAGCCACCATCAAGAAGCTCGATCCACGCCTGAACCAGACCCCGGCACTGCTGCTGTCGGGTGATGTGTCGAAAATCAACGACAGCTTCGACATCACCTCCAAGCAGACCAGCAACGTCATCGAATTCACCCTCAAGCCAAAATCCAAGGACACGCTGTTTGACACGCTGTCCTTGTCGTTCGGCAACGGCGTGATCAACAACATGCGCCTGGTCGACAGCGTCGGCCAGCGCACCGATATCCTGTTCTCCGGAGTCAAGGCCAACCAGCCGGTGCCCGCGTCCAAGTTCAAGTTCGACATCCCCAAGGGTGCCGACGTGATCCAGGAATAATCTAGAGGTTTCAAACGCTGCCCATGGATCTGTTTCGAAGTGACCCGATTGCCCAGCCACTGGCCGCGCGCTTGCGTTCGACCAACCTGGATGAGTACGTCGGTCAGGAACACCTGCTCGCTCGCGGCAAACCCTTGCGCGAAGCCTTGGAGCAGGGTGCGCTGCATTCGATGATTTTCTGGGGGCCGCCGGGCGTGGGCAAGACCACCCTGGCGCGGCTGCTGGCGAAAGTCTCGGACGCGCACTTTGAAACGGTCTCGGCGGTGCTCGCCGGGGTGAAGGAGATCCGCCAGGCGGTGGAAGTGGCCAAGCAGCAGGCCGGGCAATACGGCAAGCGCACTATCCTGTTCGTCGACGAAGTGCATCGCTTCAACAAGTCGCAGCAGGATGCGTTCCTGCCTTATGTCGAGGACGGTACGCTGATCTTTATCGGCGCCACCACCGAAAACCCTTCCTTTGAATTGAACAACGCCTTGTTGTCACGGGCGCGGGTCTATGTGCTCAAGAGCCTGGATGAAGCGGCGATGCAAAAGCTGCTGCACCGTGCCTTGAGCGAAGACAAGGGCCTGGGCAAGCGCCAGCTGAGCCTCAGCGATGAAGGCTTCAAGATTTTGCTGACCGCCGCCGATGGTGACGGGCGTCGCTTTCTCAACCTGCTGGAGAACGCTTCCGACCTGGCCGAAGACGGCGGCGAGATTGGCGTTGATCTGTTGCAAAGCCTGCTGGGTGACACGCGCCGACGTTTCGACAAGGGCGGCGAAGCCTTCTACGACCAGATTTCCGCGCTGCACAAATCCGTACGCGGTTCCAACCCTGACGGCGCGCTGTATTGGTTTGCGCGCATGATCGATGGCGGTTGCGACCCGCTGTACCTGGCGCGCCGCGTAGTGCGCATGGCCAGCGAAGACATCGGCAACGCCGACCCGCGGGCCCTGAGCCTGTGCCTGGCCGCCTGGGAGGTGCAGGAGCGCCTCGGCAGCCCGGAAGGCGAGCTGGCGGTGGCCCAGGCCATCACCTACCTGGCCTGCGCGCCGAAAAGCAACGCGGTGTATATGGGCTTCAAGTCGGCCCTGCGTGCGGCCGCCGAGCACGGCTCCCTCGAAGTGCCGCTGCACCTGCGCAACGCACCGACCAAGCTGATGAAGCAACTGGGGTATGGCGACGAATACCGTTATGCCCACGATGAGCCGGACGCCTATGCGGCCGGCGAAGACTACTTCCCCGATGAGCTGGAGCCGCAGCCGTTCTACCAGCCCGTGCCCCGTGGCCTGGAGCTGAAGATCGGTGAGAAGCTCAATCACCTGGCCACCCTCGACCGTCTGAGCCCCCGGCAGCGGAGAAAATCATGATTCCTTTGGTGGTCGCCGTCTCGGTGGGGGGGATTGCCGGGACGCTGTTGCGCTTCGCCACCGGCAATTGGATCAACGCCAATTGGCCGAAACACTTCTATACGGCGACGCTCGCCGTTAATATCGTGGGCTGCCTGTTGATCGGCGTGTTATACGGCCTGTTTTTGTTACGCCCGGAAGTGCCTGTCGAGGTACGTGCCGGCCTGATGGTTGGCTTTCTTGGCGGCCTGACGACTTTTTCATCCTTTTCACTGGATACCGTGCGCCTGCTGGAAAGCGGGCAAGTGCCGCTGGCGATTGGCTATGCGGCCATCAGCGTATTCGGCGGGCTGCTCGCCACCTGGGCTGGCCTGTCCTTGACCAAACTTTGATAACGAGAGACCGACATGCTCGATTCCAAACTGTTACGTAGCAACCTTCAGGACGTAGCGGACCGCCTGGCATCCCGTGGCTTTGCCTTGGATGTTGCGCGCATCGAAGCGCTGGAAGAACAGCGCAAGACCGTCCAGACCCGCACCGAAGCACTGCAGGCTGAACGTAATGCGCGCTCCAAGTCCATCGGCCAGGCCAAGCAGCGCGGCGAAGATATCGCGCCGTTGATGGCGGATGTCGAGCGCATGGGCACTGAGCTGTCCGACGGCAAAATCGAGCTGGAAGGCATTCAGACCCAGTTGGATTCGATCCTGCTGGGCATTCCGAACCTGCCCCACGAATCCGTACCGGTCGGCGAAGATGAAGACGGCAACGTCGAAGTGCGCCGCTGGGGCACGCCGAAAGCCTTCGATTTCGAGATCAAGGACCACGTCGCCCTGGGCGAATTGACCGGTGGCCTGGATTTTGAAACCGCGGCAAAAATGTCCGGCGCACGCTTTGCCTTGCTGCGCGGCCCGATTGCGCGCATGCACCGTGCACTGGCGCAGTTCATGATCAACCTGCACACCGGCGAACACGGTTACGAAGAGGCCTACACCCCGTACCTGGTTCAGGCGCCGGCGTTGATGGGCACCAGCCAACTGCCGAAATTCGAAGAAGACCTGTTCAAGATCAGCCGCGACGGCGAAGCCGACCTGTACCTGATCCCGACGGCCGAAGTGTCGCTGACCAATATCGTCGCCGGCGAAATCCTCGACGCCAAGCAACTGCCGTTGAAGCTGGTTGCCCACAGCCCGTGCTTCCGTAGCGAAGCCGGCGCATCGGGTCGCGATACCCGCGGCATGATCCGCCAGCATCAGTTCGACAAGGTTGAAATGGTCCAGGTAGTAGAACCGTCGACCTCCATGCAAGCCCTGGAAGGCCTGACTGCCAACGCCGAGCGCGTGTTGCAGCTGCTGGAGCTGCCGTACCGCGTACTGGCCCTGTGCACGGGCGACATGGGCTTCAGCGCCGTGAAAACCTACGACCTGGAAGTGTGGGTGCCGAGCCAGGACAAATACCGCGAGATTTCGTCGTGCTCCAACTGCGGTGACTTCCAGGCCCGTCGCATGCAGGCGCGTTTCCGCAACCCGGAAACCGGCAAGCCGGAACTGGTGCATACCCTCAACGGTTCGGGCCTGGCCGTAGGCCGTACCCTGGTGGCCGTGCTGGAAAACTACCAGCAGGCGGACGGTTCGATCCGTGTACCTGAGGTGCTCAAGCCTTACATGGCGGGCGTTGAGGTCATCCGCTAAATGGAATTTCTGCCGCTGTTTCATAACCTGCGCGGCAGTCGTGTGTTGGTCGTCGGTGGTGGGGAGATTGCCTTGCGCAAATCCCGGCTGCTGGCCGATGCCGGCGCGGTGTTGCGGGTGGTTGCTCCCCAGATCGAAAGCCAGCTGCGTGAGCTGGTGCTGGGCAGTGGCGGGGAACTGATGTTGCGCGGTTATCAGGAGGCCGACCTGGACGGTTGCACCCTGATTATCGCGGCTACCGACGATGAGCCATTGAATGCGCAAGTGTCCAGTGATGCCAAGCGTCGCTGCGTGCCGGTCAATGTGGTGGACGCGCCAGCGTTGTGCAGCGTGATCTTCCCGGCGATTGTCGACCGTTCACCCCTGGTGATTGCCGTCTCCAGCGGCGGTGACGCGCCGGTACTGGCACGGCTGATCCGCGCCAAGCTGGAAACCTGGATTCCTTCGACCTATGGTCAACTGGCTGGGCTGGCCGCGCGTTTTCGGGCTCAGGTCAAAGGTTTGTACCCGGATGTGCAGCAGCGCCGGGCGTTCTGGGAAGAAGTGTTCCAGGGCCCGATTGCCGACCGCCAGTTGGCCGGGCAGGGCGAGGAGGCCGAGCGCCTGTTGATCGAAAAGGTCAATGGCGCGCCGCCTTACGCGCCCGGTGAGGTGTACCTGGTGGGTGCGGGCCCAGGTGACCCGGATTTGCTGACCTTCCGCGCATTGCGCCTGATGCAGCAAGCCGACGTGGTGCTGTACGACCGTTTGGTTGCGCCGGCGATTTTGGAACTGTGCCGTCGTGATGCCGAGCGCGTGTACGTCGGCAAGCGTCGTGCCGATCACGCGGTGCCTCAGAACCAGATCAACCAGCAACTGGTCGACCTGGCCAAGCAAGGCAAGCGCGTGCTGCGCCTTAAAGGGGGTGACCCGTTCATCTTTGGTCGTGGTGGCGAAGAGATCGAGGAATTGGCGGCCCATGGCATCCCCTTCCAGGTGGTGCCGGGTATCACGGCAGCCAGTGGTTGTGCGGCTTATGCCGGGATTCCGCTGACTCACCGCGATTATGCCCAGTCGGTACGGTTTATTACCGGGCACTTGAAGAACGGTACCTCGGACTTGCCTTGGCAAGACCTGGTCGGCCCCTCACAGACCCTGGTGTTCTACATGGGCTTGATTGGCTTGCCGATCATTTGCGAGCAGTTGATCAAGCACGGGCGCTCCGCAGATACCCCAGCGGCGCTGATCCAGCAGGGCACCACGTCCAACCAGCGCGTGTTCACCGGCACCCTGGCCGACCTGCCGCGCATGGTGGCGGAGCATGAAGTGCATGCGCCGACACTGGTGATCGTGGGTGAGGTGGTGGTACTGCGTGAAAAGCTCAAGTGGTTCGAGGGCGCCCAGTCCCAAGTCTGACCTCAAAAGCATCGGGGGCAAGCCCCCTCCCACATTGGAATGCATTCCAAGTGTGGGAGGGGGCTTGCCCCCGATGAGGCCATCTCATTACAACCGATGATCCGGATCAGCCAAAGACACCTTTACCCGGCAGCCGCACCCGATCATGCTCCGTATCAAACCTCTGCAACGGCCCCTTCGGCACAATCCCCGTCGGGTTGATCGTGCGATGGCTGGCATAGTAATGCCCCTTGATATGCTCGAAATCCACCGTCTCGGCCACCCCCGGCCACTGATACATCTCCCGCAGCCAGTTCGACAAATTCCCATAGTCGGCAATTCGCCGCAGGTTGCATTTGAAGTGGCTGTAGTACACCGCATCAAAACGAATCAGCGTAGTGAACAGCCGTACATCGGCTTCGGTCAGGTACTCGCCGGCCAGATAACGATGGCTGCCCAGGTGCTGTTCCAAATGATCCAGCTCGGCAAACACATCATCAAACGCACTTTCATACGCCTGTTGTGAGGTGGCGAAACCTGCGCGGTACACGCCGTTGTTCACGGCGGGGTAGATGCGTTCGTTGAGGCTGTCGATGGTCGAATGCAGGGCTTGGGGGTAGAAATCCAGGGTATTGCCGGTCAGCGCATTGAACGCACTGTTGAACATGCGGATGATCTCCGCCGATTCATTGCTGACGATGCGCTTGAGCTTTTTGTCCCACAGCACCGGCACGGTGACGCGCCCGGTATAGTCGGCGGTATCGGCGGTGTAGCGTTGGTGCATGAAGTTGAAACCGTCGAGGTTGTCGCCGCTGGAGCCGTGGGCCTTGTCGAAGGTCCAGCCGTTTTCCAGCATCAGCCAACTGACCACCGAGACGTCGATCAGGCTTTCCAGGCCCTTGAGCTTGCGCAGAATCAAGGTGCGGTGCGCCCACGGGCAGGCGAGGGATACATAGAGGTGATAGCGACCGGCCTCGGCCTTGAAGCCGCCTTCACCACTCGGGCCTGGCGCGCCATCGGCGGTCACCCAGTTGCGGCGTTGTGCCTGCTCCCGTTGGAAAGCGCCATCGGCGCTACTTTCGTACCATTGGTCTTTCCACTGTCCGTCGATCAATAAACCCATGACTGGCTCCTTGGCTGATAAGCGTTGGAGCCCAGTCTAAAGGGATGAGTTCGAACTAAAAGCGCAAAGAACCGGCGTGAATGATCGATTAAATCGATTTATCCCGTGCGTCCCAGTACTGCTGGGCCAACTCGAACGCCTGTTGCCGTGGGTGGCCAAGGCCGCGCAGGGCCAACGCCATGGTGGCGATCAACGCCAGTTGCGGGTAGCTGTCTTCAACATCGCCGCGCCACAGCGCTTTGAGGTGCTCGGGCTCAAGCGTTGCGGGCTTGACGTGGCGCTGGTCTGAGAGGGCGGGCCACTCTTCGTCCCAGCTCTGGCCGCCGGTGGTGCCGTACAGGTGACTGAGGGTGTCGGGGTTGATCTCGATCTCGCCGCCGTCGCCCTTGACCACAATCACGTTGTCACCCAGCAAGCCACTGGCATCGCGATGCACGCCCTGGTAACCGGGGTGGAAAATGCTTTGCAGGCCACAACGCGCATTCAGCGGGTTGAGCAGGCGCGCCAGAGAGTGGATAGGCGAGCGCAGGCCCAGGGTGTTGCGCAGGTCGATCATGCGTTGCAGCTGTGGGGCCCAATCACCCAGCGGGATAAATGCCAGGTTGCCGTGGGCGAAGGTGCTCTGGACCTGTTGCCAGTCGCGGCACAGCGGGATCTGCAAGCCGTCCAGCAATTGCTCGGTGTACAAGCGCCCCGCAGTGTGGGCGCCGCCGCCGTGCATCAGGATGCGCACGCCGTTCTGCGCCAGGCATTTGGCTGCCAGCAGGAACCACGGCAGGTGGCGCTTTTTACCGGCGTAGGTCGGCCAGTCGATATCGACGTTCAGCGCTGGCGCGTGCAGGCGCTCACGTACGGCTTCGGTGAAACCGGCGAGTTCTTCCGGGCTTTCTTCCTTGTGGCGCAGCAGCATCAGGAAGGCGCCGAGCTGGGTGTCCTCGACCTTTTCGTCGAGCAGCATGCCCATGGCTTCCCGCGCTTCCTCGCGGGTGAGGTTGCGCGCGCCACGCTTGCCTTTGCCGAGGATGCGCACGAACTGCGCAAAGGGATGCTCTTGGGGCGTTACGAGAGTCAGGGGGGCAAAGTCGGTCATAAGCAATTCGTCGGCCTGGGCAGGCCCGCCAGCTTGGCGGCGAGTTTGGCGGGAGTGCCGTTGAACAGTTTGTTGAGGTGCAGGCTGTTGCCCTTTTCCGGGCCCAGCTTCAAGGCGGTGTACTTGATCAGCGGGCGCGTGGCGGGGGATAGCTGGAATTCGGTGTAGAACTGGCGCAGCAGGGTGAGGATTTCCCAGTGTGCCGGCGTCAGCTCCAAGGCTTCGGCAGCGGCCAGGGCATTCGCCACTTCATCGGACCAGTCGTTGAGGTCGACGAGGTAGCCGTCCTTATCCAGTTCCAGGGTGCGTGCGCCGACGGTCAGGGTGTTCATAGCCAGGTGTTGACCTTGTCGTAGTCGATCGACAGTTGCACGAAGCCTGGGTAATCGACGCTGTCGGCCCACTCGGGCAGCGGCAGGTTGCGCGCCTGCATGTCTTCGGCCAGCACAAACACCTTTACGCCTTTGGTTTGCAGGGCGGGCGTGTGCAGGCCGTAGGCTCCGTCACCACATAGGAGGATAGCGTCCTCGGTGCCACAGATGCGCAGGCAGCTGTCGAGGCGGCTGTCGGTAAACGGGGAATGAGACACCACATGTAGAGTCGACATCAGAGGGTAATCACCTGGTCGTAACGGTCAATCAGCTGGGAAATGGCTTGGCTGTCGAGCGCCTGCGCGTGGGCAGGCGGCGGCAACCCGCGTGCGGTCAGGCTATGGCTGCACGCGAACACGTCATCAATGCCGAACAGGCCCAGGGCCTGCAGGTTGGCACTCAGGTCTTTCTGTTGCACGGCCTTGGCCGCTTGGTTCGGCGCCAGTTGGAACACACCGTCATCCAGGAACAGCAGGCCAATGGGCAGATCGAACGCGCCGCCGGCCAGCACGATATCCAGTGCTTCCCGCGCACTCGGCCCGGACCACGGGGCCTGGCGGCTGATCACCAATAAGGATCTGGACATGTCACGGCCCTCCAAAACAGATCAGGCGGTCGGCGTCCTGGATCGCGTCATGCAATTGCCCCAGGCCCGACAACGCCCAGGGTGCTTCCAGGTTGACCGCGCTGCGTTGGTAACGCGCAGCTTCCTCGGCATTAAGCACACCCCGGCGCAGGGCTGCGGCGATGCACACCACGCCGTCGAGTTGGTGCTGGCTGACAAACTCGCGCCATTGGCGCGCAATGTCTTGCTCATCCTGGGGCGCGACGATGTTATTGGACGCGCTGTACACGCCGTCCTGGTAGAAAAACAGCCGCACGATCTCATGCCCGCCGGCCAGCGCCGCCTGGGCGAACAACAGGGCGCGGCGCGAGGAGGGCGCGTGGGCGGCGCTATACAGTGCAATCGCGAACTTCATGGAAGACTCTGCCAACAAACGTCGGCCAATGATAAAGCCGCCGCCGCGAAAAAGCCCGCCGTGATCAAAACGGTCACTGTGCTTGATCGTTCTGACGATTGCCGGCAGCTGCCCGGCTGCCTAGTCTGTGAGTATTCGCAACCCAACTGGAGTCCCCATGTCAGGTCCCTTGGCGTCCCTTAAAGTGTTGGATTTTTCCACCTTGCTGCCCGGCCCGTTTGCCTCCCTGATGCTGGCGGACATGGGCGCCGAGGTGCTGCGTATCGAATCGCCCACACGGATGGACCTGTTGCGGGTATTGCCGCCCCATGATCGTGGTACCTCGGCCAGCCACGCCTACCTCAATCGCAACAAGCGCAGCCTGGCCCTGGACCTCAAGCAGGCCGAGGCGCTGGAGATTGTGCGTGAGTTGGTCAAGGGCCATGACATCCTGCTCGAGCAGTTCCGCCCCGGTGTCATGGAGCGCCTGGGCCTGGGATATGAGGCGCTGAAGGCGATCAACCCGCGGCTGATCTATGTGTCGATCACCGGTTACGGCCAGACCGGCCCCTATAAGGACCGCGCCGGGCACGATATCAACTACCTGGCGTTGGCCGGCGTGGCCAGCCATACCGGGCGCCAGGACACCGGCCCGTTGCCCCTGGGCGTACAGCTGGCGGATGTGGCGGGCGGTTCACTGCATGCCGTGGTGGGCTTGCTGGCGGCGGTGATTGCCAGGCAGCAAAGCGGGGTGGGGCAATACCTGGATGTGAGCATGACCGATTGCTCGTTCAGTCTGAATGCCATGGCGGGGGCCGGCTACCTGGCTTGTGGGGTCGAGCCTGGGTGGGAGAACCATGTGCTCAATGGCGGGAGTTTCTATGACTACTACCGTACACGCGATGGGCGCTGGATGTCGGTGGGCAGTTTGGAACCGGGGTTTATGCAGCAGCTGTGCGCGGCCTTGGGGCGCCCGGAACTGGCGGCACACAGCGTGACGCCCGAACGCCAGGCCGTGCTCAAACAGGCGTTGCAGGTGGAGTTCGAGAAGCGCAGTTTTGACCAGTTGTGTGAGTTGTTTGCCGGGGTGGATGCCTGTGTTGAGCCAGTGTTGAGTTTGAGCGAAGCGGCGGAGCATCCCCAGTTGAAGGCGCGGGAGCTAGTCAGCCAGGTGCCCCGGGGTGACGGCTCGACACAAGCGCAATTGGCCTGCCCGCTGAAATTCTCCGAGGGGTTGCCGGCGCCTAGGCATATTGGGGTGGCGGTGGGGGCGCACAGTGATGAGGTGCTGGCGGAGTTGGGGTTCGGCATTGAGCGGATAGAGCAATTGCGGCAGGCCAAGGTTGTAGGTTGACTGAGCGGGCGCTTTCGCAGGCAAGCCAGCTCCCACATCTGGATCTGTGAACGCAATCAAAATGTGGGAGCTGGCTTGCCTGCGAAGAGGCCCTCATTCCACCCGAGTTTCTCCAGTGAACACCAGAGTCTGCCGACACCGCCGACACAAATACCGCCGCCCCTGGTTCACCAGCCCATGGCGCTGCGGTGAAAACGGAAAATCACTGTCCGCACACGGGCAGCGGTAAATATAGCGAGTCACTTGCCGACGCTTGACCTCGTAGGTGTGGCAACGGTCGGGCGGCAGCTCGTAAACCCCGCGCATGATCAACTGCCATTCCTCGCCATGGGGCTGGATACGCTCGCCAAACAATTGGTGGGCAATCAGGTGCGCCACTTCATGGGCCACGGTTTGCTTGAGAAAGTGTTGGCTGTTTTCACGGTACAACTGAGGGTTGAAGCGCAGCAGGTTCTCGTGCAAATGCGCGACACCGGCCTTCTGGCCCCGCAGCTTGAGGCTGACCTGGGGGCGTTTGAAGCTTCGTTTGAAAAAGGATTCGGCTTGCAGGAAACAATCTTCGACGCGGGTATTGAGTTGCTCGGGCATGCTGTACATATCTCCAGAGACGCCCAGTATGCCGCAAAGCTGGGTGTTTCCGAATCTGTCAGGCGCCGAATGGTCATGCAGAACGCACAAAGCCACCTTGCGGTGGCCGTGCCTGCGGGGTTTTTCGTTCAACTGGTGTAGATCGGCCCGACGCCCAGGCCCCAGACGATCACGGTAAAGGCCATGATCGCCACCAGCACCACCAGGCCGACGGCCAATACCGAGCTGGAAAACAGGAAGCCTTCATCCGGGTCGATACTCATGAAGGTCGGCAGCCCCACATACAGCAGGTACACCGTGTAGCAGATCGCCGCCGTGCCCACGACCATGCCCAGCCACATATGCGGGTAGAGCGCCGCCAGCCCGCCGATAAACAAGGGTGTGGCGGTATAAGTGGCAAACGCCACGCAGCGGGCCATGCTTGGGCTGGCGTCGTAGGTGCGGGCCATCCAGTGAATGAATGCACCCATCACCGCCACGCCGCACAGCATGGCCGCGTAGGACATGAGGGTCATCCACAGCGCGCTTTCCTGGGTCAGCATCACCGGGGCGCGGTTGCCGATGACCCAGCCGACCTGAGTGGTGCCAATAAAGGCGGAAATGGCGGGGATCGCCGCGAGAATCAGGGTATGAGTGAGGTACATGTGGCTGATGCTTTCTTCTTTATCGCCACGGATTTCCCGCCATTCCTGGTCGGGATGGGTAAACAGCCCCACGACGTGATGGATCATGCCAGTCACTCCTGTCGTTATTACCATCGCCCCCCATCGGAGCGCCCACGGGCCAAATGGCCTGAAAGGTCTGGATAGATGTGCAACCTCAAGTCGCAGTATAGAAAGGGATGACCGGAATAACCGTAGGGCCTTTAGAGCAAATTGCGCTGTAAACACTCACGCTAATCGCGGTGCGGTCTGTCAGGATTCATGGGATCCAGTGTGGGAGCTGGCTTGCCTGCGATGGCGGCCTGTCCGGACCAGAGATGTTGACTGGCACACCGCTATCGCAGGCAAGCCAGCTCCCACATTGGAACTCGGCGAGTCTTACCGGTAAAATGCTGCGCTTTTCGTCACACACCTTTGCGGATCCAAGCGCCATGGGCACTCTTACAGTCAACCAGAACAAACTGCAAAAACGCCTGCGTCGCCTGGCCGGTGAAGCGGTCGCCGATTTCAACATGATCGAGGACGGCGACAAGGTCATGGTCTGCCTCTCCGGCGGCAAAGACAGCTACACCATGCTCGACGTGTTGCTGCACCTGCAAAAGGTCGCGCCGATCAAGTTCGAGATCGTGGCGGTCAACATGGACCAGAAACAACCCGGTTTCCCTGAGCATGTGCTGCCGGCCTACCTGAAAGAGCTGGGCGTGGAGTACCACATTGTCGAGAAAGACACCTACTCGGTGGTCAAGGAATTGATCCCGGAAGGCAAGACCACCTGCTCGCTGTGCTCGCGCCTGCGCCGTGGCACGCTCTATACCTTTGCCGATGAGATCGGCGCGACCAAGATGGCCTTGGGTCATCACCGCGATGACATCGTCGAAACCTTCTTCCTCAATATGTTCTTCAACGGCTCGCTCAAGGCCATGCCGCCCAAGCTGCGTGCCGATGATGGGCGCAACGTGGTGATCCGCCCGCTGGCGTATTGCAACGAGAAGGACATCCAGGCTTACTCCGATTTCAAGCAATTCCCGATCATCCCGTGCAACCTGTGCGGCTCCCAGGAAAACCTGCAGCGCCAGGTGGTCAAGGAGATGCTGGTGGACTGGGAGCGCAAGACCCCTGGGCGTACCGAAAGTATCTTCCGCAGCCTGCAAAACGTGATCCCGTCGCAATTGGCCGACCGCAACCTGTTCGACTTCACCAGCTTGAAAATCGATGAGACCGCCGCATCGCGTTTCGTCAATGTAGTGAACCTCTGAGTCTTCCCGAGGCTCTAGTACACGGCGCTTGCGGGCGCCGTTTTCAATTCGACTGACAGGAGAGGGCATGCGCGATTACAAGTGGCTGCACGAATATTGTCTGAACCGCTTCGGTTCGGCGGCCAAGTTGGAAGCCCATCTGCCGGTGCCCAAGACCCCGGCGCAATTGCGCAAGATCACCGATGACCGTTACCTGTCGACCTTGGCGCTGCGGGTGTTCCGCGCCGGTTTGAAGCACAGCGTGGTTGATGCCAAATGGCCGGCGTTCGAGCAGGTGTTCTTCGGTTTCGACCCGGAAAAAGTCGTGCTGATGGGCGCCGAGCACCTGGAACGGTTGATGCAGGACGCCCGCATCATCCGCCACCTGGGCAAGCTCAAGAGTGTGCCGCGCAATGCGCAGATGATCCTGGATATCGAGCAGGAAAAAGGTAGCTTCGGTGCGTTTATCGCCGATTGGCCGGTGACTGACATCGTTGGGCTCTGGAAGTACCTGAGCAAGCATGGCCATCAACTGGGCGGGCTGTCGGCGCCGCGCTTTCTGCGCATGGTCGGCAAGGACACCTTTGTGCCAAGCGATGACGTGGTGGCGGCGCTGAATGCGCAGAAGATTGTCGACAAGGCCCCGACCAGCCTGCGCGACCTGGCGACGGTGCAGGGCGCCTTCAACCAGTGGCATGCCGAGAGTGGGCGGCCGATGTGTCAGTTGTCGATGATGTTGGCTTACACGGTGAATCATTGATCACCTGATCGTTCCCACGCTCCGCGTGGGAATGCATCCTGTGACGCTCCGCGTCACCCTTGCACTAGGCCTGGGACGCAGAGCGTCCTGGGCAGCATTCCCACGCGGAGCGTGGGAACGATCAGTCAATCGGCCAGTCGCCGGTTCAACTGATGCCGCCAACGCACGTACAGCAACGCCGTGCAAAACACCGCCAGGCTCGTCAGCATCTCCAGCACACCAAACCACTGGCGGTTCGGGTCATACGCCGCCAGCGCGCCCTTGATGAAATACAGGTTCACCACAAAGCACATCCACGAATGCCCGCGTGCGCTGCCCATCAGCATGCCTGGCGCAAGTATCAGTAGCGGCACCAGCTCGATCAGCAGGATGACCCACGGGCGCGCCCCATGCAGGTCGGCGACAAACAGGTAGTACGCGCACAACAAGCCCACCAGGCCTAAAAACGCCAGCAGGCTCAGCGTGCGTGCCACCTTGACCCGCGGCGCCAGCCATTCCCGCGTTGGCAGGACCTTAGGCTTCCTGGCCACGGCCGTTCTCCAACAGCGTGGCGGTCTTGGCCAGGCGCAGGCCCAAGGCCCGGCACAGGGTGATTTCATGTTGATCGAGCATGCGCTTACCGTCTGGCCCGGAATGGTGGCTGGCGCCATACGGCGTGCCGCCGCCCTGGGTGTCGAGCAGTGCCTGCTCGCTGTAGGGTAGGCCGGTGATCAACATGCCATGGTGCAGCAGCGGTAGCAGCATCGACATCAGCGTGGTCTCCTGGCCGCCATGCAGGCTGGCGGTGGAGGTGAACACGCCGGCCGGCTTGCCGACCAAAGCGCCGGTAAGCCACAGGTTGCTGGTGCCATCGAGGAAGTACTTGAGCGGCGCGGCCATGTTGCCGAACCGGGTCGGGCTGCCCAGGGCCAGGCCCGAGCAGTGCTTCAGGTCGTCCAGGCTGGCATACAGCGCGCCTTCGTCGGGAATGCTCGGCGCCACCGCTTCGCACTCGGTGGAAATCGCCGGCACGGTGCGCAACCGCGCTTCCATGCCGCCTTGCTCGATACCGCGGGCAATCTGCCGGGCCATCTCGCTCACCGAGCCGTTACGGCTGTAATACAACACCAGCACATAGGGCGTAGTCACGGCAGGATCTCCAGCACGTTCTCGGGTGGGCGGCCAATGATGGCTTTATCGGCGGTTGCCAGGATCGGGCGTTCCATCAGCTTGGGATGGGCTGCGATGGCGGCGATCAGTTGGGTGTCGCTGAGGCTGGCGTCTGCCAGGTTCAGGGTTTTGTATTCGTCTTCGCCGGTGCGCAGCAGTTGGCGTGCGCTGATCCCCAGTTTTTTCAGCAGGGCCTCGATTTGCGCGGCATCCAGCGGGGTATCCAGGTAGCGCACGACGGTCGGGGTGAGGCCGCGGGCTTCCAGCAGTTCCAGCGCACCGCGGGATTTCGAGCAGCGCGGGTTGTGATAAAGCGTCAGATCGGTCATGTGCGGGTCGCATCTTGCGTAAGGTGGCGGGTATTCTACCTGCGCTGGCGCCTGTCCTTAAACCGTAAGAGGCGATAGGCCGCAGCCAACGTTCATTTTTGCGAAGGAATACCCCATGACAAGGCGACTGATCGGTGCATTGGCGATCATCACAACCCTGCTGCTCAGCGGCTGCGGTAACGATTACGGCGTTGACCAATATGGCCAGAAAGTGGCGGCCGAACGCCTGGACAAACAGTGGCTGGTGGTCAACTACTGGGCCGAATGGTGTGGGCCGTGCCGCACGGAAATCCCCGAGCTCAATGCCCTGGCAGAACAGTTGAAAGGCCAGAATGTCGGGGTGTTCGGCGTCAACTTCGACAATGTGCAGGGTGAAGAACTGAAGGCCGCCAGCGACAAGCTGGGGATCAAGTTCACGGTACTGGCCCAGAACCCGGACGGGATCTTCGAGATTCCGCGCAGCGAGGCATTGCCGGTGACCTACATCATCGACGACAAGGGCAAGGTGCGTGAGCAGTTGATGGGTGAGCAGACAGCGGAAGGGGTGTTGGCCAAGCTCAAGGCGCTGAAAGGATAAAACTGTGGGGGCTGGCTTGCCTGCGATGGCATCGCTGCGGTGTACCTGATACACCGCGTCGTCCGCATCGCAGGCAAGCCAGCTCCCACAGAACCAGAGGACACCGCGTTAATACAGGAGAGTGCGCCTAGATCAGCCTTCTTCGAGCCACAAGCGGATCGGCTTGCCTTCGGCCGGCCAGAACCGCGTCTGCTCGATCGGCGAGATGTCCCAGCGCTGCACGCCTTGCAGGGCCTGGAAGAAGCGATGCTCTTGCTCCATCAGGGCCTCGGCGCACATTTTCCGGGTGCTGCCGACTGGGCCGAAGCTGAGCTTGTCGCCTTCGACCGTGTACGGCGCAAACCAGTGGTTACAGCCGCCATTGCCATAGGCGCGGCCATCGGCGCCCAGAGTGACGGTGAGGTGCGCGTAGTCCATCAACGGCCGCTCACCGATCCATTCCACTACGTAGCTGTGGTCGCGCTCGAGCTTGGCGCCATCGGCAGCGCAGCCTGCCAGGCCCATGCCGATGGCGGCGAGCAGCAGCGGGCCTTTCATTGCGCGGCCTGCTGGCATTTCGGGCAGCGGTGCTTATCGCCTTCGCTGGCCCAGCCCAGTTCTTTGATACGCGCGTTGGCGGCCGGTTGCAGCGGTGCCTTGGTCAGCTTGGTTTCTACCGCGAATTCAAACTCCAGCACGGCGTCGCAGCTGTCGCAATTGACCTTCCAGGTGTGAATCTCCAGTTCGCCGAACTTCGGCCCTTGGGCCATGGCGACCCACTGGCCCGCCGGGCGGATGGAGTAGCGTGCGTCACCTTCGACGGTCAGTCGCATCGACAGGGTTTTACTGCCGCGCAGGCTGACGATCAGGACGTCGCCATGTTTGATCGAACCACCGTTGCCGGTGACTTGGTAACGGCCCGGCACCAGGGCACGGCATTCGATCAGGGTATGTTGCGGGCTCAGCAAGCTGAAGCGGAAATCGTGTTCGGCCATGGATCCTCCAAATAGGCGCGGCATCCTATCACGGGTGCCGGCCTATCATGAGGCTGGTATGTGACCGCTGATCATCCCTCGACCAGGTTCTGCGCCCGGCCATCGGCCCACGCGGCAATGTTGGCCAATGTGGTGCCGGCAATCGCCGCCAGGGCCTCACGGGTGAGGAAGGCCTGGTGCGCGGTGATGATCACGTTGGGGAAGGTCAGCAGGCGGGCAAGCACGTCATCCTGCAGGGGCAGGTCCGAGCGGTCCTCGAAAAACAATTGGGCTTCTTCTTCGTAGACGTCCAGCCCCAGGTAGCCCAACTGGCCAAGCTTGAGCGCTTCGATCAGTGCTGGCGTGTCGACCAGGCCACCGCGCCCGGTGTTGATCAGCATCGCACCGGTTTGCATCTGCGCGAGTGAGCGGGCATTGATCAGGTGTTTGCTGTCGGCGGTCAGCGGGCAGTGCAGGCTGATGATTTGCGCCTTCGCCAACAGTTCAGGCAGGCTCACGTAGCGGGCCCCGAGGTCCTGCACCTGTGGGTTGGGGAAGGGATCGTAGGCCAGCAACTGGCAGCCGAAGCCGGCCATGATCTTGGCGAAGGTCGCGCCGATCTGACCGGTGCCGACCACGCCGACCGTTTTGCCGACCAGATCAAAACCGGTCAGCCCGTGCAGGCTGAAATCACCGTCGCGGGTACGGTTGTAGGCACGGTGCAGGCGACGGTTGAGGGCCAGGATCAGGGCGACGGCATGCTCGGCCACTGCGTGGGGCGAATAGGCGGGCACGCGCACGATGGTCAAGCCCAGGCGCTGGGCGGCGGGTAGGTCGACGTGGTTGTAGCCCGCCGAGCGCAGGGCAATCAGGCGTGTGCCGCCCTTGGCCAAGTGCTCCAGCACCGGGGCGCTGAGGTCGTCGTTGATAAAGGCACAGACCACCTCGTGGTGTTCGGCCAGGGCCACGGTATCGAGGTTGAGCCGGGCGGGTTGGAATTGCAGTTCCAGGCCAGCCGGCAGCGGTTCGCCGAGGAAACTCTCGCGGTCGTAGGTTTGGCTGCTGAAGAGAATGACGCGCATTGAGAAGGCTCCCTGCAATTTACACATTGTTGATTCGTTGCCCATGAAAACAGGGTCAGGCGCTGACTCTGGCTTCACTGGCCAGCCGCGCAATCGCCATGTCCAGTTCGTCCAGCGCGGCCATGGCCTTGGCGTCATCCTGCTTGAGCAGGGTTTCGGCGCGTTGGCAGGCTGCTCGTAATTGCGGCACGCCACAGTAGCGGGTGGCGCCGTGCAAACGGTGCACGCGCTCGATCAAGGCATGGTTGTCATTGGCTTCGCGGGCGTGGGTAATTGCCAGGCGATCAGCCTCCAGGGAGGCCAGCAGCATGGCGAGCATATCGGCGGCCAGGTCGGCCTTGTTGGCGGCCAGGCGCAGGCCTTCTTCGTGGTCGAGTACCAAGAGCTGCACGCCCTGGGCCGCACCTTCATGGGTGCGCTCCGGGCCTTGGTTACGCAGCGCCAGGCCGGTCCATTTCAATACCACCTGGGCCAATTGCCGCTCGCTGATGGGTTTGGTCAGGTAGTCGTCCATACCGCTTTGCAGCAGGGCGCGTTTTTCGTTGGCCATGGCGTGAGCCGTGAGGGCTACCACCGGCAGCGGCGTGCCGTGGCGTTCGCTTTCCCACTGGCGGATCGCCTCGGTGCTCTGGCGGCCATCCATGCCGGGCATTTGCACGTCCATCAGCACCAAATCGAACGTTTCCTGCTTCACGGCGTCGACCGCTGCGTAACCGCTTTCCACCGCCTGCACCTTGGCGCCCATGTCTTCCAACAGGGTTTGCACCAGCAACAGGTTGGCCGGGTTGTCGTCCACGCACAGCACCCGTGGCGCACGGCTGGACAACGGCTCACCGGGTTCGCTGCGCGAAGGGCGCGGGCTGATCAGGTCGGCCAGGGAGCGGCGCAACTTGCGCGTACAGGCGGGCTTGGCCTGCAGTTGGCTGTTGGGGTTGGGCACCGATTGGTTGAACAGCATCTGCTCGGTGGTCGGGCACAGCACCAGCACCTTGCAGCCCAGGTGTTCAAGGTCCCACAGGTGTTGGTTGAGGCGCTCGGGCGGAATGTCGTTGGCCGTGACGCCGAGCACCGCCAGGCTGATGGCCTGTTCGGTCTGGTGCGCACTGGTGATGCCGTTGGTCAGGCTTTCCAGGGTATTGAACGGCGTGACTTCCAGGCCGCAGTCTTCCAACTGATGTTGCAGGGCCTGGCGCGCCAGTTCGTGGTTTTCCAGCACGGCCACACGACGCCCCAATAGCGGCGCGGCGGGCAGGTCTTCGACGTCGTCACGGGTCTTGGGCAGGTTCAGGCTGATCCAGAATTCCGAACCTTCACCCGGCGTGCTGTCGACGCCGATTTCGCCGCCCATCTGCTCGATCAATCGCTTGGAAATCACCAGGCCCAAACCGGTGCCGCCGGGCTGGCGCGACAGCGAGTTGTCGGCCTGGCTGAATGCCTGGAACAGGGCGCGCACATCCTGGTTCGACAGGCCAATGCCGGTGTCTTGCACACTGATGCGCAATTGCACGCTGTCTTCCTGCTCGTCCTCGATCATGGCCCGGGCCACAATGGTGCCTTCGCGGGTGAACTTGATCGCATTACTGATCAGGTTGGTCAGGATCTGCTTGAGCCGCAGCGGGTCGCCCACCAACGCCAGGGGCGTGTCGCGGTAAACCAGGCTCACCAATTCGAGCTGCTTGGCATGGGCGGCGGGAGCGAGGATGGTCAAGGTGTCTTGCAGCAAGTCGCGCAGGTTGAAAGGCACGCTGTCGAGCACCAGCTTGCCGGCTTCAATCTTCGAGAAATCGAGGATCTCGTTAATGATGCCCAGCAAGTTATCCGCAGACTTTTCGATAGTGCCCAGGTAGTCCAACTGGCGCGGCGACAGCTCGCTTTTTTGCAACAGGTGAGTAAAGCCGAGGATGCCGTTGAGCGGCGTGCGGATTTCATGGCTCATGTTGGCCAGGAACTCCGACTTGATACGGCTGGCCTCCAGGGCTTCCTTGCGCGCCAGGTCCAGCTCGATGTTCTGGATCTCGATGGTTTCCAGGTTCTGGCGCACGTCTTCGGTGGCCTGGTCGATGCTGTGTTGCAGCTCTTCCTGGGCATTTTGCAGGGTTTCGGCCATGCGGTTGATGCCCGACGCGAGTTGGTCCAGTTCCTGGCTGCCCAAGGGTGGCAGGCGTGTCTCCAGGTTGCCGTCCTTGAGCTGGGTCACGGCTTGCTTGATCTGGCCAATCGGCGAATTGATGGTGCGGCTGATACGCAGGGCGAGGGCGGCGGTGCACATCAGGCCGATGGCGATCAGCAGCAGGCTGGCGAACAGGCTGCGATAGCCGCGCAGCAACATGCCATTGTGGGACAGCTCCACTTCGACCCAACCCAGTAGACGGTCGGCCTCATCGGGAATCAACTCGCCCGCCAGGTTGCGATGGCGGCCAAACACCGGCAGTAGATAGCGAGTGGCGTCATTGCCGGTGCGCTGCAACAGGTGCGAACTGTTGCCGGTGGGCGGCTGGTTGAGCATGGTCGGACCGGCATGGGCCAGGGACGAACGGTCGGGCGCCAGGAACGACACGGCGCGCACATCCGGCTGCTCCAGGGACTGGGTCGCGATGCGCTCCAGCAGGTCGGTGTTCTTATGGCCCAGCGCGGGTGCCACCAAGGGTGCCAATTGCTCGGCGATCATTTCGCCGCGTTGCAGCAGTTGGGTCTGCAACTCCGAGAGCTGCATCCAGGTGAAATAGCCGCCCAACAACAGCGCCATCAGGCTGGTCGGTAATAAGGTCAGCAACAGTACGCGGCCTTTTATCCCCATTCTTCTAAGCACGCCACTCTCCTGCTACCACGTTGTTATCAATGATCCACGCCGGCATCCGGCCCGCGCCACCTGCGCAGTGTAGCCATTTGCACGGTCTGGAATCTTGCAAATTAATGACATGCGGCAATCTTCGGGCCATTCGGCGCCGGGTGGCGATTGCCTGTGAACGTTTAATCTTGAATAATCAGTGATTGAGAATGACTTGCAGACGCTAATGACTCCCGTAGCAGTTGGCCTACCCAGTATCCTGACCATCGAAGACGACCCGGTGTTGGGCGCCTACGTGCACGAGCAGCTTGGCCGCAGCGGCTTCCAGGTGACCTGGTGCCAGAACGGCCAGCAGGGCCTGCAACTGGCCCGCGCCCAGGCCTTCGACCTGGTGCTGATGGACATTCTGCTGCCGGGGCTGGACGGTTTGTCGATCCTCACCCATTTGCGCCAGAGCCACGCCATGCCCGTGATCCTGATGTCGGCCCTGGGCGCTGAAGCCGACCGTATCAGCGGTTTTCGCCTGGGCGCGGACGACTATTTGCCCAAGCCGTTCAGCATGGTTGAACTGTGCGTGCGAATTGAAGCGATCCTGCGCCGCGTTGCCCTGGATCGCCGGCCCGAACCGCCGCGCGCCTCGGTCCCTGAACATGCCCGGGTGCTGCACTTTGATGATGAACGCTGCGATGTGTCCTGCCAGGACCAGTGGGCCGGGCTCACGCGCAGCGAATACCGCCTGCTGGAAACCCTGCACCGCAATGCCGAAGAAGTCCTCAGCAAAGCCTTCCTGTATCAGCAGGTGTTGCAGCGCGGGTATGCGCCCCATGACCGCAGCCTCGACATGCATGTCAGCCAGATCCGCCGCAAGCTCAAGGCCATCGGTTACATCGAGCGTGAAGTACGCACCGTATGGGGCAAGGGCTACGTGCTGAGCGGTCACGATGAAGGGCTTTGAGCGATTGCCCGGCAGGCACTCGTTGTTCTGGAAGCTGGCCTGTCTGTTGATCGCCTTCTGTTTGCTGATGATCTGGCTCAGTTGGTCCTGGGGCCGCTACATGGAGCAGCAGAGCGCGTACCTGTCGGACAAGTCGCGGGAGATTCTCACTGGCTATGCCGCGGGTGCCGAGCTGGCGTGGAGCACTCAAGGCAGCGCCGGCGTGGACGCCTGGCTGCGGCGGATGGCCGAGCGCGAAAGCACTTGGGTGGGGGTGATCGGTAACGATCTACAGTCCCTGGGCAGCACGCCCTTGAGTGACAAGGAAAGCCAGCGCCTGACGTTTTTGCGCGGATTGGATTGGCCGGTCAGCCGGCATGTCATTGGCCTGCCCTGGATGAAGGTGCCGTTTCCGGTCGACCCTGGCGCGGGGTCGCTGGTGATCGAGCTGCCGCAGCGTTTTATGCCAGGGCGCTATCAACTGTTCTGGCGGGTGGTCACCAATGGTGTGATTCCCGGCCTGTTTACCCTGTTGCTGTGCATCGGCCTCTACCGGCTGTTGATCATGCCCCTCAATCAATTGCGCGAGCAGGCCAATGCCTGGCGTGCGGACCAACTCAATACGCGGATGTCTCGCGATGCCACCAGCCGCCAGGATGAACTGGGCGAGTTGGGCCGCGCCTTTGACCATATGTCCGAACGCTTGCAGGGCACCGTGCGTTTGCAGCAGCAGTTGCTGCGCGATATGTCCCATGAACTGCGCACACCCTTGAGCCGCCTGCGGGTAGCCTGCGACAGCGAGCAAGACCCGGCCAAGCTGCGCGAGCGCCTGGGCCGGGAAATCGACGCCATGCAGCGCCTGGTGGAAGACAGCCTGCAACTGGCGTGGCTCGACAGCGAAACAACGCCGCTGCCCCAGGAAGACATTCAGCTCCAGGCGTTATGGGACATCTTGCGCGAGAACGCGTGTTTTGAAAGCGGTTGGCCCGCATCGCGCTTGCCGTGCCTGTTACCCGCGGACAGTTGGGTACGCGGCAACCTGAATGCACTGGCCCAGGCCCTTGAAAATATCCTGCGCAACGCCATACGCCACTCGCCCACGGGCGGCAGCGTGCAACTCGACGGCTGTCGTGAAGGGGACTATTGGCATATCTGGCTGCAGGACCAGGGCGCTGGGATTGCTGAGGATGATCTGGAGCGCATCTTCGCGCCCTTTACCCGCCTGGACGGCTCGCGGCCCGGCGATGGTGGTTTCGGCCTGGGCCTGAGCATTGCCCGCAACGCCGTGCAGCGCCAGGGCGGTCGCTTATGGGCGGAAAATACCGGGCAGGGCCTGCGGGTGCATTTGCACTTGCTGGCCCGTTAGCGCTCAGCGCCTACGCAGTTTGCGTTTTTTCCACTGGTGCGCCACCCACCAGCGCCAGTACGCCATGGTCAGGCAATAGGCCAGGGCGCCCAATACTACCCCCAATACCACCGAACCCAGCAGGAACGGCTGCCAGAGTGTGCTCAACTGGCCGCTGATCCATTCCCACGTCAGGTTGTCGGGCAAGCTGCGTGGCGGCACGTTCATCAGCCAGGCGCCGGTCATATAGGTGCAGATGAACACCACCGGCATGGTGATGGGGTTGGTCAACCACACCAGGCTGATGGCGATGGGCATATTGCCGCGCACCGAGATCGCGAGCACTGCGGCGAGCAACATCTGCAACGGAATCGGGATAAACGCCGCAAATAAACCCACCGCCATGGCGCGCGCCACGGAGTGCCGGTTCAGGTGCCAGAGGTTGGGGTCATGCAGCAGCGTGCCAAGAAACTGTAATGACTTGTGTTCCCTGATACTGCTGGGGTCTGGCATGTACCGTTTGAATAAGCGCCGGGGCATATGGGGTCCAGGTCAATTCGAGGGGCAAGTATGCCCGGATTCTATAAACAGAAAATTCAGACTTTGTGACAAAACATCATAGGCGCTGTCGTTCAGCCGGCTAAGACTGAGTGGATCACGGGAAAAGGATGGTCCATGAAGACAGGGATGTTGGCGTTGGCGCTGGGGTTGCTGATGTTGCGTTGGTTGCCGGCCCTGCCGCCCGGCGCCGCGTTATTGGGCATGCTGGTGCTGGCCTTGATGCTGTTGCCTTTTCGGTCCTATCCCTTGGCCTTTTTTCTGGTGGGGTTGAGCTGGGCTTGCTTCAGCGCGCAGCGGGCGTTGGATGATCGACTGCAGCCGGCCCTGGATGGGCAGACTCGTTGGGTGGAGGGGCGTGTGGTCGGCTTGCCCCAGCAGACGGTTACGGGCGTGCGCTTTGAACTGGCCGACGGCCGGTTGCGCAAGGGGCGGCTGCCCAAACGTATCCGCGTGTCCTGGCACGGCGGGCCAGTGGTGAACAGCGGCGAACGCTGGCGCCTGGCGCTGACACTCAAGCGGCCTGCGGGCCTGCTCAATTTTCATGGAGTTGACCACGAAGCCTGGCTGCTGGCCCAGCGTATCGGTGCCACTGCAACGGTAAAAGATGGTGAACGCCTCGCACCGGCCCGCAATGCCTGGCGCGATGCTGTTCGCCAGCGCGTGATGGCGGTGGATGCCCAAGGCCGCGAGGCGGGCTTGGCGGCGTTGGTATTGGGCGACGGTTCCGGCTTGGCGCCTGAGGATTGGCAGGTGTTGCAGGACACGGGCACGGTGCATCTGCTGGTGATTTCCGGGCAGCATATCGGCTTGTTGGCGGGCTTGATCTACGGCTTTGTCGCGGTATTGGCGCGCTATGGTTGCTGGCCACGAACCTGGCCGTGGCTGCCGTGGGCGTGCGGCCTGGCTTTTGGCGCAGCGTTGGGTTATGGCCTGCTGGCGGGGTTTGGCGTGCCGGTGCAGCGGGCTTGTATGATGGTCGGCCTGGTGTTGCTGTGGCGTCTGCGTTTCCGCCATTTGGGGCTGTGGTGGCCGTTGCTGCTGGCGCTGAACGGCGTGCTGGTGCTGGAGCCCTTGGCCAGCCTGCAGGTAGGGTTCTGGTTATCGTTTGCGGCGGTCGCGGTATTGTTGCTGGCGTTCGGCGGGCGCTTGGGGCCGTGGAGCGTCTGGCAGGCGTGGACCCGGCCTCAGTGGTTGATTGCCATTGGCTTGTTTCCGGTGTTGCTGGTGTTGGGTTTGCCCATCAGCCTCAGCGCACCGGTGGCCAATCTGTTTGCCGTGCCGTGGATCAGCCTGGTGGTGCTGCCCCTGGCGCTGCTGGGCACGGCGTTGTTGTGGGTGCCGCTGGCGGGGGAAGCTGTGCTGTGGCTGGCCGGCGGCGCGCTGGACGGATTGTTCAAGGGTCTGGCGCTGCCGGCCGGGCAATTGCCGGCCCGGGTGCCGCCCGAGGTGCCGCTGGCGTATTGGCTGGTCAGCCTGATGGGCGCAGTGGTGTTACTGCTGCCCAAAGGGGTGCCGTTCCGGGTGTTGGGCTGGCCCATGTTGTTGATGGCCGTTTTCCCGCCCCGGGAGTGGGTGCCCCACGGACAGGTCGATGTGGTGCAACTGGATGTCGGCCAGGGGCAGGCACTGATCCTGCGCACCCGCCATCACACCTTGCTCTACGATGCCGGGCCGCGCTCGGGGCCTGTCGACCTCGGCGCGCGCGTCGTGTTGCCGTCGTTGAAAAAACTCGGGGTAGGGCAGTTGGACATGATGCTGCTCAGCCATGCCGACGCCGATCACGCCGGTGGTGCGGCAGCAGTGGCTCGGGGGCTGCCCGTCAAACGCGTGGTGGGCGGCGAAACCGAGGGCTTGCCAGCCTTTCTCGCCACCCAGCCCTGTACCAGCGGCGAACGATGGGAATGGGATCTGGCTCTTATACACCTCTCCGCGCCCACGAAACCGTACCAGACCCCGTAT